>NZ_JAULUC010000010.1:0-225024 GCF_052851275.1 Burkholderia sp. SR8
GCTTTCCGCCGAGCTCGAGCTGGTGGTGTTCGATGCGGCCCGCAAGTCCGTGCAGGCGTTGACCGACGAGCGGGCCGATTTCGGGTTCTTCGCGGTCGATCCGCTACGCGGCGAAACGGTCGCGTTCACCGAGCCGTACGTGCTGATCGAAGGGTTCTATCTGGTGCGCGACGACTCGCCGATCCGAAGCAATGCGGACGTCGATCAGCCGCACAACCGCGTGGCCGTCGGCAAGGGCAGTGCGTACGACCTGTTCCTCACGCGCGAACTGAAGGCCGCGCAGATCGTGCGCGCGCCGACGTCGCCGGCCGTCGTGCCGACGTTCGTCGAACAGCAGCTCGAAGTCGCCGCGGGCGTAAAACAGCAACTGGAAGCCGATGCGTCGAAGACGCCAGGCCTGCGTCTGCTCGACGAGCGTTTCATGGTGATCCGTCAGGCAATGGGTGTGCCGAAGAGCCGCGGCGCAGCGGCGGCCGCGTTCCTCGGCGATTTCGTCGAAGAGATGAAGGCGTCAGGCTTCGTCGCGGATTGTCTGCGGCGGCACGGCATCACGGGCGCATCGGTCGCGCCGTAAGGTTAATGGCGACCTACGGCGATGCAATCTATCAACTTAGCGGTACCTAGGTCAGTCAACAAAGCGGTGCTGCCCTTCGGCTAACCGGTTTTCACGCGCTTCAATCTCGTACCGACGTTCATCATGTGCGTCGCGATGCCGTTCGTGCTGGCGTGGCTGCGTCCGCGTGATATCGATGCTGTGTCACTCGATACCGACCGCCATCCCGACGAGCCTATCCGCAAGAAACCCGGAGGCGGGCTGAACTTCGCAACAAAGTGCAGCATTCGTGGATCGGTAGCGCGTTCATCGTGCGGTGCGCGTCGGTCTGATCGTGTTGACGCAATTTCAGCACGTCGCGTTTTCCGGCGCGAATGCGGTGATCTTCTTGATGTTGATCGCAGGCGTGATCCTGCTCGGCTATCCGGTGGCGTATGATGCAGTCGTTCTGGGCCGCGCCCGTCTTCACGTTGGCGGGTGTCGGCATGCAACGGATGCTCGGCTTTACGGTCATGATCTTCGCCGCAGATCATGTCGTGTACCACGCGGTGCTGCTGATTTTTGACTAAACAGACAAACGATAATGGTAACTGCAACGCATTAAGTCCGCCGCGACAAGACCACCTCAAGGAGCGGTGTTGGCGTGTATTCGACTTGCGTGTCGGCGCCCCGCCGCTGCCTGCGCATCTGCTTGTGATCGCGGTGCTTGGATTGATTACGGCACACGGCAAGCGCGCGTCGAAGTAGCCGACGGGCATCGCACTCGTGGCCGTTGGCGGCCTCGCACGCGCCGAGCTCGCGCAGCGAATTCCGTGGACCCGGCACATCAACCCGACGCCGATCTTCGCGGCCTTTACCCCGTCGATGCTGCTCCGCACCAAACCTTGGGTCGGCGCCATTAACATGGCGGGCGACCGGATGGGGATCTGGCACGCAAGCGCACGTCCGACATCGGATCGTGGAACGCCGTCCAGCTTCGATCCATGGTAGACATGCAAGTCATCTCGTTAAGCGGCCGCGCCACGCTCCCAGCAGGGTGCCGGTAATCGTAGCTTGACCGGTCCGTCATATGACCGCGGGGTATTTTCAGAAAGAGTGCTTGATGCCGACGGAAGCCGCAATCTGCGACGACGTGTTCGAGCCGAGCTGATAGCCAATCTGTGCGTAATTCTCGAAGGCGCCGGTTTCCGGATTGATGCCAAGCCCCGCACCGGTCATCTTTTCCAGACTGCCGAGCACATAAAGTTGAGTACGTTTCGACAAGCTGTAGATTGCGCCCACCGACAGCTTGTGGATGTTCGTTTTCGAATCCAGCGCCCGGATCTTCGCCTGCGTATAGCTATAACCGAGACCCAACTGGAACGCTGACGTAACGTTGTACAACCCGCCGAGCTCTGCGGTATCGAAACGCACGTCGCTCACCGGCCCGCCCGAAGAAGCGAGATACCGGCTATCGACCAGGATGGAGCGCGTCAGCATCGCATTGAGCGCCAGCGCGCCCATCGTATAACCGGCGCCGAGACCGAACGTGCGCACCTCGCTTGCATCCTGCAGACCGCAGTAGTTAGCCGCAGGCTGCCCGCAGCTGAGCTCGCCGATATACCCCGAACTGCCGCCTAGGGCCGCCGTGAGCGGGTTGCGCAGCGATAGGTATCCCGCGCCCAATGAAAACGGCCCGTTCGTATAATTGACCGCCGCCGCCCACGCGCGATCGGTGGAAAACGCACCGGCGTGATTGCCAAAACCGAAGGTGCCGCTCACGTTGAGCCCGTGAAATGTCGGGCTCGTATATTGAACACCGTTGTTGAGGCTGAAGGCACCATTGACGTTGTCGATGTCCCCGAAGTGCGCTCCTGCCGCCCCGGCCCAGGTATTGCTGATCGCAAAGGGCGCCAGCGCATTGGTATACGAATCGAACTGCCGCCCTGCGGTCAGCATGCCCCAGGCATCGGATTTCAAGCCCACCATCGCGGTCGCATCGAACAGATTATTCGCCTGGAACAGCGCGCCGTTGTTCGACGGGAAATAACTCTGCAGGTTGAACACCACGCTCGCGCCCCCACCCAGATCTTCCGAGCCGCGAAGGCCGAGACTGGTCGGCGACAAGTTACCTGTACTCATCGACCACGCGCCCTTCCCCGAGACCCCGCCGGCAGGCGATGCAACCTGCTGGTTGCTCACATAGGTCACGCCCGTATCGATAATGCCATACAGAGTCACACTGCTCTGCGCATAACTGACCGGCGAACACAGTACCGTCATCGCGCCAACCATCCACCCTGCCTTCGTCGCACTATTGTTGAACACCGCTGTCTCCTCAAATGATCAAAACACACCGACTCGAGCAACGGTCCCTTTCCGGTCCTGCCAATTAATTCGGAGTACGATGATTTTTATCGGATGACTCGCACGTGAAATCAGTCGTTCGGATGAATTCGCGAAACTCGAGGGAAAGCACCAATCACCCCAGCGTTCTGACAATATCGTCAGTTGCGCGGCAAGACCAAACACATCTGCGCGCGAATATGGCGCATATGCAGGCCCGCCATCCGACGTCCCGCACGCGGCCGATGCCATGCACCCTGTGAGTGATCGCACCGGCTCGGGCACGGCATCGTCCGCTCAGCCGCCTGCATCACACGGTGCAGCGCGCGCCCCGCATCACGCAATTCGCCCTCGTCAAACATGCTCGGCGAGGGCGAATATCGTCGCACTACGCGGCGTCACGCTTCATCGAGCAGCCGGCCCATACCCTTGTACAGTTCAGGACGAGCGGCTTTCAGCCAGCATGCGAATCCCGCGCCGAACACGCCGACAGCAAGCGTTATCCACGGAAGCGATTCCGAGAACCACGAGTTCGTCCCGGTGAGCAGCGATACATTGCCCGTGATTTCGCAGACACAGAAAAACTGGTTCGCCGCTCAACACGGAAGGGCCGCGTAAATCTCTCAGCTATGGGATTCGCGAAACAGGGGCAAGGTCAGATCACGCCTGGCATATGCCCCGCTTGCCTCACTCGAACTAATATCAGCTTTTGGAAACATAGCCATCACCACTCGCCGCCGCCGAATACGGCAACATAGATCTTTCTCGAGAAGCAACAGAAATTTTGATTCCTGCCGATCCGGTCACCCTCGTCATTCAAAGCAGTTTCGCGCCCCGCATCATAATCGCTTCATACTGCCTTTATTACCAAAGTCCGTACGTTCTAAGCAGGCAGGAAATCGCCTCGCGATCCAAGGGAACGTTCTAGTTGACCTAACGCGCCGTGCCACACGCCATTGCCGCCGTCAAGGAATACCTGTCGCTGGCCTTCCCGGCGAAATGAAGCGGGGAATCGCCACTGGTCAAGAGGTGGTTCAATGCGCGACACCGCCGAAGCGCTGATTCGAAGCTGTACGATTCGCGGAAAAGGGCCATTTGCAGGAAACGTCGGCTCACGCCGAGTTTCATTGCCGTCGCTTCGATTGCCCAAGGGTAAGTCGGAAGGTTGAACATGCTTTGTGTAAGCGCAAGACCGAAACCAAACTTCGAACACATCAAAAGTTGCGCAAGATGGTTCCAGTCGGGTTCGGTCGACGCAACGTTGTCGGGCGCGTCGACTAAAAGCGACCCTGTTGCAGCACCCGACTCATCCGGTATCACTTCGACGTCAAACAGGCATTCTAACGGTACTTCGGTACGGGTTTTCCATTCGTTGATCAATCTTGGATTCCCTGCCACGCCGAGGAATCCCCTTTCCGTATTCCATACAACGGGGAAGGGAAAGCGCAACGCTCGGAAAAAAAATCCTCGAGTCGAGGCGAATTGGTACCGTTTCACTTCTCACCTAGAACGAGTTCGTCAATGCAAAAAACCATGGCTGCCCATTGACCTTGGGAGCGAGAGACATCCCTGTCCAGGACGGCTTCTCGCTCGCACACGTCTCGATGCAGCCTCAGGAGCGGTAATCCGACCCGTCACGCTCCAACAAACGCAGCAACGCAGTCCATTCCCGATCCAGATGAACGGTATCTAGGTACGCATAGTCGTCGTGTTGTTTGGCAGCGTGCTCACAGACCTCGGGCGAGGGTACCGTCACTTTCTGACCGGCCGACAAGGTAACCACCTGGATCTCGCAAGCCTTGTTCAAGTAATACATCCGCGTGAATGCCTCGGCCACGGAGCGCCCTGTGGTCAGCAAACCATGGTTGCGCAGAATAAGGTAGTCCTTTTCGCCGATCGACTTAACGATGCGCTCACGTTCGTCGAGTTCGAGTGAAATCCCTTCGTACTCGTGGTAAGCGACACGGTTGTAGAACTGCATGCTGATTTGGTTCAGTGGAAGCAGACCGCACTCCATCGCTGCAACGGCCATTCCGTGCGTCGTATGAAGGTGAACAACGCATTCGACATCATGTCGCGCCGTGTGCAGCGCGCTATGGATCGTGAAGCCCGCCGCGTTGACTTCGAAGCGATCATCGCCGATCGGATTGCCGTTGACGTCGATCTTCACCAACGACGACGCCGTGATTTCATCGAAGAACCAGCCGTGCGGGTTGATCAGGAATTGATCGTCAGTATCCGGCACTCGCGCCGAGATGTGCGTATAAATCAGATCGGTGAGACCAAATTTGGCGGCAAGGCGATACGCCGCCGCGACCTGTACTCGGGTGTCCCACTCCGCCTGCGAAATGTTGCGCGGCTTGCGATTGATATGAGGATCGGTCGTGGAAATCATAAGGGGTACTCTCCGTTAATGGAAGCAACTATCAAGGATTGTGATGCGGCTGCGTTACAGCAGGTGTCTGCATCACCGTGTTGTGATTCGCTCAGAATTTGGATTACAGGGTCCCGGCCAGTGTCGGAACGACTTCGAACAGATCGCCGACGAGGCCGTAATCGGCCACGCTGAAGATCGGTGCTTCCGGATCCTTGTTGATCGCGACGATCACCTTCGAATCCTTCATCCCGGCCAGGTGCTGGATCGCCCCCGAGATGCCCACCGCGATGTACAACTGCGGCGCGACGATCTTGCCGGTCTGGCCGACCTGATAGTCGTTCGGCACGTAGCCGGCGTCCACTGCCGCGCGCGATGCGCCGAGGGCTGCCGACAGCTTGTCGGCCAGCGGCTCCAGCACCTTCGTGTAATTTTCACCGCTGCCCAGACCGCGGCCGCCCGACACGATGATGTTCGCGCTGGTGAGTTCCGGACGGTCGAGCTTCGTCACCTCACGGCTCACGAACTGCGACTTGCCGGCGTCGGCCGCCGCTTCGATCTTCTCGACCGCCGCGCTGCCGCCTTCGGCTGCCACCGGATCGAAACCCGTCGCACGCACCGTGATGACCTTGATCGGATCGCTCGACTGCACCGTCGCGATCGCGTTGCCCGCGTAGATCGGACGCTCGAACGTGTCGGCCGAATCGACCGCCGTGATGTCCGAGATCTGCGCGACGTCCAGCTTCGCGGCGATGCGCGGCGCGACGTTCTTGCCGTAGGCGGTGGCCGGCGCGAGGATGTGCGAGTAGTCCTTCGCGATGTTCAGCGCGGTCGCCTCGACGTTTTCCGCGAGGCCTTCGGCCAGTTGCGGCGCGTCGGCGAGCAGCACCTTCGATACACCTGCGATCTTCGCCGCCGCGTCGGCCGCCGCTTGCGCGTTGTGGCCCGCGACCAGCACGTGGATGTCACCGCCGATCTTCGCAGCCGCCGCCACCGTGTTCAGCGTCGCGGCCTTGATCGACGCGTTGTCGTGTTCTGCAATCACCAGAATCGTCATTTCTTTGCGCTCCCTCTTACAGCACCTTGGCTTCGGTCTTCAGCTTCTCGACCAGCGTCTTCACGTCCGGCACCTTCACGCCGGCTGCGCGCTTCGGCGGCTCGGCCACCTTCAGCGTCTTCAGACGCGGCGTGACGTCCACGCCGAGGTCTTCCGGCTTCACCGTTTCCAGCGGCTTCTTCTTCGCCTTCATGATGTTCGGCAGCGTCACGTAGCGCGGCTCGTTCAGGCGCAGGTCGGTCGTCACGACCGCCGGCAGCGTCAGCGACAGCGTTTCCGCGCCGCCGTCGACTTCGCGCGCAACCGTCGCACGGCCGTCGGCGATCGTCACCTTCGACGCGAACGTCGCTTGCGGGAGACCTGCCAGCGCAGCCAGCATCTGGCCCGTCTGGTTCGAATCGTCGTCGATCGCCTGCTTGCCGAGGATCACCAGCTGCGGTTGCTCCTTGTCGACCAGCGCTTTCAGGATCTTCGCGACGGCCAGCGGCTCGACGCTGTCGTTCGACTCGACGAGGATCGCGCGATCCGCGCCGATCGCGAGCGCCGTGCGCAGCGTTTCCTGCGCTTGCGTCACGCCCACCGACACCGCGATCACTTCGGTCGCGACGCCCGCTTCCTTCAGGCGCACGGCTTCTTCAACGGCGATTTCGTCGAACGGGTTCATCGACATCTTCACGTTCGCGATGTCGACGCCCGTGTTGTCCGACTTCACGCGGACCTTCACGTTGTAATCGACCACTCTTTTCACTGGCACCAGGATTTTCATTTTCTGTCCTTTCGCAAAACAAAATCAATTAAAGCAATCTATTCGCCCAGATACGCGGCCCGCACCTTCGGATCGTCGAGCATCTGCTTCGCGTCGCCTTCCATCGTGACCGTGCCCGAATCCATCACGTAGCCGCGGTCGGCCGCCTGCAGCGCGAGGCGTGCGTTCTGCTCGACCAGCAGCACCGTGATGCCTTCCTTCGAGATCTCGCGCACCACTTCGAAGATCTTCTCGACCATGATCGGCGACAGCCCCATCGACGGTTCGTCGAGCAGCAGCAGCTTCGGCTTGGACAGGATCGCGCGCGACATCGCCAGCATCTGCTGCTCGCCGCCCGACAGCGTGCCCGCGAGCTGCGTCGCCCGTTCCTTCAGGCGCGGGAAGAAGCCGAACATGCGGTCGACGTCCTTCTTGATCTGCTCGTTGTCGTTGCGCAGGTACGCGCCCATCTGCATGTTCTCGATGATCGACATGCGCGCGAAGATCCCGCGGCCTTCCGGCACCATCGCGAGGCCGCGCTTGAGCAGCTCGTGCGACGGGATGCCCTTGATCGACTTGCCTTCGTACTCGATGTCGCCCGCCGAGTACGGCTTCAGGCCGGTGATCGCCTTCATCGTCGTGGTCTTGCCGGCGCCGTTCGCACCGATCAGCGTCACGAGCTCGCCCTGACGGACTTCCATGTCAACGCCCTTGACGGCCTGGATGCCGCCGTAGTTGACCTGCAAGCCCTTGATTTTCAACATTGCCGCTGCCATCAGTGCACCCCTGCGCCGAGATATGCCTCAATCACCTTCGGATTCTTCTGCACGTCCTGCGGCAGACCTTCGGCGATCACCTTGCCGTAATCGAGCACCGTCATCCGGTTGCACAGCCCCATCACGAGCTTCACGTCGTGCTCGATCAGGAGAATCGTGCGGCCGTCCGAGCGGATCTTGTCGAGCAGGCGCGTGAGTTCGACCTTCTCGGTCGCGTTCATCCCGGCTGCCGGCTCGTCGAGCGCGAGCAGCTTCGGGTCGGTCGCGAGGGCCCGGGCGATTTCCAGCCGACGCTGGTGACCGTACGACAGGTTGCGCGACGTGTAGTCCGCGTACTGCAGCACGCCGACGTATTCGAGCAGCTCGATCGCGCGTTCCTTGATCTCGCGCTCTTCCTGGCGTTCGGCCGGCGTCTGGAACACCGCGCCGAGCAGCCCGTGCTTGGTGCGCACGTGGCGGCCCACCATCACGTTCTCGAGCGCCGTCATCCCGCCGAACAGGCGGATGTTCTGGAACGTGCGCGCGATGCCAGCCTTGGCCACCTGGTGCACGGCCGTCGGCGTGTAGTTCGTGCCGTCCAGCTTGAAGTCGCCGGAGTCGGGCGTGTAGAGGCCCGTGATCACGTTGAAGAACGTCGTCTTGCCGGCGCCGTTCGGGCCGATCAGACCGTAGATCTCGCCTTCGCGGATCTGCAGGCCGACGTCGGACAGCGCCTGCAGCCCGCCGAAGCGCTTGTTCACGCCCGAGACGGACAGTCGGATTTGCTTGTCGCTCATGTGTGTATCCCCTTGTCCGTAGGTTAAGCGCGCACCGGCTTCTTGCTGTTGCGCTTCGCCAGTTTCGCGATCTTGTCCTCATGCTTCGGCGCGGGCCACAGGCCTTCCGAGCGGTACAGCATGATGATCACCATCGCGAGGCCGTACAGCGCCTGACGGATCACTTCGGTGTCGACGATGTCATGACCGAACAGCGCGTGCTGCAGCGGGCTCATCGTCGAGCGCAGGAATTCCGGGAAGATCGCGAGCAGCACCGCGCCCAGGATCACGCCCGGGATGTGGCCCATGCCGCCGAGCACCACGCAGGCGAGCACGACGATCGATTCCCAGAACGTGAACGACTCGGGCGACACGAAGCCCTGGAACGCACCGAACATCGAGCCCGACAGGCCGCCGAACGACGCGCCCATCGCGAACGCGAGCAGCTTCACGTTACGGGTGTTGATGCCCATCGCCTTCGCGGCGATCTCGTCTTCGCGGATCGCGGCCCACGCGCGGCCGATACGCGAGTGCTGCAGACGCGTACACACCCAGATCACCAGCAGCGAGCAGAGCACGAACAGGTAGTAGTACATGTACACCGACGGCAGCTGGAAGCCGAACAGCGTATGCGTCTGCGACAGGTTGAAGCCGCCGACGTGCACCGGATCGATGCCCGTGATCCCCTTCGGGCCGTTGGTGATGTTCACCGGACGGTCGAGGTTGTTCATGAAGATCCGGACGATTTCACCGAAGCCGAGCGTGACGATCGCCAGGTAGTCGCCGCGCAGGCGCAGCGTCGGCGCGCCGAGCAGGATCCCGAAGGTCGCCGCCAGCGCCATCGCGATCGGCACGATCAGCAGGAACGGCACGTGCAGCCCGTTCGGCGCGAACGCCGCGATCCACTCGAACTGCGAGGTCAGGTGCGGCGAGCTCAGGAGCGCCGCCGTGTAGGCGCCCACCGCGTAGAACGCGATGTAGCCGAGGTCGAGCAGGCCGGCGAAGCCGACCACCACGTTCAGGCCCAGCGCGAGCATCACGTACAGCATCGCGAAGTCGAGCACGCGGACCCAGTAGTTGCCGCCGGCCGAGCCGATGATGATCGGCGCGGCGATCACGAACGCGGCGGTCAGGATGCCGATGATGATGGTCTTCGTCGTGTTGCGCTCTTCAACGAGGGTCAGCGAAGGTTCGATCTGTTGGGTGGAATTCATCTCATTCTCCTTATGCGCGATCGGCCACACGCTCGCCCAACAGGCCGGACGGACGGAACACCAGCACGATGATCAGCACGATGAATGCGAACACGTCCTGGTAGTTGCTGCCGAACACGCCGCCTGTCAGATCGCCGATATAGCCAGCGCCCAGCTGCTCAATCAGACCCAACACCACACCACCGACCATTGCGCCGCCGAGGTTGCCGATCCCGCCCAGCACCGCTGCAGTGAACGCCTTGATCCCTGGGATGAAGCCCATATAGAAGTGCACGTTGCCGTATTCCGACGCCACCATGACGCCGGCAAGTGCCGCAAGCGCCGAACCGATCATGAACGTCGCCGAGATCACGAAGTTCGGGTTCACGCCCATCAGGCTCGCGTTATTGGGGTTCTCCGCAATCGAGCGCATTGCGCGTCCGAGCTTGGTCTTGTGCACGAGCAGCAGAAGGCCGGCCATCACGATGAACGCGACCGCGATGATCACAATTTCGGTCAACGAGATCACGGCGCCGGGCGTCGTGTCGGTGGCCTTGATCACGTTGATCGGGTCGGTCGGCAGCAATTGCGGAAACGGCAGCGGATTGCGCGACCAGATGATCATCGCGGCCGTCTGCAGCAGGATCGACACGCCGATCGCGGTGATCAGCGGGGCGAGACGCGGTGCGCGGCGCAGCGGCCGATACGCTACCCGCTCGATCGTGTAGCCCACGCAGGCGCAGACGATCGCGGCGATGCCAAGGCCGATCGTCAGCGTCGCGACGTTGCCCAGCTGCGGGAAGTGGTTCTGCAACACGGTAATGGCGGATAGCGCGACCATCGCGCCCACCATCAATACATCCGCATGCGCAAAGTTGATGATGCCGAGAATGCCGTACACCATCGTGTAGCCCAACGCGATGATGGCGTAGACACTGCCGAGCACCAGCCCGTTGAGGATCTGCTGTATGAAAATATCCACCGACACTCCATGACGCCCCACTTACCGGGGGCAAATTGAACGAACTCACCAGCGCCAATCGCTGACACAACAACGCAAGAAGAACCCACCCGGGGAAGCACGCCTACGGGTTTGCCCGAACACCTCCCGCCCTCGGCCGCGTCACATCTCACCGCCCTCAAAAATCTCCGAAAAAAATAGTTTTTGCAAATTTTGTGCGTCGCGTATAGTTACATGCCGAGGTTGTCGCGGGTCGCCATCCGCCACAACGCACAACAACAAATACCTTATAAAACATTGGTTTAAGTAGAAAAAGCAGCGCGCGCCGAGGTGCTTTAGCCGGAAATTTATTTGTCTCTGTTGACATTACTGTAAGACGTCACTCATCATATGTCAACGAGCAAAACAGCAGCTCAGCACGCTTTGATCGTCGTGTGCGGGGTCGGCAAGGATCGTGACGGGCAGCCACTGCGCCACCCCGCGATCCGGTGTTCGTGAATCGCGAATCTGCCAGGCGTACGCCAGGCGCATGCAATGGTTTAAACAGGAGAGTCATGGTGGCCAGTCACGACAAGGCACGAGTCGGTGTTGATATCGGCGGGACCTTTACCGATGTCGCGCTCGAGCTCGGTGGAAAGCTCTTTTCCACCAAGGTCCTTACGGATTACACCGCGCCCGAACGCGCGATCATCAAAGGCGTCAGCATCGTTGCAGGCAAGGCTGGCATCGAACTGAAGGACATCGGCGTCATCATTCACGGCACGACGCTCGCGACGAACGCCCTCATCGAGCGGCGAGGGGCAAAAACCGCCTTCGTCACGACGGAAGGCTTCCGCGACACGATCGAGATGCGAACCGAAAATCGGTTCGAGCAATACGATCTGAACATCAAGCTGCCGCCGCCGCTCATCGAGCGTTGCGACCGCTTCACGCTGAGCGAGCGCATCGATGCGCAAGGCGGCATTCTGCTGGCCCCGACGGAAGCTCAGGTCGACCGCGTCGTGGACCACATCGAGCAAGGCGGCTATGAGAGCGTCGCCATCGGCTTCATTCACGCCTACGTCAACGGCGTGCACGAGCGCATGATGCGCGACGCAATCGAAAGGCGGCTGCCACATGTCTCCGTGTCGATCTCGAGCGAAGTTTCGCCGCAGATTCGCGAGTTCGAGCGTTTCAACACGGTCTGCGCAAACGCCTATGTCCGTCCGATCATGAAGTCGTATCTGGACCGCCTGCTCGGCCAGGTGCGTGCGGCCGGCGCCGTGTGCCCGATCTTCATCATCCACTCCGGCGGCGGCATCGTGTCGATCGACAGCGCATCGGAATTCCCGGTGCGCCTCGTGGAGTCGGGTCCCGCAGGCGGCGCCATCTTCGCCGCGCATATCGCTGCGCGATACAGCCTCGACACCGTGCTGTCGTTCGACATGGGCGGCACGACGGCGAAGATCTGCCTGATCGACGATTTCACGCCCAAGACCGCCAACACGTTCGAAGTCGCGCGCACCTACCGCTTCAAAAAAGGTAGCGGTATGCCGATTTCGATCCCGGTCGTCGAGATGGTGGAAATCGGTGCGGGCGGCGGTTCCATCGCCTCGCTCGACGTGATGCGGCAAATCCGCGTCGGCCCGCATAGCGCCGCATCCGAGCCCGGTCCTGCGTGTTACCAGCGCGGCGGCACGCAGCCGACCGTGACGGACGCTGACCTTCTGCTCGGCCGCCTCGATCCGAACAATTTCGCCGGCGGCTCCATTCCGCTGTCGAACGCTAATGCGTCACGCGCAATGCTGGATGACGTCGGTGCCGCGCTGTCGCTCAGTGCGGAAGAAGCTGCATACGGCGTTGCGGAAGTCGTCGACGAGAACATGAGCAATGCCGCCCGCGTGCACGCAGTCGAAAGCGGCAAGGACATCAGCGACTACACGATGATCACGTTCGGTGGAGCCGGCCCGCTGCATGCCGCGCGACTGTGCGAGAAGAGCGGCATCCGGAAGTTCATCGTGCCGCCCGGCGCTGGCGTCGGCTCCGCGATCGGCTTCCTGCGCGCGCCGTTCGGCTACGAGAGCGTCCGTAGTGCGAGCATGCGGTTCAACGACTTCGACGCGCGTGCGCTCAACGAGATCGTCGAGCAGCTCAGCACCGAGGCCATCCACTTTGCGCGCCAGGGATCGGGCGATGTCGAGCCGGTGGTCGAGGTGAAGGCGTTTATGCGGTACGTCGGTCAGGGCTGGGAAATTCCTATCGCAATTCCCTATCGCCCGTTCGTGGCGGAGGATCGTGTCACCTTCTCCGAGTTGTTCACGAAAGCCTATACGCAATTCTTCGGTCGTCCGATCGACGGGCTGGATGTCGAGATCGTGAGTTGGGCAGTCAAGGCGAGCTCCCCGCTTCCGCCGGTCGAACGGTTGCAACTGGTCGATAGTCTCGATCCGGTCCGCGCCCCGAAGACCCGCGAGATTTTCGACGCAGCACTGCATCAATTCGTTGAAGCAGCCATCGTCGAGCGCGAAACGCTCGGCGTGGGTGAGACCGTCGTCGGCCCGGCGATCATAGTCGAACCCGAGACCTCGACCCTCATCACGTCCTCGTTCAACGCGACCGTCCAGCCCGACGGTTGCCTGCTCGTAACGTCCAAAGAATTGACCGCTGCTATCGCGAATCAGGAGTAACCATGTCACTCAACAACATTGACACCATCCGCATGCAGGTGATGTGGAACCGCCTGATCTCCGTCGTCGAGGAGCAGGCGATGGCCCTGATCCGCACGGCGTTCAGCACCAGCGTGCGCGAAGCGGGCGATTTGTCAGCCGGAATCTTCGACAAGAGCGGACGGATGCTCGCGCAGGCGGTGACCGGTACGCCCGGTCACGTCAACACGATGGCGGAAGCCGTCGAGCACTTCATGAACGAGATCGGTGTCGACCGGATGTACGAAGGCGATGTCTACCTGACCAACGATCCGTGGCGAGGGACTGGCCACCTGCACGACTTCACGGTCGTCTCCCCTTCGTTCCTCGATGGTGAATTGATCGGCTACTTCGCCAGCACCGCGCACGTGGTAGACATCGGCGGCCGTGGGTTCGGCCCGGATTCGCGGGAAATCTACGAGGAAGGCCTCTTCGTCCCGATCATGAAGTTGATCGAGCGAGGTGAAGTCAATCGCGATCTCATCAACATCCTGCGCAACAACGTTCGTGAAGCGGACAAGGTCGTCGGCGACCTCTACGCACTGGCTTCGTGCAACGAAACGGGACACAAGCGCCTGCTTGAAATGTTGAAGGAATTCGGGCTCCGAGATGTCGAAGGCATCGGCGAGTTCATTCTCGCGCGCAGCCGCGAAGCCACGCTCGAACGGATCGCCGCGCTGCCGAAGGGTACGAAGACGAACGACATGACGCTCGACGGCTACGACTCGCCGGTCAAGTTGAACGTCACGCTGACGGTTGCCGACGATCACCTGTTGGCCGACTTTGCCGGTTCGTCGCCTGCCAGCCCGTTCGGGATCAACGTTCCTCTGCTGTATGCGAAGGCCTATGCATGCTATGGGCTGAAGTGCATCATTGCACCCGAGGTGCCCAACAACGCGGCGTCGCTCGAGCCGTTCCGCGTACAGGCGCCGACTGGCTGCATTCTGAACGCGCAGCGCCCGAGCCCTGTCGCTGTCCGGCATGTGCTGGGACACTTCGTTCCGGACTTGGTCCTGGGCGCGCTCGATAAGATCCTGCCGAACCGCGCGCCAACCGAAGGCGCAGGCGCACTATGGAATCTGCATGTCAGCGCACGGCCGGCACGTGAGGACTCCGGCCTCAAGGGTGCCGAGATCCTGATGTTCAACAGCGGCGGCACCGGCGCACGTGCCGAACTCGACGGCCTGTCGGCGACGGCGTTTCCGAGCGGCGTCCATGCGATGTCGGTCGAGGCCACCGAACAGGTCGGGCCGATCGTCGTGTGGCGCAAGGAAATGCGCTCCGGCTCCGGTGGCGCGGGCAAACACCGCGGCGGTCTCGGCCAGATCGTTGAGATCGGCCCGCGCGCCGGTTATCAATTCCGCTTCAATGCGATGTTCGACCGTATCGACCACCCTGCCCGCGGCCACGCCGGCGGCAAACCCGGCGCGGCCGGACAGGTCGAGCTGTCCGACGGTACGAAGATGAAGGGCAAAGGCACGCAGGCTGTCGGCGACTATCAGCGCGTCGTGCTATCGCTGCCCGGTGGAGGCGGAGTCGGTTCGCCGGAACAACGCAGCAAGGAAGAGCTGCTGCGCGACATCCGCAACGAATACATCTCCGAAGCGCAACTGCGCGACGACTACGGCATCACGCTCGACGCCCTCGATGCGTCGGTCACCCGATAAGGAGCATCCCCATGACTGACATCACCAAACCGCCGTTCAAGAACATCCTAATCACGGGCGCCGGCGGTGCGCTGGGCTCCGTCCTGCGTGAATCGTTGCGCCCCTATGCCGAGACGCTCAGCCTGAACGGCCGTCAGTCGCTCGGCGAAGTGCGGGAAAACGAAAAGCACTTTATTTGCGACCTCGCCGATCGCGACGCGGTGTTCGAGATGCTGAAAGGCGTCGACATGGTCATCCACATGGGTGGCGCGCCTCGCGAGAACACGTTCCAGGTCATTCTCGACTCGAACATCGTCGGCAGCTACAACATCTATGAAGGCGCCCGTCAGGCAGGTGTGAAGCGCGTCATCTATGCGAGCTCCGTGCATGCGATCGGCTTCTACGAATGCACGCAGACGATCGACGCGAACGCGCCGCAGCGCCCGGACAGCCTGTACGGTGTCAGCAAGACGTTCGTCGAGAACCTGTCGCGCTACTACTTCGACAAATTCGGCATCGAATCCGTCTGCCTGCGGATTGGGTCGTGTTTCCCGAAGCCGGTCGACCGCCGCATGCTGGCCACTTGGCTTTCCTATGACGATTTTTCGCATCTGTGCATCCAGTCGCTGATGACGCCGAGCGTCGGCCACATGATCGTGTACGGCAACTCGAATAACAGCGCCAACTTCTGGGACAACACGCAGGCGGCCTATCTGGGATATCGACCGAAGGACACGGCCGACCTCTACCGCGCCGAGGTCTACGCGAACACAGGCACGCCCGACCCGCGCCATCCGGCGGTGCGGTTCCAGGGCGGCCAGTTCGTCGCCGACGGCCATTTCGAGGATCCGAAGGTCGATTGAGCACCCCAACCCGGCACGACACTTTTGGAAGGAATAGAGATGGCACAGCAAGCAGCAAAGACTCACTATGACGTTGTCATAGTAGGTGGCGCCGTAGTCGGGAGCGCGACCGCGTATTTCCTCGCGAAGAATCCCGACTTCAAGGGTTCGGTGCTCGTCGTCGAGCGCGACTGGACCTACGCGCAGTCCGCGACGGCATTGTCGAGCGCATCGATCCGGCAACAGTTCTCGAACCCGCTGAATATCAAGATCTCGCAGTTCGGAACGGAGTTCATTCGCAACTTCCACGAACGGGTCGAGGTTGACGGCGAAGCCCCGGAGCTCGGCTTCAAGGAAAACGGCTACCTGTACCTCGGCGACGCGGCCGGTGCACCGATGCTTGAGCGCAACTACCAGACGCAACGGGAAAACGGCGCCGACGTCGTACTCCTTGATCCGGAACAGCTCAAGCAGCGCTTCCCGTGGCTCAATACCGATCAACTGGCCAGCGGCGTTTACGGGCAAAGTGGCGAAGGCTGGTTCGACAGCTATGGTCTGCTACAGGGCATGCGCCGCAAGGCGCGATCGCTTGGCATCGAATACATCGAAAACGAAGTGGTTGACCTCGTCCGCGAAGGCTCGCGGATCACCGGAGTGAAGCTCAAGAGCGGCGAGACGATCGGGTGCGGAACGATGGTGAACGCCGCGGGCACGCGCGGGCCGGCCATGGCGCGTCTTGCCGGCCTCGATATTCCGGTTGAGCCGCGCAAGCGCTGCCTGTTCGTATTCGACTGCCGCACACCCCTCACGGGCACCGTGCCGATGCTTATCGACGCGACCGGGATCTTTTTCCGACCGGAAGGGAAATACTATCTGACCGGCTGCTATCCAGATCCGGATCCGCTCGCCGACGCCAACGACTTCGAAGTCATCCATTCCGAATTCGACGAAGTGATCTGGCCTGCGCTCGCCGATCGCATCCCGGCATTCGAAGCCATCAAGGTCGTCAGTTCATGGGCAGGACATTACGACTTCTGCGTGCTCGATCACAACGCCGTCATCGGACCGCATCCGGAAGTCACGAACTTCTTGTTCGCCAACGGTTTCAGCGGCCATGGTCTGCAGCAGTCGCCCGCCGTCGGCCGTGGCCTCAGTGAGTTGATCACCTACGGCGAATACCGGTCACTCGATCTCGGGCCGCTGGGCTACGAGCGCGTAGTCGAAAATCGGCCCTTCATCGAGGAAGGCGTGATCTGAATTTGCCGGGATATACGGCACAACGAAAGGCAACACCATGAATGTTCAACCGTACAAAGCTGCGCTCGTCACCGGCGCATCAAGCGGTATCGGACGTGCGATCGCACACCGACTGGCCAAGGAAGGCTTAAAGATCTATGCGCTCGGACGCGACGCGACGGCACTCGACACTCTAGCGGACGAATGCGACGCGACACCGATTGCCGTGGATTTGCAGGACACGTCGTCGTTGCAGATGTTGTTCGATCGCGTCGAGATCGACGTCGTCGTCAACAATGCCGGACTGCTGCCGGCGATCGCGAAATTCGGCGAATGTTCACCCACCGACATCGACAGCATGATCGACGTCAATTTGCGGGCGCCACTCCGCATCGCCCACATGGCCCTCGACGGCATGCAGAAGCGAAAGCGCGGCCACCTGTTTTTCGTCGGCTCTAGCGCCGGGCGCTTTCCGCATCCGAACACCGCGGTATACGGCGCAACGAAAGCAGCAATCAGCATGTTTTGCGATTCGCTGCGTTGCGACCTGCTCGGCAGCAAGGTTCGCGTGACGGAGATCGCTCCGGGGCGCGTACAGACAAGCCTGTATCGCACGGCGCTCGGCGAGACCGGCGCGAACGAGAAACTGTACGACGCTTACCGTTCGATTCAGCCTGAACACATCGCCGAGTTGATCGCGACCGCCATCGCGCTTCCCGACTACGTCGACGTGTCGAGGATGGAAGTCTTTCCGACGGACCAGGCGGCCGGCGGTTCGCAAATCGTGTCAGTCAGCTAGTCACCAAAGTCTTTCGGTACGGAGAAATCTGAATCATGAAGAATCAACGCGTTGTGATCGTCGGCGGCGCATCCGGCCTCGGTCTGTCCGTCGCAAAACTAATGCTCGCAGACGGCGCCGAGCGTATCGCACTCATCGACAAGAACGGCCCTCTGCTCGCAGAGACGGTCAGCAACCTGAGGGCAGAAGGCCACCAGGTCTTTGGCGCCGAAGGCGACATTACCCGCAAGGACTCCGCTCATGCGGTGTTCAAGCGGGCACTGGAAGCGCTCGATCGTGTCGATTCCCTCGTCAACAGCGCGGCAATCTATCCGCGACGTCCGCTGCTCGAAATTTCGGACGACGAGTGGGATCTCGAAAACGCGGTCAACATCAAGGGTACCTATCACATGATGGTGGCCGCGATCGAGCATATGCGCGCTCGCTCGAAGGTTGAAACCCACGTGGCCGGCCGCATTGTGAACATCACGTCGGTCGACGCGTTCAAGGCACATCCGCAAAATGGACACTATGCCGCCACGAAGGCCGCCGTTGTCAGCCTGACCAAGTCGTTTGCTCAGGAAGTAGCAAAGGACGGCATCCTGGTCAATTCCGTCGCACCCGCGGGCTTCGCAACCGAACGAGCAAAGAAGCTCGGCTTCCTCGGTGAGCTCGCGTCAGCCAACCCGCTGGGCCGAGCGGCGGAACCCGAAGAAATCGCGCAATGGGTGGTGATGATGGCAAGCACCCGCAATACCTACGCGACCGGCGAGAACGTGATCGTCAGCGGCGGCTATATCTACGCATGACGTAAGTCAGGGAACTCACACCCGCCTCGCATGCCTCTGCGACGCGGGCGTGAGTCCGCCTGCGAGTATGTTAAAGTCATAATATGTCATACGGCGCAGGTCACACACCGACGACCGGGCGCCAGCGCGGTACGCCTGCATCCGACAATTGCAGAGCCTTCCTATCCTGTGTGGAGTACACGGAATGTCTCTGGACGCTGAAACTCTCCTGAAGAATGCCGCCAGCTCCGGCCGGCGGCGCAGCCTGACCGAACTCGTCATTCAGGCGCTGAACGACAAGATCGACCGCGGGGAATATCCCCGCGGCTCCAAGATGCCGACCGAGCCCGAACTCTGCGCCGAATTCGGCGTCAGCCGGACCGTTGTTCGCGAAGCGGTCGCGTCGCTGAAGCTCGGTCGCCGCCTGATTGCGCGCCATGGTGTCGGCGTGTTCGTCACCGATGAAACCGATCAGGCATCGGAGCTGAATTTCATCGATTCGACGACGCTGAACAACTCGATGCACGTGCTCGAGCTCCGGACCGGGGTCGAAACGGAAGGCGCCGCGTATGCGGCCCGTCGGCGATCGGAGCCGCACCTGAAGGCGCTCAAGGAAGTCTATGCGCGGATGGAGATCGTCGCGATCGACAACGACGCTGAATGCGCTCGCGCGGACTTCGAATTCCACCTGGCCGTCGCAACGTGCTCGGAGAATCCTCACTTCGTGTCGATCCTGCGGTCGCTGGGCCAGGAAATCATCGGCGATCTGCGACTGAAGCACGCGAAAGCAAATCTGAAAGAGCGCAAGACGTACATCAAGCGCATTCAGAGGGAGCACGGCGACATCCTCGAAGCCATCGAGAACCAGGATGACAGCGGCGCCCGCCGCGCGATGCGACGCCATCTCAACGAAAGCCTCGAGCGCTACCATCATTTGACGAGCGCACGCTCGGAATAGGCAAGTCAATGGCGATGCGGCAGCGATGAATCCGGACTGCTTGCGCATCGCCGGTGCTGCTGCCGCGTCGCTTGCGACGTACCCGCCATCGGCACATCCGCAACCGCTCCAGTCATCTGCATGCACGCCAAGTCCAGTTTCGTTTGGGACTCGCGGGCCCTCATTCGGTACTGACGAGATACTGACAAGCGCGAGAACGACCACCATGAGCGGATGCATCACGCCAGCGCCGATCGTCCGTGGCATCCAACACATGTATGTCCGGGTACTTCCCCGGAAGTCGGCTTACAGAAAAAGCGGCTCCCGGACCACTCGCCCGGGAGCCGTTCAATGTCGCCTGGAGGACATCGTCGGAAGCGGTGTCAGAACCGGTGACGCAGACCCACCGTCACGATCGCTTGAGAACGCTTGCCGGCATCGATATCCATCGACCCGATCACGGCCTGTGCAGCACCGGCGCCATTCTCGCCCGTCGCATGCCCGTATGACGCAACCGTATAGACGTCCGTGCGCTTGCTCAGGTTGTAGTCGGCCCCGATGCTGAATTGGTGATACTTCGCCGACGAATCGCCTAACGACCGCAGGTAGTTGTAGCCGACTTCGGTCAATAGCGCCGGCGTGACCTGCCATACCCCATAGACCGAGCCATTGTGATATTTCTCGGAACGGCTGAACGCCGATGACGCATCCGGGTTGTACTGCGAATAGCTGTAGTAGCCACCCAGAGTGAAAGCGCCAAGTGTGTACCGGCCGCCTGCACGCGCGATGTTGACGGAACGCGCGGAAGCATAGAACGCGTTGACACTGCTGTTGAACAGCGAGTCCGCGGAGGTCTTCGCCCGTTGCGCCACCGAGCCGTTGCCATTGTCTACGTGTAGGAAGCCCGCCGCCACCGCAAGCGGACCGTTAGTGTACGCGGCCGCACCACTGTATGTCTGGCCGGAGCCGACCGCACCGGCGACGCCCCCGAACGAATACATCGCGGCGAATTGCAAGCCGGACCAGTTCGGGCTCGACCACTTGATGGCGTTGTTGACCCGAACGCTGTTGTCGGCGTTGTCGATATCGCCCGGCGACGAAAAGAACCCGCCGAGGTAGTTGTCGCCTTGCACCGGTTGCACGAGATCGATGAGCGGATCGTACTGGCGGCCGAGCGTCACCGTACCCCAGCCACTCCCGCTCGACAGCCCGACGTAGGCCTGCCGCCCAAACATGCGGCTGCCTTGACCGAGGCTGCCTGATGTCGAGC
The DNA here is from genome assembly GCF_052851275.1 of Burkholderia sp. SR8. Classification (NCBI taxonomy): domain Bacteria; kingdom Pseudomonadati; phylum Pseudomonadota; class Betaproteobacteria; order Burkholderiales; family Burkholderiaceae; genus Burkholderia; species Burkholderia sp. SR8. Next base: position 20,921 of record NZ_JAULUC010000010.1, read on the forward strand.
TGAATCCATTCTCGATCTGGAAAATCGCCTTCAGCCCCCCGCCAAGGTCTTCACTGCCCTTCAGCCCCCAGCGCGAACCCGATTCCGTTCCGCTTGCCATCATCAGCTGCGTCGATTTCCCGCCGCTGTTATGGACGTACATCAATCCCGTATCGACGATACCGTACAGCGTGACCGTACTTTGCGCATACGCATGCGAAGCGATCACGCCTGCGGAAATCGCCGCTAGTCTGAAATATGGATTCCTCATTATATCTTCCAAATTCCTGTTTCGTTTGTATTGTGGTCCGAGCGCTCACGCGTGAGAATCGGCGTCAGCGCGCGCCGGACCGTCGCCTCGAAGTGTCACCCTTACCGAGCCAATCCCATCAGTTCTTGATCGGTTCGACCTTGTCGCCAGTTGCAATGGCTTGCGGCACCCACTTTCCACCGATCACCTTGTAGAACGTCGCAGCGGGATCCTTCATGTCACCGTTCGGCATGAACGCGATGTTTCCGGAGACGCCTTCGAATGACACCGATTTGATGAGCGGCGCATAGATCTTGGGATCGGTCGAATTTGCCTTCTGCATCGCACTGATCAGCACCCAGGTAGCGTCATACGCGGACGGCGAATAGGCAACGACACCCTCGTTGTACTTGGCCTTCATTTTCTGGTCGAATGCCTTGCCTGCCTTCAGCTTGGTCAACGGCACACCATAGTCCCACGACATGGCACTTTCGGCACTTTCGCCCGCCACCTTCAGGAACGTTTCGTTTTCGAAGCTGCCACCACCCAACAGCGTCGCCCGGATGCCCAACTGGCGCATCTGCTTCATCACCATACCGGCCTGCTGGTCCAGCCCCGCCCAGAAGACCACGTCCGGATTGAACGACTTAATCCGGGTCAGCTGCGCGCGGAAATCCACCGCCTTGTCGGTCGTGAATTCGCGGTCAGCGACTTTCCCGCCCGCGGCCTTCACACCTTTGACGAACTCGTCGGCCATGCCCTGGCCGAACGCGGTGCGATCGTCTATTACCGCAATGCTTTTGCCCTTCAGTGCCTCGACGGCCGAGTGGCCAGCAAGCTGTCCCATCTGAGCGTCCGAATTCGTCACGCGAAACACGGTATTGAAGCCTTGCGATGTCAGTGTCGGATTGGTCGCCGTAGGGGAAACCATCGGAATTCCGGCGTTGTAGTAGATCCGCGAGGCGGGCACGCTGGTGCCCGAGTTGAAATGCCCGACAATTCCAGCGACCTTGGAGTCCACCAGCTTCTGCGCGACTTGTGACCCCATCCGCGGGTCACCTTGGTCGTCCTCTGCATCCAGGACAAAACGCACGGGCTGACCGCCGATCACGAGCTTCTTCGCATTCGCGTCATCGATCGCCAGCTCAACGCCTCGCTTCAGGTCGGCCCCGTAATGTGCCGACGCTCCGGTCAGCGGTGCGGCGAATCCGATCGTGACATCTGCAGCGCTGGCCACATGACTAAACGTCAGTCCGGTTGCAGTCAAGGACGCCGCTATCGCAATGTGCTGTACAGAAAACGATTTCTTCATTTGACACCTCTATGAGTTTGACTAGGCCAACGCCGCCACGTCGACGCACTTGACCAGGCAAATGCTCATTGACGCGTCGCATACAGGCCGGACTGGGACAGTCCCCTCATTCCGCGACACCGAGTTGGCGTGGATTGGGGAGCCCAAAATCAAGCCGCGCGGGCAGCTCAGCCATCAAGGTATTAGGTGAGACGTCATATGTCAACAACTCAAAATATCGCAGATAGTAAGGGTTTCCATCAGTGGAGACTGCCCCGAATATGGGCGGAATTCGAGACATTCACGCCGGAGGCGGCCACCTGAACCGCACACATCCGGGGGCCAAAGCTTACCGTCGATATTTCATTTGCGGCGACCTGCAGGCTGAATTCGTTTGCTGCGCGCGCTATTTCCAGCAGCAGCTCGAACTCGTAACTGCAGCCGGTAGTCCGATGGAAACAAGCAAACGATTCCGCGAGCGCCGGGCTCGGCATCCCCGGCGCGCGCCGCATCGAGGCGTTCTTCACCGCAATCCGGCGCGGACCGAACGCGCACGAGCATTGATCGTCGCCGCTCCGTCCGGCGGCATCGAGCCGAGAGAACAGCTACGCGCGCATGCGGTCGAGGGTTCGCGCGTAAACGTGGTAATGCGCGCCCAAAAGGAAAATCTCCACGCTCAAGCCGTGCGTCGCACCATATCCATGAGTTCCGGCGGAAAGAGCATTTCGCGCACGACCGAGTCGTCCCGGCGCAGCATCTCTGCCGCCTCAGTGATACCAAAGAATTCGAAGAACAGCGGTGTTTGCAGGATCAGCATGTCAAAACCTGGCAGAACGGCATTGCCACGCGACATGGCTGCTTGAAGCAACGGCGTAGGTTGGTTTTTCATCAGGATGTCGCAGACCTGGGCGTCGGGGCCCAGCCTCTCAGGCGATACCGGCAAAGGATCCGATGCCTTCAAGCCGAGCGGCGATGCATTGATGACCAGGTCGAAGCCCACCGGATCATTGCTCGACCGCGCCGATGATGGAATGTCGTACTGTCGCCTGATCGACTGTGCCAGTTCCCCCGCCTTCACCATGTCCGGATCAAAAATGACGAGCTCAGACACATCTCCCGCAGCCAGCGCGGTTGCGATCGCACAACCCGCACCACCCGCGCCGATCAACAGGACGCGCTTGCTGCGGTATTCCATCGAGTAGCGGTCCATGGATTTCACGAAACCCAGCCCGTCGAACAGCTCGCCCTCGAGTTCGCCAGCGGCATTTCTCCTGATCGCGTTGACCGCATTCGCTGTGGCCGCCCCCTTCGAGCACCGATCCGACAAAGCTGCCGCAGCAGCCTTGTGTGGAATTGACAATACGATTCCGCGCGTCGTGGGCGACTGAAAGAGAGCGCGAATGGTGCTGACCAAATTGGCCGACGTGACGTGAAGCGGAACCATCACTGCATCGACACCGCACTGCGGAAGTACTTTGTTGAAAATTTCAGGCGTGCGCACCTGCTCGATCGGGTCGGCGATCATGAAGAACACGCCGGTCTTTCCGGTAATCATAGAAACTCACTGTCAAAGTAACGGAATCGCATCGACGACGGGGCGGCTGCGCCGAAGAATGGGCGCGACACACTGGCCGTCATGCTTTCGGAAAGCCCTCGCCCCACGTATCGCTCAACATGAATCCGGCGGCGAGCGGATCGTCCGGGTCGACACCCACCTGCTCGACGCTGTAAATCCACGCCCGCCCCGTCACACGCGTCAGCACGGCAGCTTTGTTCCCGACTTCGGCATGCCCCAGCATCTCCACCTTGAATTCACTGCCGATCGTCGAACGGGACATCAACTGGCTACCCACGTCGACGACGCCACGCGCGGCCAGCGCCGCCAGATTCGCAGAACTTCCCGTCCCGCATGGCGAGCGGTCGATCCGTCCGGGCGGAAGCGTCGTGCAGGTCTGATAAGTCGTGTCATTGACGCGATTGCGGAACATCACGTAGGCGATCTGATTTATCTTTGGGTAAAGTGGGTGCTGGATGTCGATTTGCTCGTCGATGATGCCGCGCAGGCTCACCCCGAGATCGGCCAGCCTGCGCGCGCTCTGCGGCGCGATCTCAAGCCCCAGTTGGGTCACGTCGACCAGCGCGTAATAGACACCGCCGAACGCGATGTCCACTTTGATCTCGCCATACTCCTCGATCTGCACCGGCACATCCAGCTTTTCGACGAAGGCAGGCACCATATCGAGCGACACGCCAACGCAACGGCCGTCCCGGCAAGTCGCCCGCGCCGTCACGAGACCGGCGGGCGTATCCAGCACCACCGTCGTTTCCGGCTCCTGCATCGGCACCATCCCGAGTTCGAGTAGCGCCGTCACCACGCAAATCGAATTGCTGCCGGACATCGGATGCGCCTTGTCCGACTGCAGCACGATAAAGCCCGCATCGGCTTCCGGACGCGTCGGCGGAATCAGCAGATTCACGGACATCTGCAGGCAGCCGCGCGGCTCAAGCACGACGAGCCGCCGCAGACTGTCGTCAACTTCGTTGATGTAGTTCATCTTGTCGAGCATCGTCTCGCCGGGGATGTCGACGACGCCGCCGGTGATGACCTTGCCGATCTCGCCTTCGCAATGCACGCCGACCATCTGCAAACTTCTTTTCCAACGCATGTTTCACCCGATTCAGTTGATTAATGTGTCGACTGCACGCCGCATATCCCGGAGCGTTTCCCCGCTAACCAAAGCGATAAGCGCTGAACGGCGTCAAGTCCAGCCCGGACGAACGGCTCGCGGCCAGATCGGCAATCAAGCGCCCGGTCGTGGCGCCGAGCGTCAGGCCGAGTTGTCCGTGGCCGATCGCGATCAAGACGTTCGGCAACCGCCGCGAGCGGTCGATGATCGGCTTCGTGTCGGGCAGCAAAGGCCGATAGCCGACGCCGAATTCCCGCTCGATGGTTTGCAGTTTCGGCAGAATCCGTTTCGCCTTGTTCAAAACAGTTTCGGCCCGCTTGAAATTCGGCTCGGCATTGCGTCCCGCGAACTCGATCGTCCCGCCGATCTGCAGACCGCGCGTCATCGGCGCGAAGCAAAATCCGCCGTCCGCATAAATCACTGAATGCCGGAACTCGACGCCAGGATTCGCCAACAGCGTCTGATAGCCCGCGACGCCTTCCAGCGGCACGTCGATGCCCAATTGATTGAAGAACCGGCGCGATCCCACCCCGGCCGAGACCACTACGTGCGATGCCGCGATCCGTTCGCCGTTCAACAGCGTGACCCCGGTCGCGCGGCCGGACGCTTCGTCGATCCGGTCGGCCCCGATGCGAATGCGGCGCCCGCCTTGCGACAGAAAGCTGCCGGTCAGCGCGCGAATGAATCCTTCGGTATCGCTCACAAAGCGCCATTGCGACAGCAGCAGCCCATGCGAGAATCGCCCGGCCAGCGACGGTTCGAGATCGGCGATGTCGGCCGCGCCGAGCACCTCGGACGTAAAACCAAGCGACTGCCGAATCTCGTTGTAGCCGCGCTCGTGCTCGATCCCCGCAGCGCTGTCGAATACCTCCAAGATCGGTCGCTGCACGAGCAGCGCCTTGTCGTCGCACGCGTCGAGCAACTGTGCGTAATCCGAAAACACGTTCTGCGTCAACGATGCCATCGCCTGCGCGATCTCGCCAATTCGTGCTTGACTCGCGAACGACAGGAAGCGCAGAAACCACGGCAGTATTCGCGGCAACGCGCTCGGGCGGAGTGCGAGCGGTCCGGTCTGATCCATCAGCCAGCCGGGTACCTTCTTCAGAGTTCCGGGCTTCGACAGCGGAATGATTTCCCCGACCGCTATCTGGCCGCAACTCCACTTCGCGGTGCTGTCCCCAGCCTCCGCGGGATCGACGAGCGTGACAGAGTAGCCGTTGCGCTGCAGATAGAGCGCGCAGCATGTCCCGACGATGCCGCCGCCAATTACGACGGCGGTTTCCTTCTCGGCCGACTGCGCATCCGGATTGACGCATTGGGGAATCGCGTTCACTTGACGAGTTCCATCAGGTCGAAGCCGTGTGCGTAAGGTTGCGACTCGTCGACGTAATGCTCGCTGCGCCCCGTGATCCACGCGCGCCCCTCTACACTCGGGAATACTGCATCCCGTCCGCTCTTCAAGCGGGTGATCGCTTCGACACGCCCGATGAAATGACTGCCGATGATGCTCTCATGCTTGAACGTCTGCCCTTCGATGAGCAGCCCTCTCGCGTGCCGTTGCGCGACCCGCGCGGAGGTGCCGGTGCCGCACGGCGAGCGATCGACGATACTGTTGCCGGCGATAACCACCGCGCGCGCGTCGGAATCGGCCGCCAACGGCTTCCCGGTCCACATACAATGCTTGACGCCGCGAATCAGCGGATTGTCGGGATGCGCGACGTCGATCGTGTCGTTCACGCACTTTTGCGTCGCACGTCCCCATTCGAGCAATTGGTCCGGCGTGAAGTGCTCGCAGCCCGGAAAGTTCGGCTGCACTTCGACGATCGGATAGAAATTCCCGCCATACGCGATATCGAGGACCAGCTTCCCGAAATGCGGATGCTCGATCTCGACGTCGCGGTGCAGCAGAAAACTCGGCACATTCGTGAACCGTACCGAAGTCACGCGTTGACCCGTCTGCACATAGCGCGCGGTCAACTGCCCAGCCGGCACGTCGACGATGACGGTGCCCGGCTGTTTTGGAACAATGAGACCGGATTCGATCGCAAACGTGACCGAGCCGATCGACGCGTGGCCGCACATCGGCAGGCATCCGGACGTCTCGGCGAACAGCAGGCTCATGTCCGCATTGTCGCTGACAGGTGGATACAGCAGTGTGCCTGACATGTTTGCGTGACCACGTGGCTCGAGCATCAGCGCGCGACGGATCCAGTCGTAATGCTCGATGAAGTAGTGCCGGCGCTCGTTCATCGTCGAGCCGTGCAATTCGGGCACGCCGTCAATGGCCATCCGGACCGGCATCCCCTCTGTATGACCTTCGATGCACTTGAAAACGTGTGTCGTCATGTCTGTCCTCCTGTTAATAGGCAAAGCGCCTGAGCAGCCGCGACTCCACCACGCCGACGAGACGCGTCAGCGGAAAGGCAACGGCGAAATAAATCAGCGCGACGGTCGTCAGGAACTCGACTGGATGCGCGGTGCTGTTCGAGATGTTCTGTCCGACAAACATCAGGTCCGCGATACCGACCGACGAGATAAGCGCGCTCTCCTTGAACAGGCTTACGACGTTCGACAGCAGCGGCGGAACCGCGCGCAGCAAAGCCTGCGGAAAAATCACATACAGGATCTTCACGTGCGGCGACAGGCTCAGCGCGATGCACGCGTCGTGCTGCTCGCCTGCGATCGACTTCAGTGCCCCTCGGAATGTCTCGCTCGTAATCGCGATCATGTACAGCGTCAGCGAGATCAGCACCGACAGGTACGGCGGAATCGGCAGCCGGAACACCACCGGAAAGCAGAAGAACACCCAGAACAGCTGGATCAAGAGCGGCGTACCTCGGAAAAATTCCACGTAAAGCGTTGTCAGCTTCTTCAGCCAGCCCGACGGCGACATCCGCAGTAAGCTCAGTACGAAGCCGCCGAGACTGCCGACCACCGCGCACGTACTCGTGAACGCGAGCGTCAGCCCGAGCCCTTTTAGCAACACCGACCAGTACGGCAGGACGATCGAAAAATCGAGTAACATGTTGAACTCCTCAACGCTGCATCGCGACGTCCTGACGACGCTCGATCACGTGTACCAGCCGCGCGATTGGCAGCGACAGCGCGAAATAAATCAGCGCGACGACCGAGTACGTCTCGAGTGGCCGGTACGCTTCGGTCGCCAGGCTCTTGCCAACGTACATCAGGTCCGCAACCGCGACGATCGCGACCAGCGCGCTTTGCTGCAGCGTGCCGATGCCGTTTGTCATCAACACTGGCATGGCGGTGCGCAGCGCCTGCGGCAGTACCACGTACAGCGTGCGCTGCCACGGCTTCAGCCCGAGCGCGACGCATGCATCGAGATGTTCCTTCGGAACCGCCTGCACACCGGCGCGATACGCCTCGGCGTTGAACGCGGTCAGGTTCAGGCCGAGTGCGAGCACACCCATCGCGATCGGATCGACGAACACATCGACCATCATCGGAATGCAGTAGAAGAACCAGACGATCTGCAACAGCGCCGGAGTGCAGCGGAAGAATTCGATGAACAACTGCGCCGACCACCGCACGATCGTCCAGCGGCTCATCACCATGAGGCACAACAGGAAGCCAAGCACGATGCCCATCACGTTCGCCGCCAGCGCGAGTTCGAGCGTGACCCACAAGCCGTCCAGCAGCTTGCCAACGTTGCCGGTCAGAAAAGAGAAATCGAAGTGATAGTTCATGGCTTCGTCCTCAGTCGAGATGCAGCACTTTCTCGAGGAACTCGCGCGTGCGCGCTTCCTTCGGCGACTTGAACATCTCGGCCGGTGCGCCCTGCTCGACGATCTTGCCGCCCGCGCAGAACACCACGCGCGTCGCGATGTCGCGCGCAAAGTGCATGTCGTGTGTGACGATGATCATCGCCATCTTCTGCTCGGCAAGCTTCAGCATCACGTTCTGCACTTCGACCACCATCTCCGGATCGAGCGCCGACGTGACTTCGTCGAACAGCATCAGCTTCGGCTCGAGCATCAGCGCGCGGGCAATCGCGACGCGCTGCTTCTGGCCACCGGACAGCTGGCTCGGGTACGCGTTCAGTTTGCTTTCGAGGCCGAGGCGGGCCAGATATTTCCGTGCGCGCTCAGTCGCCTCCACCCTCGACAAGCCGCCGACCTTGACTGGCGCGAGGATCAGGTTGCCGAGCACCGACAGATGCGGGAACAACGTATAGTGCTGGAATACCATGCCGATCTGCTTTTGCAGCTTCGCGTCGATACGGTTCGTGCGCCTGGAATTGCCGCCATAGATGTACGGCTTGCCCTGGAACGAGATCTCGCCGCCCTGAACCCCCTCGAGGCCCATCATCACGCGTAGCAGCGAGCTCTTGCCGCTTCCGCTCGGGCCGATGATCACGAGCCGGTCGTCGGCGCGCATGTCCAGGTCCATCTTGTCCATCACGACCAGATGCTCACCGTACGATTTATAGACCTGGCGAAGCTGGACGAAATCGCCTCTGTACTCGGCTCGAATGGGACCGGCCGGGGGAGCAGAAGTTTGCACGATGTTCACGGGTGTTGACGACATGAGACCATCCTCTTTCGGAACGCCATACAGGCGCTCCCGATTTGAATCGAACCCGATGACCCGGGTTCGGGACTGCGGCTTGTGTCACATGACGCGGCGTAGCGCTCTTTCCACGCCGCCCACTCGCGATCGTTACTTGCCTTGCGTGAGCGTTTCCTTGATCGATGCCTTGGCCAGGCGCTCCGCATCGCCGGACTTGATTTCATCGTCGATGAACTTGTTCAGAACTGCGATATCAGGCGCGGGAGTGTCTTTCCGAATACCAAAGCAGATGCCCTGCGGAGCGAGCGTCGGATTCGGATTGAGGACGGCGGCCCAGTCCGGGTGGGCCTCGGTCAGAAGCCGGTTCGTCATGACGTCGTCGGCCAGCATGTCGGCACGTTTCGACATCAGCGCAAGCCGCGTCTCGTCAAAACCCGGCAACCGCATGATCTGCGCCTGCTTCAACGCGCCCGAAATAGCCTTGTCCTGCGCCGTCCCAGACATGACCGTCACGATCACACCGGGTTTGTCGATATCGGAAATGGCGTGAATGGTCTTCGGCAGTTTCGGGTTGTTCTTGTTGTACGTGAGCGTCACACTGTAGTCGGTCGCAGCCTTCGAAAAGGCGATGGCCTTCTCACGCTCGGGCGTGTCGTTGAGCGCCAGCGACATATCCCACTTGTCGGACTGAAGGCCGGCAACGATGTTGTCCCACGTGGTATCCACGAATTCGACCCTGACCTTCAGGACTTTTTCCCCAAACGCCTTGCAAAGCTGCGAGAACATGCCACTGTACTGGCCCGTCTTCGGATCGCGCATGACATAAGGCGGCGAGGTCGCGGCACCGCAGCGCAGCACCCCTGCCTTCTTCACGCTTTGCCATGTTGAGCTGTCCTGCGCATGGGAAGGCACGCTCGCAACCAGCGACGTGAACGCGGCGCCACAGAGGGCCGCATGACGCAAAAACATAGACGTCCGAATCATCTTGAACTCCTCAGTCGAAAGTAGTCCCCAAACTGCCCAGCAACGAACGGCACACCGCACCGCAAATGTCATCGTCCATCACACACATATTGTCGACCGAATGACGACATTGTCAACCGAGAAAAAAAGTTCCTCGTGCCAGAAACGGCCGGCTAGCCTTTCTGGTTAAGCCTTCTCAGTTGAAGATAGGGAGATACCCGATACAAGAATGGCGTCGGATCGCGGCCCTACGCTTGACTCTTTTAAGACCCGATGCAACCATATGTCGACATTTCGTCGACTATAAATCGCAATCTGAGCTGCTGCTTGCAGCAAAACGTCACATGAACCAAGGAGGCTACATGCCCATCATTCGCGTTGAAATGCTGAGCGGCAGAACACACGCGCAGAAGTCCGAACTCGCAGAGGTGTTGACCCGCGAGATGGCGCGCGTTGCGAAATGCTCGCTCGCGGATGTGCAACTCGTGATTACGGAGGTCGATCGCTCGATGTGGTCGGTGGGAGGAAGGCTGGCCGAACCAAAAGAGATCAGTCCGGCGAACTGATGTCACGAACAAAGCCACGCCGCTGTCATGAATGACAGCGGCGCGCGCATTCCTCAGCCGTTGTCGCGTTAAGCGGCGGTGCCGTAGGTGAGGGGTACGCTGGCGGTTAGGTTACGATCCATGAACTGCATGAATCGCCCTTTGAACTGCACTGCGTGCCGATGGGCACACTCTTCCGCCTGGTCTGCGTCGCCTCGCTCGATCGCCTCAACCATCTCGGTATGGTCGCTCGCCATCTCATCCACATTGATATTCGGATCCAGCGCCTTGAACTCGAAGTGAAGGTGCAGCATTCGCCGCCCTTCGTCGAGCAGCCGCCGGTAGAGGTCGACGAAATAGGTATTCCGTCCGGCCCGCGCGATCGCCATGTGAAATTCGTAATTGCTTTCGATCATCGGCAGGCTGTCACCCTGTTTGATGCTCGCTGCGATGCCTTTCTCGTAGGCTTTTTGTGCTTGCCGAATTTTTGCGAGATCGGCCGTCGTCCGGTGCAGCGCGGCAAGACGTGTCGTAACGCGCTGCAATAGATCGAGTGCGTCGAGATATTCGGGAACCCGAGCGAAATCCATCGGTGTCACGACGGTACTACGATTGGCCAAGATCGTGACCAACCCGTCCGCGGAAAGCCGAACCAATGCCTCGCGAACGGGCGAGCGCGACATGTCGAAGCGCTCGGCCAACCCAACCTCGTCCAGAGGCATGCCCGGAGCGAGCTTCATCGTAAGAATCTCGTTTCGCAGGGTCGTATAAACGCGGGCAGCCCCCGTTTCCTTACCCGTCTGAATCTGGACTGATGACCTAGCCATATCGCGTTCCCTTAAATTCAGCTCCGATGCAGTGATGTTGCGAACACAGGATGTGGATGTTCGCCCCTCTAAACCTCGAAAGCAATTCATTGAAGCCATCACCGAATCGAGCCGACCATCCTACCACATCGCCCTCTGCCTCCCGGATGACGACAAGCCCAAACCCGCTGTCCGCAATCGCCGCCTCAGGGCTGGGAAGCGAACGCCGAGTAGGCCGTCGTGACAAGCCAGCCACAATCGATCGGAAGGGTCACGCCGGTAATCGCGGACGCCTGCTCGGAACACAGGAAGAAGATAGCATCGGCAACTTCCGAGGGGCTGACGAAACGGCGCAACGCCGATTTCTCGATTACTGCTTTCGGATCGCGCTCGCCCGAATCGATACGCGCCTGCATCGCGGGCGTCAGCGTATAACCCGGCGCGACCGCATTGACACGCACTCCTTTCGGGCCCCATTCCGCCGCCATCACCTCCGTCAGCGTCTTGAGCCCCGCCTTACCGACCGCGTAGCCGATCTGCGCAGATGGCCTGTACGTCGTCATCGAACACAGGTTGATGATCGCCCCCTTACCGCTGTCGCACATGGCCGCGCCGAATGCGCGCGATACCAGCAGGGTTCCGCGGACATTGATATCCATCAGCCGATCAAACTCGGCCACGTTCATCTCGAGCAGACGCACCGCGTTCTGCAGGATACCGCCCGAATTGACCAACGCATCGGGCACCCCGAGAGATTCGAGAATCGCACCAGCGAACTGCTCGATTGATTGATCGCTCGCGACGTCGACCGGAAGGAAAACGACGTTCTGCCCTGCCTCACGCAATTCGCTTGCGACGGATTCCCCACGTTCCGCGTTCAGGTCGCCGATCACGACCCTCCAGCCAGCCGCCGCAAAGCGACGGGCAGCCGCTTCGCCAATGCCGCTGGCACCGCCGGTCACAACGATCAGATTCGAATGGGTGCTCATGTTTGAACCTTTGCAAAAAAGGAGTTTCGCGGCCGCAACGTCGACCACATGTCGACAATGATCAATTTCCGATCCCAGGAAGTCAAGAAAAACGGCAGATCATCGAGAAAATCTCGGACGTGGTTTACCACTAAATCGTCCCCCAATCCCTTTAACCACGGGCATTCCAGCTCGCCCGACTGAGCCTGTCGAATTTTTTCTGGTTGACACTGTCGGCATTTAGTCGACAATGTATCCACAACGCAATCAGTTACATGGAAGGCGATCGTGACGATTTTTCAGTGGCCACTGACTTCACCGGATGCGGCACCGTCAGCCAGTGAAGGCGGGAGATTCAAGGCCCTTTGCCGTCGATTCAGCGCGCATGACATCGGCAGAAAAGCTGACATGGTTCGCATCCGCTGCGCACGCTCGATGGCGGATCTGCTGTCCGTCCACGAGACAGCCGTGACTTATACGCGCCCAGCCTGGCACTACGACACTGACGTATTTCGAGACGGCTGGACGAGGTAACCCAAGACGCTCGCACCAGCGCCCATTTGACGATCGGGACGCCAAGCGAGCGACCTATTGCATCAACACCGCGCAATCACTGGACGGATGAAACTATGGCAAGCGCACGCATCGGCGTAGATATCGGCGGCACGTTTACTGACCTCGTACTGCTCGACGACAAAGGTCAGATCGCCTTCACAAAGGTTTCGTCGACCCCGGCGGCACCTGAAGAGGCCGTTCTGACGGGCGTCCAACGCATCCTGAAACAGGCAGGCCTCAAGACGGACGACGTCACGGAAATTCTCCACGGCACCACGGTCGGCTCGAACACCATGCTGCAGAAGGTCGGCGCGAAGTGTGGCCTGATCACCACGAGGGGATTTCGTGACGTGCTGGAAATCGGCCGCGTCCGCACGCCGACGATGTTCGATCTGACGTGGGACAAGCCCGTTCCTCTGGTTGAGCGCCGCTATCGGCTCGAAGTAGACGAGCGCACGCTCGCATCGGGCGAAGTGGAACGGGCGACGCCGATCGGCGAAGTGCTGAAGGCTGGCGAATTTTTCCGAAGCGAAGGCGTCGAGTCTGTCGCGATCTGCTTTATTAACTCGTACAAGAATCGCGACAACGAGGCAGCCGCGCTCGCCGCATTCCAGGCGCATTTTCCTGAGATCAGCGTCACGGCGTCGATCTCCGTGCTGCCCGAGCTGCGCGAGTACGAGCGCACGTCCACCACGGTCGTGAACGCTTATGTTCTGCCCGCGCTGCGCACCTATCTTCAGCGCCTCGAGAGCGGCCTCAAGCGCATCGGCGTGAACGCGCCGCTGCTGGTGAGCAATTCGAACGGCGGCCTGTCCAGCGCGCGCGTCGCGCAGGATACGCCGGTGTTCTTCATCTCGTCTGGCCGCTCTGCAGGCGTGGTCGGCGCCGGGCGCCTCGGCGAAGCGCGTCACGATACCGATCTCGTCGTGTTCGACATGGGCGGCACGACCGCGTCGGCGTCGCTCATTCATGACGGCCAGCTCGCGCGGACCAACGAATACGAGTTTCGTGCCGGCATCTCCACACCGAGCCGATTCATCAAGGCAGGTGGCTACATGATGCGCGTGCCGACGATCGACGTCGCCGAGGTCGGCAGCGGCGCCGGCTCGATCGCGTGGATCGATGCGGGCGGGCTCCTGAACGTCGGCCCGATTTCGGCCGGCGCGTATCCGGGCCCGGTGTGCTACGGCATCGGCGGCGATCGCACGACCGTGACCGACGCGAACGCCGTCCTCGGCTTCCTGCCGCAGCGGCTCGCCGGCGGCACGATGGAACTCAATCTGACGGCCGCGCGCGACGCGATCGGCGAGACGCTCGCCAAGCCGCTCGGTATCTCGATCGAAGAGGCGGCGGTCGGCATCCGCGAAGTCGTCAACGTCAACATGGCGCGCACCATCAAGGCGGTCACGGTGGAACGCGGCGTGGATCCGCGCGACTTCACGCTGATGGCCTTCGGCGGGTCCGGCCCGGTTCACGCGTGCGACCTTGCCCGCACGCTCGAGATGAAGCGCGTCGCGTTCCCCGCCGCGCCCGGCGTGTTCACCGCGATGGGCATGCTGGCCGGCTCGGTGGAGCGCTACTTCGTGCGCCCGTTCCTCGATCCGCTCGACACGCTCGATCTGGATGCGCTGGCGCTGAACATCTCGGGGATGCGCGACGAAGCGGCGAAGGCGCTCGCGGACGAAGGCTACACCGCCGATCGCATCCAGTACGTGTTTGAACTCGACATGCACTTCCGCGGCCAGGATTACGAAATTCCGGTGCAAGTGCCCGCCGCGCTCGACGAAGGCGCGCGGGAGCAATTCCGCAAGGGTTTCCGCGACGCTTACACGGCGATGTACGGCTACGCGTCGCACGACGCAATCGAATGCGCGAACGTCCGCCTTCTCGCCCGCGGCCTCGCGACCAAGACACTAGACTTCCTCGACATCCGGAGCGCAGCAAACTCGACCGCCGAGCATGCCCGCACCACCCGCCGCGTGTACTTCAGCCGCGCATCGGGGTGGGTCGATACGCCGGTCGTTCCGCGCGCCCTGCTCGACACGGAAATCGTCGGCCCGGTCGTTCTCGAAAGCTCGGATACGACCATCGTCATTCCGCCAGGCTGGCGCGTCAGCACCGACAAGGTCGGCAGCGTCATCGCATCGCTCGACTGAACTTCATAGGAGTAGAACATGACACAACGTAAGGTCGACCCCATCACTTTTGCCGTCGTCAAAAATGCGCTGGATACAATCGTCGACGACATGGCATTTGCCGTGATGCGCACGGCGCGCTCACCGATCATCCGCGACGTCCTCGACTATTCCGTGACCATGTGCGACGCAGCCGGCCGGATTCTCGCGCAGGCCAAGACGGTCGCGCTGCATCTCGGCGCAGTGCCGGACGCCGTCGACGTCGTCATCAAGAAGTTTTCGAACAATGTTCGGCCCGGCGACGTGATCATCTTCAATGATCCGTACGAAGGCGGCATGCACCTGCCGGACATTTTCATGTTCAAGCCAATCTTCTTCGAAGACAGGCTGCAGGGCTTCTCGGTCGTCATCGCGCACCATTGCGACGTCGGCGGTCGCGTGCCAGGTTCCAACGCGGCCGATTCCACCGAAATCTTCCAGGAAGGCTTGCGGATTCCGCCGACGAAGCTGTATGCGCGCGGCGAAGTGAACGAGACGCTGGTCGACATCATCAAGAAGAACGTGCGTCTGCCGGATCTGGTGCTCGGCGATCTGGACGCCCAGCTCGCCACCTGCAATATCGGCGAGCGCGAGCTGGTGAAGATGATCCAGCGCTACAGCGAAGACGATCTCCGCCAGTATTTCGACGAATTGTTGGACTACGGCGAACGTCTGACGCGCCAGGCGATTACGGCGTGGCCGGATGGCGTCTACGAATTCACGGACTACATTGACAACGACGGCTTTACCCCGGACGCGATTCCGATCAAGTGCGCGATAACGGTGAAAGGATCGAGCGTGTCGGTGGATTTCGCCGGCTCGTCGCCGCAGGTGCGAGGCGCGATCAACTCGACGCTGTCGTTCGTGAAGTCAGCAACCTATCTTGCGATCCGCTGCGCACTCGAAGCGGACGTGCCGAACAATGCCGGCGTCTATCGCTGCATCGACATCACGGCACCCGAAGGCTCGATTCTGAATCCGCGTCTGCCCGCGCCGGTTGCCGCGCGCGCGCTGACCGGCTACCGCGTGGTCGACTGCGTGTTCGGCGCGCTGTCACAAATCGCACCGACCAAGGTGATGGCGGCCGGTGAAGGCGGCAACACGGTCATCGCACTCAGCGGGTACGACAAGGACACCAGCGAGCCGTTCATCCTGGTGGACATGATCAACGGCGCGTGGGGCGGACGCTTCAACAAGGACGGCATCGAAGGCGTGACGAATCCGTCGCAAAACATGTCGAACATGCCGATCGAAACGCTGGAAGCGCGCTATCCGATCGTCATGGACGCGTATGGCTTTGCCGACGATTCCGGCGGCGCAGGCGAGTATCGCGGCGGCCTCGGCCTCGTCCGGGAATACCGGATTCTTGCCGAAGAGGTCGTAGCGCAGATCCGCTCCGATCGTAGCGACCACGCGCCCTATGGCCTCTTCGGTGGCGCCACCGGTGCACCGTCGAAGAATTTCCTGCGCAAGGAGGGCAAGACGGAGCCGCTGCCGAGCAAGTTCACGATGACGCTTCATCGCGGCGCGACGATCCGCCACGAACAGGCCGGCGGCGGCGGCTACGGCGACCCGATGAAGCGCTCGCTCGATCTGATCGAGGCCGATCTGGCGAACGGGAAAATTACGCGCGAGTATGCGCAGAAATTCCACGAAGTCGTATTCACCGGCGACAAGCTCGATCGCGATGCATCCGCGAAACAGCGCGGCACGCAGGCCTAACGAGGTCCGACATGAAGTTTGATCTTTCGCGATTCGCAATCAACCAGATCACGACGCCGAAGTGGTCGATGCCCGAGGCAATCGAAGGATACAAGCGCCAGGGCGTGAACGGCATCGCCGTCTGGCGTCACTTCCTCGAAGACTACGGCGTGGCCCAGACGCGCAAGCATCTTCGGGAGCTGGACATGTGGGTGCCGTCGCTGTGTACGAGCGAATGGTTCAACGTCTCAGTCGCCAGCAGCATGTCCGCAGCAATCGATACCAACCGGCGATTGCTCGATGCGGCAGCCGAAATCGGCGCCGGCTGCCTGATGATGGTCGTCGGCGGGATGCCGCCGGACAGCAAAGACATCGCGGGCCAGCGCGCACGGGTACGCGATGCGCTGTTCGAGCTTGCTCCGCATGCGCGGAGAGTCGGCGTCAAGCTGGGCCTCGAACCGCTGCATCCGATGTACGCGGGCGACCGCAGCGTCCTCAACTCGATCAAGGTCGCCAACGACCTTTGCGATGAACTCGGTGACGCAGCAGGACTGGTGCCCGACGTCTACCACTGCTGGTGGGATCCGATGTTCGAGGCCGAAGTCCGACGCGCAGGCCCCGAGCGGATTCTCACGTTCCACTACTGCGACTGGCTGGTGCCGACGCGAAACCTGCTCGACCGCGGGATGGTCGGCGACGGTGTTGTCGACATTCCACGCATAAAGGGATGGCTCGACGACATCGGTTACACGGGCCCGTTCGAACTCGAGATCTTCTCCGAGCTCGACTGGTGGGAGCGCCCCCCCGAAGAAACCACGCGCATCGCGATCGAGCGGTGCGGTCCGTACGTGCAACAGATCAATACTCATGGAGTTCAATGATGGGCGCGAGTCTCGAACAGCGGTTGCGCAATCTCGGCATCGAACTGCCCCCTGCCGTCACCCCGGGGGGCAATTTCGCCGCGACCAAGCGAGTCGGCAATCTGCTCTACGTATCCGGCCAGGTCCCGGTGTCCGGCGGCGTCGACCAATACGTCGGCAAGCTCGGGGCGGATGTTTCTCTCCAAGACGGACAGGCAGCCGCCCGCATCTGTGCGACCAATATCCTGTCGCAGGTCAATCAGGCAGTCGGCGGCGATTTCGATCAGGTCATCGGCTGCGTCCGGCTCGGCGGGTTCGTCAATGCAGCCGCGGATTTCAAGGACCACCCGAAGGTGCTGAACGGCGCATCGGACCTGATCGTCGCGGTCCTCGGCGAAGCCGGCCGCCATACGCGCGCTGCCGTCGGATGCAACTCCCTGCCTCGCGGCGTCGCCGTCGAGGTCGACGCGATCTTCGAACTGGCGAGCCGGTAGCATGAAGAAAATTCGAAATACGGATGAAATCCTCTCACACGGCGACGCCGCATCCCGCCGCATCGTGCTCGAGATCGCCGACCGGACGCTCGAGCGGCTGGACAGCTATCAGCGGATCCGCGGCATCATGCGCATGGAAGGCAGCGTGCTGCATATCGGCACGCGCTCGTGGGATCTGTCGAAGAAGCGCAACGTCTATCTGATCGGCGCAGGCAAAGCCTGCAATCATATGGCGATGGCCGTCGACCACGTGCTGGGCGAGCGTCTGACGCACGGGATCGCGATCGTCAAGATCCACGAGGAAACCGACCGCTTCAACAAGACCGAAGTGTTCGTCGGCGGCCATCCGCTGCCGAACGAGGAAGGCCATCGCGCGTCGAAGAAGATCATCGAGCTCGTCGATCAGGCCGGCCCCGACGACCTGTTCATCGCGGTGATCAGCGGCGGTAGCTCGGCGCTGATGTCCTGTCCGATCGACGGCATCACGCTGCAGGACGAGATCGACACCACCGACGTGCTGCTGAAATCCGGCGCGGGCATCTACGAAATCAATGCCGTGCGGCGCCATATCTCGGCGCTGAACGGCGGGATGCTGGCAAAGCGCATCCAGGCCGTCGGTGCCGAACTGATCGGTTTCGGCATCAGCGACGCCGTCGGCTCGCCTGCCACCGGCGACATCGCCGTGCCCTATGCAGCGTACAAGAGCACGCCGATCGGCCCGGACATGACGACGCTGGACGATGCGCGGGCCACGATCGTCAACCGCAATGTCGCGGATCGCCTGCCGAAGAGCGTCGTCGACTATCTGATGAACGCCGGCCCGGAAGCGGAAACGCCGAAGGCATTTCCGGACAACACCTATTTCCTGCTCAACACGCTGCCGGATTCCTGCATCTACGCGAAGGAAATCTGTGAAGAGATGGGCATTCCGGCAATGATCGTGTCGTCCTTCCTCGAGGGCGAAAGCCGCGACGCCGGCACGTTCTTCGCATCGATCGCGCGCGAGATCCAGACCTACGGCAACCCGATCAAGCCGCCGTGCGTGCTGCTCAGTTCCGGCGAGGTCACGACGCTGATCGACGACAACAGTGTGATCAAGGGCCACGGCGGCCCGGGTCAGGAAATGGCCGCGAGCTTCGCCATCACGGCAGCCAAGACCAAGGGTGCCTGCCTGATTTCCATCGATAGCGAGGGTACGGACGGGACCGCGACCGTTGCGGGCGGCATCACCGACTCGACCAGTTTCAAGGCCGCGGCCGATACGGGAGTCAGCCTGTATCAGGCGCTGCGTGAACACAGTTGTTTCGAGGCGCTCAGATCCGTTCGTTCTACTGTATTTACGGGAAATACCGGCACCAACCTGTGTGACCTGAACATCCTCTACGTTCCGGATCCGAGGGAGAGCGCGTAATGGAAGACAGAATCGTCTCTGTTCGGGCCCAGCAGATCATCGACTGCAAATGCCGCCCGGCCGTCGAGGTCGAGATACGCACTGCACGCGGCGCGATCGGCCGCGGCGCTGCACCGACCGGCACCTCGGTGGGCATGCACGAGTCATTCGTGCTGCGCGACGGGGATCCGTCGACGTACAAGGGGCTCAGTGTCCATCGAGCCGTCGACAACGCCGTGAATGTCATTGGCCCGGCACTGATCGGCATGAACGTATTCGATCAGCGTGCGATCGACGAAAAGATGATTGCGCTCGATGGCACGCCGGACAAGAAGCGTCTGGGCGGCAATACGATCTACTCGACGTCCATCGCGGTTTTTCGGGCAGCGGCAGACGCACGCTCGATCCCGCTTTACGAACACATCGCAGGACACAACATCCGGACCGTCCCGGTCCCCTGCTTCAACGTGATCAACGGCGGCCGGTACGACGAGCTGACCCAGGCATTCAACGAGTTCCTGATCGTTCCCTACGGCACGGACAGTATCGATTTTTCGATCGAGATGGCCGTGGCCGTATTCCAGAAACTCGCCGATGTCCTGACGGATTACCTGGGTCATAAGCCGAGTACCGCGAGCTCGTATGGCTATGCCGCGCCATCGGACGACCCCGAAATCGTCCTGACGCTGATGCAGAAGGCCATCGATGCCTGCGGCCATACAGGCCGGATCGCCTTCGCGCTCGACTGTGCGTCGAGCGAGATGTTCGACAAGGAGACCGGGACCTACCTGCTGAAGGGCACGCGCGTGTCCTCCGACGAACTGATCGCCTATGCGAAGCACCTGACAGAAAAGTTCAATCTCGTCTTTATCGAGGACCTGCTCGATGAAAACGACTGGGTCGGCTACAGCAAGGCGGTACGCGAACTCGATCGCACCATCGTGCTGGGCGACGACCTCACGGTGACCAATCCGGCATTGCTTCGACGGGCATATGAAACGCGCGCGGTAGACGGCTTCATCCTCAAACCGAATCAGGTCGGCACGATCACCGAGGCGATGGACGCTTACCGATTCGCCGAGCAACACGGGATGGTCGCCGTGCCGTCAGGCCGCTCGGGCGGCGTCGTGGATGACGTCGTGATGGATTTTTCGGTCGGTCTCGAGGTGCCGATTCAGAAAAACGGCGCACCTCGCTCCGGCGAACGCATCGAAAAGCTGAACTTTCTGATGCGGGCGAACGCCCGAAGCCCCGGCTGCCGTCTGCATGACATCTTGCCACTGTTGAGGTTCTGACGCGATAGGCCTGCGTCGCGATTCATACCCAACAACACACTTGAAAGAGGTTAGCCAAATGTACCCGAAGATCGACTTTCTCTACCTTTCTGAGCCGGACATGATTGCGGCCGGCGTGCTGGACGCCGCTCGTTGCGTCTCCGTCTGCGAAGAGACCTTCAGCCTGCTCGGCAAGGGCGACTATCTGATGGGCGGCGCGAACCACAACAATCACGGCATGAACATCGTGTTCCCGAAGGAGACGAAGTTTCCCAACATGCCTGTCGCGGGCCCCGACCGCCGCTTTGCCGCGATGCCCGGTTACCTGGGCGGACGTTTCGACGTCTGCGGGAACAAATGGTACGGATCGAATCATGCCAATGCCGAAAAGGGATTGCCACGCTCGATTCTCACCATGATGCTGAACGACAAAGACACTGGCGCACCGCTGGCACTCATGTCGGCCAACCTCTTGAGCGCCGCACGAACCGGTGCCGTGCCCGGCGTCGGCGCAAAGCACCTGGTCAACAAGGATGCGAAAATTGCGTCCGTCATCGGCTGCGGACCGATCAACAAGGCGTGCTTCACCGCAATCATGACCCAGCTCGGGTCCATTGAGGAGGTGATCTGCTTTGACGTGTTCCTGGACAAGGCGAACGAGTTTGCCCGCTGGGTCGAGGAGAAATATGGTATCCGCGCGGTCGGCGTCGACGAATCCGAGAAGGGCTTCCGCGATGCCGACGTCATCACCGTCGCGGCGTCGCGTCTGAAGCCCCTTTACTTCAAGGACGAATGGATCAAGGAAGGGGCGACGATTCTGGTATCGGGTCCGTTCAACACCGACGAATCCTTCCTGACCAGTTGCAAGATCGTCTTCGACCACACCCCGCTCCAAGAAGCGTATGTCGAGGACGCCATCGCGTCGGGCAACAAGGACGCGTACTACAACGGTGTAATCGGTGGCCCGTTCTACCGTCTGATCGATGCCGGGAAGTTGCCCGCGCTGGCCGATTCGACCGGCTTGGGCGATGTCGTCAACGGTGTGAAGCCGGGCCGCGAAAACGCGAAAGAGCGCGTGATTTTCATTGCCTGCGGCATGTCCGTTTTCGACATCAGCTGGGGCTTCGAAACGTACAAAAACGCCATTCAATACGGGATCGGTCAATCCCTGAATCTGTGGGAAAAACCCAGCCTGTGACCCGATTTACCCGGCGGTTTCCGGCTCTGCCGGCGGCCGCCGGGCTTGCCGATGCACGACATCCCTGCGGGCGGCGCCGCCCACCGCAATTCGCGTCCCCTTTCGAATGAGCGACCTCATGTCAACCGAGCATGCCGGCCAAACCTGTGTGGTCGAGATCGACCGCATCCAGCACGACACCCTGTATCGAAAGGTCAGCGCCCGATTGAGTACGCTGTTCCTGCTCTGCTTTTTTGCTGCCTATCTCGACCGGATCAACATCGGTCTGGCCAAGCTGCAGATGCTCGATGCCCTCGGCTTCAGCGACAGCATCTACGGCCTTGGCGCGGGACTCTTCTTCGCAGGCTACATCGCATTTGAAATACCGAGCAACCTGGTCCTCGAGAAGGTCGGCGCAAAGATCTGGATCGCGCGCGTCATGATCACGTGGGGCGTGCTGTCCGGCGCGACGATGCTGGTGAAAACGCCGCTGCAGTTCTACATCGTCCGCTTCCTGCTGGGCGTCGCGGAGGCCGGATTCGTTCCCGGCATCCTGCTGTATCTGTCGCAGTGGTTTCCCTACAACCGGAGAGCCCGCATCATGGCAATGTTCATGATCGCGATGCCACTATCGAGCATGATCGGCACCCCGGTCTCCGGGTGGATCATGAACAGCATGAACGGCTTGAGCAGCCTCGAGGGCTGGCAATGGCTCTTCCTTCTGGAAGCGCTGCCTTCGATAGCGCTGGGCTGTTTCGTTCTATGGTGGCTCCCAAACGATATTGCACGGACTTCCTGGCTCGACGCGAACGAGAAGGAGATTCTCGTCGCCAATCTCGATCGCGATGCCGCCACGGAGAAACTCTCGTCGGTGCTCCAGGTGTTCACGGACAGGCGGCTGTGGACGCTCGGGCTCATCGATGTATGCGTGATGATCGGCGTGTACGCCACGGGCTTCTGGTTGCCCTCGATACTGCACGACACCGGCGTGCACGATCCGCTTCGGATCGGACTGTGGATGGCCATTCCGAACGCGGCAGCCGTGGTCAGCATGCTGCTTTGCGGCCGCAGTTCCGATCGCGCACGCGAACGCCGGTGGCACATGGCCATTCCGTGCGTCGTTGCGGCCTCCGGACTTTTCCTGGCAGCCGTTGCACCTCACTCGACTGGCATCACGGTGCTTCTGTTCACACTGATCAATGCGGGTGCGGCCGCGACGATACCTGTCCTCTGGACCTTGCCGCCGACCTTCCTCAGGGGCACCGCAGCCGCCGCAGGCATCGCCATGATCACCTCGCTCGCGAACCTCGGCGGATTCATAGGCACATATATCCTCGGCTGGCTGAAAGACGTGTTCCATTCCCCGAGCGTCGGGCTATGCGGGTTCGGCGTCTGCTTGCTGATCGGCTGCGCGATGGCGCTTTCGTATCCCGAACGAACGCGCCGGACTGAGCTTCAGTGAGCAACCGGAGCGCCATCACATGAGATCATCCTCCGCATCGGGACGAAGTCGGGCGAAAAGCCTGCTGCTGCAGTTCGTCGGGAAGATGGTTCAAGCCCTTGGGCACGGCCAGTTGCATGACAGTGCGCACGATGCGCCCAGCACTGCGGGGTTAGCCGCGCGAGGCCTGGCGCAGCAATTCGATCGGTACAAGACTATCCGTTACTTGGCGAAAAGCTGCCCCATGTCCTTGAACGCCTTGAACTCCAGTGCGTTACCGCACGGATCGAAGAAGAACATCGTTGCTTGCTCACCAACCTGCCCTTGGAAGCGAATGTACGGCTCAATCACGAACTTCGTCCCGAACGACTTGAGGCGTTCGGCCAGCGCTTCCCATTTCGCCCACTCCAGAACGATCCCGAAGTGAGGAACCGGGACATCGTGACCGTCGACGAGATTGGAGTGCGCACTCTCCTGCGGTGCTGTTTTCGGGTGTTCATGGATCACAAGTTGATGTCCATAGAAGTTGAAGTCTACCCATTGCGTGCTAGAACGCCCTTCTTCCAGACCGAATACCTCGCCATAGAAATGTCGTGCGGCAGGAAGGTCATAAACGGGAATTGCCAGATGAAACGGTGAAAGATTCATTCAATACTCCGATTTATCCAATTTCGCGTTTTATACCGATCGTAGGCACACTAAATCTCGTGATGCAACGTGGCAACGTGATCTGTAGCTGCACACCAATTTCTCGTCGACGCTCGCAAACAAAGAAGGAGCCGCGGAAGCACTCCAAACGAGGGGAGTCGAACGCTACATGCCTCGCCGTTCTTTCGACACCCAACCGCGGGTGGGGTGATTTGATCGAAAACGGAGCAACCTCGGCAAGTTCATTGCAGACGCATCTGCGTTGGACAAGTAGCGCTCTCACGAATGTCCAGACAACCAAAATTCCCGTGGCAAGGGAGAGCCCAGGTTCAGCGCGCTTCCTCAGTGCCGTTCGAGGACGGAATTGCGACACTGCCCCCTGATCTCGAGAAGCGATCGAGCACGCATTCTGCCGACGACGTTCGATCACGTAAACCGAACTGACCTGGCCAGTCCGGCAGCACATCGAACAACCAAGCGGCCTCGATTCCGAGATCCTGTCTCGTTACGATTGCAATCGTAAAAGCGACGACAGAAAAATAAAATCAATATATATTTATCAAATCGACAAATATTATTTGTATATGATTCGCGAACTGAAAACATTGGTCGCAGTCGCCCGCGAAGGTACGTTCTCGGCAGCTGGCGACAAGGTCGGCCTTACCCAAGCGGCCGTTAGTGCCCAAATGCAGCGTCTCGAGGCAGAGTTGGGTGTCGATCTATTCGACAGGAAAGGCCGCACGGCTCATCTCAACAAGATGGGCCAGCAGATCCTCCTTCAGGCCCGAGAGGTAATCAAGCTTTACGACAAGCTGGGATCCACCCCGGTAGGAATGCCAGCGACTGCTTTAGTCAGTGTCGGTGCCATTGCGTCATTGCAACGATCGCTTTTACCGGACGCGCTGGCGAAATTTCACCGCGAATATCCGGGAGCCCGCACACGTGTCATTCCAGGACTATCAATGGAGCTGGTCAACCTTGTCGATGCTGGTGAGATCGACATGGCGGCCGTGATCAGACCGCCATTTTCATTGCAAAGCGACCTGCGATGGACGACGTTGGCTCGCGAACCGTTCCGCCTCATCGTCCCTCGCAACGTCCCGGGTGACGACTGGGCGGAACTCTTGTCGTCGCACCCCTTCATTCGCTATGACCGCTCGTCGTTCGGTGGCCGCCTGGTCGACCGGTTTTTGCGCGGGATGCATTTCAGTCTTCGTGAAATCTTTGAAGTCGATAAACTCGAAGCGATCGTCAAGCTGGTATCAAACGGGGTTGGCATCGCGCTGATTCCGCAAACCGCAACTTACCGCCGCTGGCCTGTCGCGATTCGCGCGATCGATCTTGCCGAACATACATTTCACCGTGATGTTGGGCTAGTTCATCGGGCCTATCTTCATATGACGGAGCCGGCTAGACTGCTGGCACGATCGATCGGCGCATTGGCTGAAGGCGCGCGGACCCAAACGAGAAGCTGAACGTTTTCCGGGCAAGGCTGCGAGGAGGATGGGGGCGGTGTTCAGCTCTTCTGGTGCGCCGGCGCCGTGCACTGCCTCGGAAACCGGTCTAGAAATCAGGACGTTACCGCCGCAACACGAGAATTCTGGAATGACGCAACTATTTTGCCCTAAGCCCGAAAAAGGCCACATGTGGCTATGCCGCCGGCTTGATCCACGTGGTCGTGAAGCCAAGCTCTCTCAACATTGTGAATGTGTTGCAGACAGAAACACCATTGTCCCGGCACACGTCCGGCACGCGGCGATTTGCCCGTTTTTTGGCTGGCGCAGATACCTCGATCGACACGACGACACGGTGACCCGGGTCGGTTACCGCGTACGCGATCAGGAATGGGTCCCTCCCGACTTCTTCGAGCTCCGTTTCGTCGAGGTCGGGAGCGTAGCCCTTCGCTAAGACAGAAGCCACGATTTGCGGGTCGGCCTCTTCTTGCAAAACAAGCGTCTCGTATACATCGGCGCGATTGAGCCATGTAACCAGGGCGTCTTTTTTTGCCTTGCCACCACCGTCGCGCACTTCGTCCAACGTCTCAATCGGCATCTTCACGTGCCCGAGTTCTGCCATGTGCAGCAGCCAATCCCAGAATACCGGAACCATCTCCATCGAGTAGTAGTCACGGTTGGCAGTGATCAGTACGTTAGCGTCGAGGAGATAAAGCTTCATGCCACCCCTACCAACGCCTGAACATTGGTGGGCCGAACGCCCAGGATGCGGCCGGCTTTCGTCGGTGTCACAAAGCCTTCGGCGATCGCTCTGCGTGTTACTTCAACAAGAGCGTTGCCAACCCTGTGTCGCTTTACCACGTAGTAATTCGGGCCTCCTGCGGCGTCCGCTGCTTGCTCCTTCTTTTTGGCTCGTTCTTCCTCCCAGCTTCGGCGGAACTCGCCAGTAAGATCGGCCCACTGTTTGCGATCGATCTGGCGGCGCTTGAGCAGTCGATAAGCAACCAGAGCCCGGCTGACCTTACGACGGCTCGCGAAATCGCTGATCGCCGCTATCAATTCGTGCCGCTCACCGCCGAACTGCCGAAGCTCGTTCATCTCGGCCTCTGGCAGTAGCATTTCGCTTGCGATGTCATTACAGAACTGTTCGATCTTCTGCTCGAAGTCAGCGCCGCTCACACCAGTGCGTCCAAGCCAGATATGCGCCAACTCGTGGAGCAGCGTGAACGACCACGCAACTTTCGCATCCTGATCGTTAACGACGATGAACGGCGCGACTCTTTCTGCTAGCGCGAAACCACGGAAAATATCTGTGCTTAGTGGGGTGTGATGTGTGCCAAGGTTGCCAATAAGGAGAACAAACACACCAAGCTTCTCTGTTAGTCCGCGTAGGTAGTTGAACGATTCCTCAACGCTTTTTTTGCGCCGAAATTCATCCAGATCGAACGAGAGCCGTTCACTGATTACCTTGGCAGCGTGCTCCACTGGTTGAGCCAACGTGATACTGCCGACGAACTTCAACGGCTGCGCCTCGTCCGAGTCCTCGAGAATCGACCTGACTAGACGCTGGCGGACGAACACATCGCGAACGAGGGCATCCAACTTGGGAGCACTCTCTAGTTCGCGGCCGCCAGGAAGCGTTCGGAAGTCTTCTCCCCGTTCGGCTTTCACAGGGGGGTGTTGAAGATAGAACGTCAGAAGTGGCCGCCGATAGGCCTTTGCCATCTTCAAGAGCAAGGGTCGGCTTGGGGCCTTCACTCCCTGTTCATACGCCTCGAGCGTTTCCGCGCCGCTTTGCCTGGCGCCCCCGAGCTGCAACGTCGTGGCGGCCTCATCGATGCCGAGGCCAGCAGCTTCTCTGGCCCATATGAGGATGCGGGGGTTGACCTGCGGCATTTTGGCTGAATTCGAGATGTAGTAGGACCGGTTCATTATAGACGTACCGCCCCTGAAAACGGTCCCGAAAAACAAGGGGGACCCACTTTCCTGGAGGCGAAAAGCAACGTGGCCCGCCCCGTTCAATCCTGAGAAGTCGTATTGCCAGAATTGACTCATTGGGACGAGCCTCACTGCTATGCCACTGGGGGCGTCGGGACTGGGGTCCCGAGCCATGGCCCAGTTTGCCGCGGAATGCGAAGGCGTTCGCCGTCTGCGTGGCCAGCATGCGATGTCGTCGATTGACCGGATCCCGTACGTCATCCCGGTGGCTGGGCTGGCTTGGGTGGCACCCTCGCGCCGGGCATGCAGTTTGGCTATCGATTAACAATGCTTGATAGCTTCATGGATCTGCTCGGCCGCGCCGCACGGAACACGGTATCGGTTCGCACCGTCCCTCCCGCCCCACCGCGCCTGCCCGGGGATGCCCCGGGCCGCACGGCCAGCAACCGATCCGCGCGCTCGTTGGGATGTCCGGAAATGAAGGGTAACATAGCCCTTACTATGTTCCCCTTCAGTTCTCACGATTGAACGCTTCGATGTCGAAGGTACGTACATGCTGCCGTCGATGTATCGCCATTCCAAGTTTTTGATTAGTCTGGGCATCTCGACGACCTTACCGCCTTCTCCTCCCCGTATTTTCCGGTGGCAGCAAGTCAGCAACCGGGCAAGTCTCCGCCCACGTCTGAACCTCATGTACGAGCCATCCCACCCTTCTGCCCGAAAGCAGTCGCGGTTCAGGGAAGCTCTTGTCACGCACGAGCTTTTGTACCGTCGCCGGTGATAGCGAGAGCGCCTCTGCCACTTCTTTCAGCGAAAAACAGATCTTCATCGCGACGTAGCCTTCAGCTCAATACCCTTGATTCCTTGTCTGCGCGGCGGCGTTGTCAACGTGAACAACAGGGGAATCGATGATGTACGGCAAGCCTTTCATGCTTACGCTTGACCGCGCATATCCAAATTTAATGGGTAATACCACGTGCAGCAAACGCGCTGATAGGAACCAAATTCTATTTGGTGGTGCGTCCATTGGACGATTGATTTCCCCGAGGTTCCGTTGCAGTCCTCCACCAAAAGAGGCTGAGCCAAACCTTCTTGCAGTCCTGCTCCGTTGGGTCGATTCCTCTCGATTCAAGAACGACGGAATTCCAATAGACTCAGTATGTCAGGAGGCCAGTACCATATCGCGCCATACTTGTCGCTATATCTCTGGATACAGTTCCTAGCCGACTGCCGAGGTTATTCTCTGCGTCGACGTCCTGCCACCCTGGAAGACCAGCCACTACAATCGGCATCGCCCGCCTACTTTTTCGCGGGATACGTCTCAGCAGTCAACTCCAATCGACGAGATAATTGCGTCAGCCACTCTCGCCGCTCCCTATCATAGGTGTGTCGGTTGTAGACGCCGATGATTCCGGGTTGCACATGGCCGAGGACTGCTTCGGCAATATCATTGGGACATCCCATCATTGCAAGCAATGTCCGGGCTGTTCGTCGAAGATCGTGGGCTGACCAGTGCGTGACTGGCAAACGCGGCCGGTCATGTTTCGGCGCGATCTTGCAATATGGTTGATGGTAGTAGACGCCGTGCTGGACCACTGTCTGGTCCATCGACGTTCCGCGCGAAGACGGGAACAAAAAGGTTCCCTTAGCCTGATCGAGGCGCCGTCGCACAACAACCTCTGCACGACCGATGAGCGGCACCCGCAGATCCGTTGCTCTCTCGTTTTGCAACCCCTTGGTCTTGTGTTTCGGGATAGTCCACCAGAGGCCGTCGGATTCCTCCGTCACCTCGGCGCACTCCATGGCGACGATCTCGCCCCCTCTCGTGCCAGTCCAAAGATAGAGCGTCAGCGCATCAGCGACAGTCAAACTGAAATTCGGCAGCCAGCGGATCAATGTGCCGAGTTCATCCACCGACAGCACTCGTTTCTGCGTCCCGGTGTATTTTCCCTCGATCTTGCGGCCTTTGCTCTTCAATCGCCCCCTTAAAACATCCTTCCACCAATTCGCAGTGGTGTCGGGAAGGCGCCCGGCATCCAGCGCATAGTTCCAGGCACCTCCGAGCTCCATGCGAAGGCGCGCCGCGAGCACCGGCGTCGAGCGATATGAATCCAGGAAATCGAACGCCTGGGCGCGCGTGATGGTCACCGCGCTGGTGTCCGCAATAGGCCCCAGCATCGCCTTGAATATACGGGCGACTTCGACTGCTCCCTTCGTCTTCCGATTTGGTTCTACGTGGCCTTCCAGATAGTCGCGGCACAGCTCCCTGACAGTGTAGCTGGTTGGTGATGGACGAGCGGCCGCCTCTTCCCGCTTTCGACGTGGAACGGAAAGCTCGGCGCCAGAATCGCGCTCGGCGCGACTCTTTTCCCACGCGGAGATCGCTGTAGCAAATGCCATCGCGGGCCACTCGCCGAGCTTCACCTGCCTCATGCGGCCGTCGACCTGCGACTTGTAGCGATACGTCCACGATTTACGACTCGCCGAAGCCTGAAGGCGAAGCCCCGGAAATCCCTCAAAGATCATGTGCTCGCCGCTCGGCAGCTTGGCGACGATACGAGCATCGAAGCGCATTCTTCCCTCGGCGTAGGTTTTTCCCAAGAAAAGCATACGCGGCGTAGGTTTCGTGCGCAACGCCACGGAAACCTACGCCAGGGCGGCAAGTTTAGCTAAGCGTAGACAAGCGTCGAAGCAGCGATAGGGGCGCGGCAAGCCCCATAATTGTCGTTATATTTCACCCACTTAATGAACCTCTCGGATCGGCTCGGACCAGCCCGGACCTGTCCGAAATTTCCCCTATTCGTTCTCCTCGAAGTAATGCCCGAACTTCGCCTGCTTGGTCCGGATATAACGCTCGTTTTCCTCGCGCACGGGCACCGCGAGCGCCACGCGTTCGCACACGGGAATACCGTGCTTCACGAGCGTATCGAACTTCTTCGGGTTGTTGCTCATCAGACGCACCGACGTCACGCCGAGGATGCGCAGGATCGCGGCGGCCGAGTCGTATTCGCGCGCGTCGTCGGGCAAGCCGAGGTCGAGATTCGCCTCGACCGTATCGCGCCCCTGCTCCTGCAGCGCATATGCGCGGATCTTGTTGCTCAGGCCGATTCCGCGCCCTTCGTGACCGCGCAGATACAGCAGCACGCCGCGGCCTTCCGCCGCGATGTAACGCAGCGCGAGATCGAGCTGCTCGCCGCAATCGCAGCGGTACGAGCCGAACACGTCGCCGGTCAGGCACTCGGAATGCAGCCGGGTCAGCACGGACTGCTCGCCGGTGACGTCACCCATCACGAGCGCGAGATGTTCGGCATCGCTGCCCGATACGCGGAAAGCGTACGACGTGAACGTACCGTAGCGCGTGGGCAGCGACGCGGTGGCGACGAGCGTCACGCACTCGTCGGCCTGGCCATTGCCCGGCGTGGGCGATTGGGGACGCGAAGACATCATGAATTCAGTCGAAACGATCAGGAATGTAGGAATTGTGTGGATAGTGCGTGACCGGAGTTTACCGCTAATCTGGAAACGTCACGCGACTGCCGCCGCCGGCCCGGCTATACTGGGCCCATCGGGTGCCGCGCATCACGCCCTGCCTTCCCTGCATCGTCCTGCACACGGAGAAAGCAAATGAGCACGACTGTCGCGCAAATTCTCAAAGCCAAGCCGGATTCCGGCCGCACCATCTACACCGTCACGAAAACCGACTTCGTCTACGATGCCATCAAGCTGATGGCGGAAAAGGGCATCGGCGCACTGCTGGTCATGGACGGCGATGAAATCGCGGGCATCGTCACCGAGCGCGACTACGCGCGCAAGGTCGTGCTGCAGGAGCGTTCGTCGAAGGCCACGCGCGTCGACGAAATCATGACGACCAAGGTGCGCTACGTCGAACCGTCACAATCCACCGATGAGTGCATGGCGCTGATGACCGAGCACCGGATGCGCCACCTGCCCGTTCTGGACGGGGGCAAGTTGATCGGCCTGATCTCGATCGGCGACCTCGTGAAGAGCGTGATTGCCGACCAGCAATTCACGATCAGCCAGTTGGAGCACTATATCCACGGCACCCCGGCCGTCACGTCCGCCTAGCCACGCAGCAAAAAAGGCCCAAACGCGCGAGCGTCTGGGCGGTAAAGCCGCCGGAATGCGGCGACGGAGGTTCTGCTCTGCTGACGCAGACGCGCGCTAGTGGCGCGCGTCCGGTCGGTCACATGCTGTGCGCGGGCAGACCCGGAGTGTTCAGTTGCCGAAGTAGACCGAATTCACGGGATTCGGTGCTTCGCGCGTCATGCGGCGGCCCGACTGGCCTGCGGCCGTCGCCACCGCACCATAGCCGCTCGTATCGGCATGGGCGAGCATCGGCTGGTTCGGCTGGATTCGTTGTTCCGCGGCCTGGATGTTCTGCGGATATTGCGCGTCGCTGGCGAGCGGCTTGTAGCCGTTCTGTTCGAGCTGCACGAGATCGGCCCGGACCTGGTCGCGGGTCAAGCCCTGCTCGGACTGTGCGAACGATGCGATCGGGGCGGCAAGGACGGATGCAGCGATCGCTGCGTAGATGATCGACTTCATGATGGACCTCCGAAATGTGTTCTGTTTTGGCGTCGCTCCCGGCAGAACTGTCTGAAGCGATGGATCAAGTGTAGTGCGCGCCATACCAAGGGGAAACCCTTGGTTTGAACATACAGCGTTGCATTTTTGGAAAATATCCAGCGCGGTTCATCGATGAGATTGCCGTCACTTGAATCATTTTGACAACAATACCTGACGAACGGCCGACGGCCGAATCACCGATCCGGAAGGTTGTGTTGTAGAATCGTAAGACTTTCTTCACCCGTCGGTACTCCGCCTCCCATGTTCGCGCCCACGCTCATTTCGGTTTCGCCGTCCGGCCCGGCCGGCGTGCGCGCGCACACCGGCCATCCCGCGCACCTCTACGTTCGACGCACGGCCCAGGCGCCGCTCGCCCCTGCCCGGCGCCTGATCTGACGGCTCGGTCTCCTCCCGGAGCCAGGTCAGACAGGCTCCGGGCGATCCTCATAGGCACTGCCACGCCTGCCCCTTGCCGATCATTTGGAGAACCACCATGAAACAACGCCTTTATCAGTTGACCGAACTCGACGTCGCTCGCCTCGAGAAGCACGCCGAGCACAACCCGCGCTTCCAGACGATGCTCGACACGCTGCTCGAGCGCGCCGACATCGTGCAGCCCGACGCCATCAAGGCGAACGTCGTCACGATGAACTCGCAGATCACGCTGCTCGACGAAGGCTCGCAGGAGCAGACCACCTGGACGATTGTTTATCCGGATGCCGCCAATCTCGAACTCGGCCGCCTGAACGTGTTCTCGCCGGTCGGGATGGCGCTACTCGGTACGCAACGCGGTCAATCGGTGAAGGTGCGGCAGCCGAGCGGCGCCGAAAAACTGATGAAGGTCGCGGCGATCGTGTTTCAGCCGGAAGCCAACGGCGAATACACGCGCTGACGCCGCTGCCGGTTCACCGCGCGGCATCGGCTGCAGACGACAAAAAAGCGAGGCGCAGGCCTCGCTTTTTTGCGTCCGGACGATACACACCCCGGCCGCGGCGTTCGTCATCGGCTTCCACCAGCGAAATCCACATGCGAAAAAAAAGGCGCCCGAAGGCGCCTTTTCCGATGCTGCGAAGCTGGTTACCCAGCTGTCACGCTTAGAAGCGGTGACGCAGACCAACCGTTGCTGCGGTTTGGTTGATCGACGAGCTCGGAGCCGTCGTGATGTCGCCGTTGTAGATCGAAGCGCCGCCGGCGTTCTTCGATGCACGCTGGTACACAGCCTGTGCGTAGACGTCCGTGCGCTTCGACAGCGAGTAGTCAGCTTGCAGGCCGAACTGGTTCCAGTGAGCGCTCGAACCGTCAACCTTCGCGTTCGTGTACGTGTAAGCAGCGCCCAGGCCGAGAGCCGGCGTCAGGTTGTACTTTGCGTTGACTTCGTAGTTGTCAGCGCGCAGCGAGCCAGCGCCGTTAGCCTGGTTGTCCAGACGCGATTGCGTCCATGCTGCACCGACTTGTGCCGGGCCGAATGCGTATGCAGCTGCTGCACCGAACGTACGGTTGCGGCCTTGTGCTGCGAATGCGTTGACTGCACCAGCCGTGTTCAGCGGATCGCCGATGTTAGCTTGCGAGTACGCTGCACCCAGCTTCAGGCCCTGGAACTGGTACGACACGCCGCCGCTGTATGCGCGGTTGTTGCCGAAGTTCGTGTTGTTCGAGAACGAGTACGTGCCGCCGAATTGCAGGCCAGCGTAGTTAGCGCTCGTGTACTTGACCGTGTTGTTCAGCGCGACGTCGCCGTTCGTGCTCAGACGGTCGTTGTTCAGAACGTGTGCGAAGTACGTGCCGCCCCACGAACCCGTTGCCGTCAGCGGCGCCAGGTAGTCTTGCGTTGCGTCGTATTGCTTACCCAGCGTGACCGTGCCGTACTGGCTCGACAGGCCGACGAATGCTTGACGGTTGAACATGCCGCCGTTGCCGTTCGCGAACTTGCCGTTACCGATGTTGAAGCCGCTCTCCAACGTGAAGATCGCCTTCAGGCCGCCGCCGAGGTCTTCCGAACCACGCAGGCCGAAGCGGCTCTGGTCAATGCCCGAACCCAGCGACCACAGCGACTTGCCTTGGCCAGCTGCGTTCTGGACGTTGCTTTGGTAGGTGATGCCTGCGTCCAGCACGCCGTACAGCGTGACGCTGCTTTGCGCGTGAGCGACGGTAGCGAACGATGCTGCAGCTGCTGCAACGATCAGAGTCTTGTTCATTCGTGGAGCTCCCTTCTAAAAAGAGGCAGGTCTCGCGACCTTGTTCATAAACGGTCTGCAACCGCCCGGAAACGCCATCGGTACTGCTGGCTGCGCCCGGATAGTTGCCCGTTTGGGAACCGTGAGTTTAGGGGTGTACCCTAGGGGAGCGATCTGCAAATAAAGAAATAAGCTTTTCCAAAACTAGAAATAATGAAAGTGGGGACGAGTTATAAGTATTTGTTTTAACGCCTTTTTTTGACTTCTTGACGGCCGCTTTTTGGAGGCTTTCATGCCACCATTCTTTCATGTCAGCGTCTTGACGGTTGCATAGAAACAACAAGCAGAAACGTTGAAGCCGCTCAGAAACGGTAATTTTTACGTGAATCCATCTCAAATACTGGGTCTCGTCGCCTAAAACCCGCGGCGCGAGCAGTAAACATGGGGCCGCCCCGGTGTGCCCGGCTCTGCCGGCCCCGCCGCTCATTGCAGCGGGCGAGCGCAACCCGAACCGCCACCCGAGTACCCGCGCGTCGTGACATGCGGTAACAAGGCTTGACGACTCGCGTAACCCGGCCACGCGGCCGGCAGGCTAATGTAAGGCAGCCCCGATCACGTTCATCTATAAGAGGATCCGCGATGAATCGACGCTCGTTATTGCGCGCCATCGGACTGACCGCCGCCCTCGTCGGCACGGGCGGCTGGCTGCGCGCCGCCTCGGCGCAGCCCGTCCCGCCGCCAGGATACCGACCGCCCGGATCGAACCAGGGGCCTGGCCGGCCGCCCTATTCCGATCGTCCGCGCTTCGCGCCGCCGGCCCCGCGCCGCGATCGCCGGCCGCCGCCGCCGCGGCCGCACGGCTATGTCTGGACCGACGGCTACTGGCGCTGGCAGCGCGGCCACTATATATGGGTGCCGGGCCGCTGGCTCGCGCGGCGCCCCGGACATCGGTGGGTGCCGGGCTACTGGCGCCGCCAGGGGCAAGTGTGGGTCTATGTCGACGGCGCGTGGCGGTAGATAGACAGGCTGGCAGACGCACGCGCCGGCCGCATGGCCGGCGCGAATCCATAAAGCAGCCATCCGCCCCATTCGGCTGAACGCATGAACGCCGTGCGCGACCGAGTCAATATGGGCGTCAATTGAACGCCCCACGCACGCACACGCGAGCGCGGCTCGAGCACCGGCCGCGCGTACCTCAGGCGATGCCGAGCGCGAGCACCTGCTCGGTCGTCAGCACGTCGCCGAAGGTATCGGACAGTGCGGCAAGCGTCGCGCGATGGAGATCGCGGTGCGGCACCGTGCCGCCGTCCGCGACGTCGAGGTCGCGCGTCGCACACGCGTCATCGACGACGATCACCGCATAGCCGAGCGGCACCGCATCGCGCGCCGCTCCGGCGACGCACGCATGCGTCATCAGCCCGGTGACGATCAGCGTGTCGATGCCGGCCGCCTTCAGGCGCGCGTCGAGGTCCGTCGTCGGAAACACGCTCACCGACGTCTTCTTCACGACTGCGTGATGCGGCGCCGGTTGCAGGTCCGGATGAAAGCGGAAGCCGTCGCTGCCGTCGGCGAAGAGCGGGCCGTCGGCCGCGCCGACATGCTGGACGTGGAACACGGGAATGCCCGCACGATCGGCGAACGCGATCACGCGCTGCGCATTGCCGAGCGCACGCCCCCCTTCCGGAATCGGCAGGCGGCCGCTGAAATATTCGTTCTGGAAATCGATCACCAGCAGCGCGGTGCGGGCGGCGTCGATCGACGTCGGCGCGCTCGCGCCGGCCAGGGTGCGGATGGTCGGATGTTGCATGGTCGCTCTGTACTCCAGGTTGATACATCGAACGGAACGGCGGTCCGGTAACGCCGGCCCCGCCGTACGCGGCCCACGGCAAATTGCTGCCCGGTGGCGAGCCTGCCGTGACTGCGAGGCGCCAGTGTCGGGCCGTGCGGCACCGTGCGACAGCCGGCCGCGGGACAACGTCCGACAGAATCGGGCCAACCTGCACGCAGCCGCGTGCGACAGCGCGGCCGCAGGCCCTCCGTTCTGCCTGCGGCCGTAGCGCACGAGCATCGCGAAGCCGGATCGAAGCCGGACGGGAGCCAACGCCGCCGATCAGCTTCCGTGCACGTGTTCGCCGAGAATGCGCTGGCGCCCCTCGCCGGACCGGCAATCCATCAACGATCGGCCTGAGCTTCCTGCGCCGGCCCGACGCGACTCGACTCGAGCCCGCTCGCGACCGCATGCCGACTGATGGCAAAGAAACCGCATGCGGAGCAGCGTGCGGCTCAGTCCACTCTCATCGCCTTCTTCCCACGCGCCGCGTCGTGCGCCCGCTTTTACGCGCAACACGACTTCAACGCGACACGCGCCTGGTTCCGTCGAATCTTCGCGTGGCGGCGCAACACGTCGCGCCAACCGAAAGACCCGCAGCTAATCCGTTTGGACGGCACCACGCGCCGGCTTTGTTGCGATCATGGCCGTTCACTCACCCCGCGCCGCATGCCGCACGCAACGGCGCCGCGCCTGCGGTCCCGCCACGGAGACACCATGAACGCCCCCGTCCTCGGCCCCATCGACCAGATCGGCTATGTCGTCGCCGATCTCGAGCGCAGCATCGCGCGCTGGCGCGCCCGTCACGATGCGGGCCCGTGGACGGTATTCCGCCACGTGCGGCTCGACGGCCGCTACCGCGGCGAACCGGTGACGGTCACGATGGATGTCGCGCTCGCGTATCGCGGCGAATTGCAGATCGAACTGATCCACGTGACGAACGATGCGCCGTCGCCGTACCGCGACGCGCAAGGCCACGCGCTCGCCGGCCTGCATCACGTCGCATGGGTGGTCGACGATCTCGACGCCGCCGTCGCGCGGCTCACGGCGCGCGGCATGCAGGTCGTGTTCGACGCACACAATCCGGCCACGCGCGTCGCCTATCTCGACGACGCCGACGATCCCGGCGTGCTGGTCGAAGTGATCGAAGGCGCCGGCATGCGCGCGATGATCGCGCACGGCATCGCCGAAGCGCGCACGTGGAACGGCACCGATCCGGTTCGCATCATCGACGCGTCGGCCGCCGCGTGAGCACGCCCGTACGCGTCCCCCTTTCACTCACAGGAGCACACACGATGAAACGACTCGAAGGCAAGGTGGCGCTGATCACGGGCGGCGCCCGCGGCCAGGGCGAGGCAGAGGCGCGCCGGTTCGTCGCCGAAGGCGCGCGCGTGGTGATCGCCGACGTGCTGGACGATGCGGGCCGCCGTGTCGCGGCCGAACTCGGCGATGCCGCGTGCTACCAGCATCTCGACGTGACCAGCGAGGACGACTGGCACACGGCCGTCCAGGCGACGCTCGCGCATTTCGGCCGGCTGGACATCCTCGTGAACAACGCGGCGATCCTGAAGCTCATGCCGATCGAATCGTGCTCGCTCGACGACTATCGCAGCGTGATCGACGTGAACCAGGTCGGCTGCTGGCTCGGCATGAAGTCGACGCTCGCCGCGCTGAAGGATGCAGGCGGCGGGTCGATCGTCAACGTGTCGTCGACGGCCGGGATGGAGGGCGTGGCCGGCGGCAGCGCATATGTGTCGAGCAAATTCGCGGTGCGCGGGATGACGAAAGCCGCCGCGCTCGAGTTCGGCCGCTACGGTATCCGCGTGAACTCGGTCCATCCGGGCGGCATCGATACCGTGATGGCGCGCCCGCCGGAATACGCGGATTTCGATCCGTCGTCGATCTATCGCGGATTGCCGATCGCGCGGATCGGCAAACCCGACGAAGTCGCGAGCCTCGTGCTGTTCCTCGCATCCGACGAATCCGCGTACTGCACCGGTTCGGAATTCATCGTCGACGGCGGGATGCTCGCGGGCAGCACGTTTCACTGATCGGTATCGCGGCGGGCACACGCGCGCTTGCCGCGCCGGCGCATTCAGTTGTTCACCGGGCCGCACCGTGAGATCGCGGCAAGCCGCGCATGCTCGCAAGCCGTCGCACCTCCGGAAACGACGATGCCGCCGGCGGCTTCCGCTCGGCGGCATCATGAATGCCAATGCAATGCGGCGTTCAGTATCCCTTTGGCTGGATCGCCGGCGCGCCGACCGTGCGCGCCGCCTGCTTGCCGCCGCGCACGAGCAAGCGTCCGCGCGGACCGTACACGCCTTCCGCTTCCGGATACGCGGTCAGCAGCACGACATACAGCACGCCGCCGACCACCAGCGACACCGGCACGCTGAGATCGAGCCCGCCGGCGAGATTGCCGAGCGGCCCGACGAACTGCCCGGGCAGGTTCACGAACGAGAGCCCCAGGAATGCCGCCGGCAGCCATGCCCCCATCGCGCGCAGGTTCCAGCCGTGCGTGAACCAGTAGTGGCCGCCGCGCAGCCCGCGGTTGAACACCTGCAGGTCGTCCGCGAGATAGAAGCCGCGGCGCGTCACGTAGCCGATCACCATGATCGCCATCCACGGGCAGCTGAACGTGTCGATCAGCGTCGAGAACGTCGCGACGCTTTCGACGAGGTTGAACCAGAAACGGCCGACGAAGATGAACGCGATCGCGATCGTGCCGATCAGCAGCGTCGCGCGCACGCGGTTCAGGAAGCGCGGGAACATGCTCGACACGTCGAGGCCTGTGCCGTACAGCGCGGTCGTGCCGGTCGACATCCCGCCGATGATCGCGATCAGGCACATCGGCAGCAGGAACCAGCGCGGCGACACCGCCAGCAGCCCGCCGACGTAATCGTTCGATGCAATGAACGCGGGCGCCTTCGACGCGATGATCGTCGCGGTCGCGAGGCCGAAGAAGAACGGCACGAACGTCGCGACCTGCGCGGCGAACACGGCGCCCATCACGCGGCGCTTCGGCATCTGCTGCGGAATGTAGCGGGCCCAGTCGCCGAGCGTCGACGCGAACGACACGGGGTTGCTCAACGCGACCAGCACCGCACCGACGAACGCGGCCCAGAAGCCCGCACTGCCCTGGTTCAGCGTGCCCGCGTAGTTCATGTCGAACATCCCGGCGAACGCGAACAAGCCGGCGACGAACAGCAGACTCGCGGCCCACACGGCAATCTTGTTGACCCACAGCATGAAGCGGAAGCCGTAGATGCAGACGATCAGCACGAGCACCGCGAACACCATGTACGCGGCGCCCAGCGTGAAACCGTTGACCGGCACACCGGCCATGTCGTGCGCGCCGCCGACGAGCGCATCGCCGGAACTCCACACCGCGAGCGAGAAGAACGCGATCGACGTGAGCAGCGCGAGGAACGAGCCGACGATCCGGCCGTGAATGCCGAAGTGCGCGCCGGACGATACGGGATCGCTCGTGCCGTTGCGCGGGCCGAACAGGCTCATCGGCGCGAGAATGCAGGTGCCGGCGAGCACGCCGAGCACGATCGCCGCGACGCCCGCCTTGAACGACAGCCCGACCAGCACGGGAAAGCTGCCGAGCACCGACGTGGAAAACGTATTGCAGCCGCCGAACAGCAGCCGGAACAGATCGATCGGACGCGCATAGCGCGATGCGTCGGGAATGCGCTCGAAACCGAACGATTCGACTTGCGTAATTCTGCCTTCACCCATTTGTCTCCAGCTCCTCTGGTGCGCCGGTACGGCCCGCGACTGCGGCCATACGACACATCGTCATTGATTCGCGGCCACTCTAAACCGGATCGGGCGGCGCAAATATCACGCATTCGAGACGTTTACGACGAAGGAGAACAATGTTTGCGGGCGGGGAATCGGCCGCTTGGCGCGGCGGCCGCACGGCGCGCGGACGGCGGCGGACGCAACACCGCGCCCGCCGTGCGGCCTCGCACGCTACCGCCCCGATTGCGCGACCGGACCGGACGCTTGCCGCGCCGCGCGCGCCGGCCAGCCGCCCGCGAGCGCCTTGTACAGCGTGACCGTCGACGCCGCGCTGCGCGTCCGCCCGTCGGCCGCGGCATCCTGCGCCTGCAGCAGCGTCCGCTGCGCGTCGAGCACTTCGTAGTAGTCGATCGCACCGGCCGAGAAGCGCGTCTGCGCGAGCTGCGCCGCGCGTGCGCTGTCGTCCGCCGCGCGCACCAGATGCGCGGTCTCGTCGCGCGTACGCGCGACGCGCAGCAGCGCGTTCTCGGTCTCCTCCAGCGCGCCGAGCACGGTCTGCCGGTATTGCGCGAGCTGGCCGGCCGCTTCCGCGTCGCTCGCGGCGATCCGCGCCCGCACGCGGCCGACGTCGAGGAACGACCAGTCGATGCCGAGCGCGATCAGGTTCGTGTCGCTGCCCGCGCGGAAGAACCCGTAGCTGTTCGTCGCGCTGCCGAGCAGCCCCGACAGCGTGAAGCGCGGAAACAGGTCGGCCGTCGCAACGCCGACCCGCGCGGTCGCCGCATGCAGCCGC
Source organism: Burkholderia sp. SR8 (assembly GCF_052851275.1). NCBI lineage: Bacteria > Pseudomonadati > Pseudomonadota > Betaproteobacteria > Burkholderiales > Burkholderiaceae > Burkholderia > Burkholderia sp. SR8. Next base: position 61,181 of record NZ_JAULUC010000010.1, read on the forward strand.
GCTTCGGCCGCCGCGATATCCGGGCGCCGGCGCAGCAGGTCGCCCGGCGTGCCCGGATCGACGTTCGCTGCAAGCGCCGGCAGCGGCACGGGCGCGCCGTTCGGCATGTCGAAGCGACCGATCAGTACGTCCGGCGTCTGCCCCGTCAGCACCGCGAGCCGGTGCTCGTCGACGCCGATCGCCGCTTCGTACACGGCGATCCGCGACGTCGTCGATTCGTACTGCGCACGGGCACGCGCCGCGTCGAGCTCCGAGCCGCGTCCCGCGCCGACGCGCGCATTGATCAGCGCGAGCGTCTGCTGCTGGTTGTCGGCGTTCTCGCGTGCGATTCGCAGCCGCTCCTGCGACCCGCGCAGATCGACGTAGGTACTCGCGACCTCGCCCGCGATCGCGACACGCACGGCGCGCACGTCGGCCGCGCTGGCCGCGGTTTCCGCACGCTGCGACTCGATCGAGCGGCGCACGCGGCCGAACAGGTCCAGTTCCCACGCGGCGTTGATTCCGACGCTCGAAACCAGCGTGTCGCGCTGGCTGCGCGGCGCGCCGAACGCCTGGTCCTTGCTCGCCAGCTGGTGGCCGATCCGGCCGCTCGCGGTGAGCGTCGGGTAGCGGTCGAACGTCGCTTGCGACAGCAGCGCGTTCGACGCGTCGTAGCGCGACACTGCCACCTGCAGGTCCTGGTTCGCCGCGAGCGCCGCATCGATCAACTGCGTGAGCACCGGATCGCCGAAGCCGCGCCAGAACGCGGCATCGGCAGCGGCGGTCGCATCGCGCGGCGCAGCGTCCTGCGTGGCCGGATGCGCATTGCGCGCGAAGCGCGCGGCGGCGGCCATGTCGGGCCGTTTGTAATCGGGGCCGACCGCGCACGCGGCGAGCGTCACCGACAGCGCGAGCGCGGAAAGACGGAAAGCGGCGCTCATCGGTTTTCTCCTTCGAGGGTGCCGTGCTGTTCGCCCCAGATGGCCGGCGTGCCGCCCGCGAGCTTGCGGATCGCCACATAGAACACCGGCGTGAGGAACAGCCCGAACAACGTGACGCCCAGCATCCCCGCGAACACGGTGACGCCGGTGGCCGCGCGCACTTCGCTGCCCGCGCCGCCGCCGATCAGGAGCGGCACCGAGCCCGCGATGAACGCGACCGACGTCATCACGATCGGGCGCAGCCGCAGCCTGCATGCTTCGAGCGCCGCCTCGATCACGCCCTTGCCCTGGATTTCGAGCTCGCGCGCGAACTCGACGATCAGGATCGCGTTCTTGCACGCAAGCCCCATCAGCACGACGAGACCGACCTGCACGAACACGTTGTTGTCGCCGCCGGATAGCCACACGCCGAACAGCGCCGCGCACATGCACACCGGCACGATCAGGATCACCGCGAGCGGCAGCGTCCAGCTCTCGTACAGCGACGCGAGCACCAGGAACACAAGCATCACCGCGAGCGGGAACACGACGATCGCCGCGTTGCTCTGCGTGACCTGCTGGTAGCTGAGGTCGGTCCATTCGAGCGTGATGCCGGGCGGCAGCACGTCCTTCGCGATCTGCTGCAGCTTCGCGATCGCCTGCGACGACGACATCGCCTTCGGATCCGCGTCGCCGATCAGGTCCGCGGCCGGATAGCCGTTGTAGCGGACGACCGGATCCGGCCCGTACGCGGGCGCGACCGTCACCATCGAGCCGATCGGCACCATCTCGCCCTTCGCGTTGCGCGTGCGCAGGTTCGCGATGTCGTCGGCCGTCTGCCGATGTCCGGCGTCGGCCTGCGCCATCACGCGGTACACGCGGCCGAATGCGTTGAAGTCGTTCACGTACATCGAGCCGAGATAGACCTGCAGCGTATTGAACAGGTCGGTCAAAGCGACGCCCTGCGCCTTCGCCTTCAGCCGGTCGACCTTCACCTCCAGCTGCGGGATGTTCGACTGGTACGAGCTGACCGGATAGCTCATCCCGGGCGTCTTCGCGACCGCCGCCTGGAATGCGACCAGCGCATGCTGGAGCGCGCCGTAGCCGAGCCCGCCGCGATCCTCGAGATACAGCGAGTAGCCGGAGCCGTTGCCGAGGCCCTGGATCGGCGGCGGCATCAGCGCATAGGTGATGCCGCCGCCGATTGCCGCGAAGCGCGCGTTCAGGTCCGCGTTGATCTGCGCAGCGCTGCGGTGACGCTGATCGAACGGCTTCAGGATCACGTACGAATTCGTGATGTTCGGCGTGTTCACGCCCTGCAGTGCGTTGAGCCCCGCGAATGCCGGCACCATCTCGACGCCGTCGGTGCCGAGCGCGATCTTGGTCATCTGCTCGGTCACCGCGCTGGTGCGCGCGAGCGACGCGCCCTCAGGCAGCTTCGCGCCGGCGAACAGGTACAGTTTGTCCTGCACGGGAATGAAGCCGCCCGGCACCGCGTTGAACAGCAGCGCGGTTGCCGCGAGCAGCGCCGCATAGACGGCAAACACCGCACCGCGCCGCTTCAGCGTGCGTGCGACGACGCCGTGATAGCGATCGGCGCTGCGCTCGAAGAAGCGGTTGAACGGATGGAACAGCCAGCCGAATGCGCGGTCGAGCACGCGCGTGAGCGCGTCCTTCGGCGCACCGTGCGGACGCAGCAGCTTCGCGGCGAGCGCGGGCGACAGCGTCAGCGAGTTGATCGCGGAGATCACCGTCGAGATCGCGATCGTCACCGCGAACTGCCTGTAGAACTGGCCGGTGACGCCCGACATGAACGCCATCGGCACGAACACCGCGCACAGCACGAGCGCGATCGCGACGATCGGCCCCGACACCTCGCGCATCGCCTGGTGCGCGGCGTCGCGCGGGTTCAGGCCCTGCGCGATGTTGCGCTCGACGTTCTCGACGACCACGATCGCATCGTCGACGACGATGCCGATCGCGAGCACGAGCCCGAACAGCGTCAGCGTGTTGATCGAGTAGCCGAGCAGGTAGAGCCACGCGAACGTGCCGACCACCGACACGGGCACCGCGACGAGCGGAATGATCGACGCGCGCCAGGTCTGCAGGAACAGGATCACGACGAGCACGACCAGCACGACGGCCTCGATCAGCGTGTGCTGCACCGCGCGGATCGATTCGCGCACGAACACGGTCGGGTCCCACACCGGGCGATACGCGACGCCGGGCGGGAAGCGCTTCGACAGTTCGTCGAGCTTCGCGTAGACGGCCTTCGCGACGTCGAGCGCGTTCGCACCCGGCGACAGGAAGATGCCGACCACGGCCGAATGCTTGTCGTTGAAGTACGAGCGCAGCGTGTAGTCGCCCGCGCCGAGCTCGATACGCGCGACGTCGGACAGCTTCACGACCTGGCCGTCGTCGCCGTTGCGCAGCACGATGTCGCCGAATTCCTGCACCGTGCGCAGCCGGCCGCGCACGTTGATCGACACGAGGAAATCGTTCTTCTTCGGTGTCGGCTCCGCGCCCAGCTGGCCGGCCGACACCTGCACGTTCTGCTCGCGCACCGCGGCGATCACGTCGCTCGCGGTCAGCCCGCGCGACGCGAGCCGGTTCGGGTCGAGCCAGAGCCGCATCGCATAGTCGCCGGAGCCGTACACGCCGACGTCGCCGATCCCGGTCAGACGCGACAGCTCGTCCTTCACGTTCAGCGTCAGGTAGTTGCGCAGGTACAGCGAATCGCGGCTGTTGTCCGGCGAATAGAGGCTCACGTACATCAGCGGCGTCGGCGACTGCTTCTGCGTGGTCACGCCGTACTGGCGCACCTCGTCGGGCAGACGCGACAGCGCCTGGCTCACGCGGTTCTGCACGCGCACGGCGGCCGTGTCGGGATCGACGCCCTGCAGGAACGTGACGACGACCTGCAGGCTGCCGTCCGAACCGGCGACCGACTTCATGTACATGATGCCTTCGACGCCGTTGATCGCTTCTTCCAGCGGTTCGGCGACCGATTCGGCAATTTCCTTCGGGTTCGCGCCCGGATACGTCGCGCGCACGACGACGCTCGGCGGCACGACTTCCGGATATTCGCCGGCGGGCAGCATCGGAATCGAGATCAGGCCGATTGCGAAGATGACGATCGACAGCACGACCGCGAAGATCGGCCGGTCGATGAAGAATCGGGAGAAATCCATGGCTGGCCTCCCGTTACTGCGCGGCCGGCGCGCCGGCATCGGCAACCGCCTGCGTGCCGCTGGCCGGCGCGGTGCCCGTGCCTGTGCCGGTACCGCGGTCGGCAGCCGCGCGCGCGGGCAGCGCGTTCGGCTTCACCTGCGCACCCGGATAGTAGATCCGCTGCACGCCGTCGACGACGACCCGGTCGCCCGGCTGAAGGCCCTTCTCGACGATCCGCTCGCCGTCCAGCACGCGGCCGATCGTCACGTCGCGGCGCAGCGCCTTGTCGCCGGCGCCGATCACGTACACGTACTTGCGGTCCTGGTCGGTAAGCACGGCCTTGTCGTCGACGAGCAGCGCGTCCTGGTCGCGGCCGCTGACGAGCTGCACGCGTGCATAGAGCCCCGGCGTGAACGTATGGTCCGCATTCGACAGCCGCACGCGCGCACGGATCGTGCCGGTTTGCGGATCGAGCCGGTTGTCGAGGAAATCGACGGTACCCGCGTGCGGAAAGCCCGTCTCGTTCGCGAGCCCCACGCGCACCGGATCGGCACCGATCGCGCGATGCTTCGGATCGGCGCGCCGTGCGTTGTAGCGCAGGTAGCTCTGCTCGTCGCAGTCGAAGTACACGTAGACCGGATCCTGCGACACGACGGTCGTCAGCAGCGTATCGTCCGCACGCGCGAGGTTGCCGGCGGTCGCGATCGCACGGCCGACGCGGCCAGCGATCGGCGCGCGCACTTCGGTGAAGCCGAGATTGAGCTTCGCGTCGGCGACGGCCGCGTCGGCCGCCTGCAGGTCGGCGCGCGCCTGCGCGGCGGTCGCGCGCGCGTTGTCGAGTTCCTCCTGTGAAGTTGCGTGCGCATCGATCAGCGTCTGTACGCGCTTGAGCTGCACGTTCGCGAGGCTCGCGGCCGCGCGCGCCCGCTGCTGCTGCGCGTTCGCGCGGTCGAGCGCGATCCGGTACGGGCGCGGATCGATCTCGAACAGCACCGTGCCCTGCGCGACGAGGTCCCCCTCCTTGTACGCGACGCGCTGCAGATAGCCGCTCACGCGCGGCCGCAACTCGACCGCATCGACCGCTTCGACGCGTCCGTTGAATTCGTCCGCGAGGCGGATGGTGCGCGGCGCGACGGTCGTTACGCCGACTTCGGGAACAGGAGGGGCCGACGTTTCGCCTTTGCCGTCGTGACAGCCCGACAACGCCAGCAGCAGTGCGCAGGCCGCGCCGACAGGCGACGCCCTGCGTAGGGATAAGGAGAGCATGATGCCTCGCGACGGGTTAAACTGCCGCGTAGCATAAAAGTTGAAGTTAACTTCAAGTCAAGCTTTCCCGGAGGGCGTCATGGGTATCGACGAAATCCCGCAATGGCCGCTGATGTCGATCCGCGAAGTGGCCGCGCGCAGCGGCGTGCCCGCGTCGACGCTGCGCTTCTACGAGATGCGCGGCCTCATCAAGTCGCACCGCAACGGCTCGAGCCATCGCCACTATTCGCGTGCGGTGCTGCGGCTGATCGCATTCATCGTGTTCGCGCAGAAGATCGGCTATTCGCTCGACGAGATCGCCGAGCAGCTCGTGAGCCTGCCGGAGGACACCGCGCCGACCAACAAGGACTGGCAGCGGCTGTCGCGCGGCTGGAAACAGCGCGTCGCGAACCGGATCGAGGAGCTGCAGCGGCTCTACATCAACCTCGACGAATGCATCGGCTGCGGCTGTCTGTCGCTGAAGCGCTGCAAACTCACCAATCCCGAGGACCGCGCGGGCCGCAACGGGCCCGGCGCGCGGCGCTGGCTCGGCGATACGCCGCCGGATCTCGACTGATGCGCACTCGCCACCGCATCGCCCCGTTCGGTCAACCGACCCGCCAGCCGCCGTTCACCGCGATCGTCGCGCCGGTGACGAACCCGGCGCGCGGCCCCGCGAGCCATGCCACGGCGTCGGCAACGTCGTCCGGATGGCCGGCGCGACCGAGCGGCGTCTGCGCGCGGATCGTCGCCGCGATGGCCGGTGCGACACCTGCATCGCCGAAGAAGCGCGTGTCGGCGATATAGCCGGGCGCCACCGTATTGACCGTGACGCCGCGCGGCCCGAGTTCGCGTGCGAGCGCGACGGTGAATCCTTCGACGGCCGCTTTCGCGGCCGCGTACGCGAGGCCGCCGGGCAGCAGACTACCGGCGCGCGCGGCGATCGACCCGATGTTGACGACCCGTGCGGCGCGCTCGGCCAGGTGCGGCAACACGGCCAGCGTCGTGACGAACGTGCTTTTCAGATTCGCATCGAACACGGCATCCCATTCCGTTTCGGCGTCGCCGGCGTCGCTATCCGCGGCGACGCGCCGTGTCAGCCCGGCGTTGTTGACCAGCACGTCGATGCGCGGCCATCGTGCGACGATCGCGGCGACGGCCGCCGTCGCGTCGCCGCGCACGCTCAGGTCCGCCGCCTGTCCGATCGCTGCATCGCCAAGGCGCGCGACGGCCGCATCCAGCCTTTCGCGGTCGCGTCCGACGATCGCGACGCGGTAGCCGTCCTCCACCAGCCGGCTCGCGATCGCGAAGCCGATTCCGCTCGATCCGCCCGTGACGATTGCCGTGCGTTGCCGTTCGCTGCGTGTCATGAAGTGCCCTCCTGTCCCGGTGTTGACGATTGATGACATTGGCAGTCTGGACAATGCGCGGCGATAGGTAAAATACGAACTGGATGACCCTCCGATACATCGAAGGTATCGCAATGATCGATCTGCGCCAGTTCCGGCAATTCATTGCCGTCGCCGAAACGCTGAGCTTCCGGCGCGCGGCCGAGCGCCTGCACATGGCGCAGCCGCCGCTCAGCGCGGCCATCCGCAAGCTCGAGGAAGAACTGGGCGTCGCGCTGTTCGACCGCCACAACCGCGGCTCGACGCTGACGCCGGCCGGCGACGCGTTCCTGCTCGAAGCGCGGCGCGCCATCGAGCAGGCCGAGCGCGCGGTGGCCGTCGCGCGGCGCGCGGGCGCCGGGCTGGGCGGCACGCTGCGGCTGCGGTTCGTCGACAGCACGGTCAATGCGCTGCTGCCGCTGATCCTCCGCGCGTTCCAGGAACGGCATCCGGACGTCGGTTTCCAGCTGGAAGAAGGAACGACCGCCGAGCAGATAGTCGCGCTGCGGCAGGACCGCACGGACGTCGGCCTCGTCGTGCTGCCGGTGGCCGATGCCGGCGACGTGCACGTCGAACCGCTGCTGCGCGACCGGATGGTCGCAGCGTTGCCCGACGGTCACCGGCTCGCACGGCGCCGCCGCATCGCGCTGGCCGAGCTGACCGACGATCCGTGGGTATTGTTCGCCGCGCATCACGGGCCGGGCATGTACGCGCGGATCGTCACGGCGTGTGCGCAGGCCGGATTCGCCCCGCGCGTCGTCCAGCAGCCGCGCCAGATGCAGACGACGGCCGGGCTCGTCGCGGGCGGCATCGGCGTCGCGCTGATGCCGCGGCTATTCGTGCCGATGCAGCCGCAAGGGATCACGTTCCGCGAACTGACGGGCGCGGGCAGCCCGCTCGCGTACGACCTGGCGATCGCCTATCGAACACCGTCGCCGCTCGTCGATGCGTTGCGCGAGGCTGCGCGACACGCAGTCGGCGCACTCGGGCTCGTGGCGGCGTCGCGATAGCCCGCACCGCGCGCGACCCTCAGACGTTCAGGATGCTGAGCGCGACGTCGAGCACGGCCTGCCGGAACGCATCCGGCCGCTTCGGCAGCGACGTGAATTCCACCATCAGATGGCTGTACGACACCGTCGTGCCGACCGCGCTCGCGATCATGAAGAACAGCACGTTCGGATCGACCGCGCGGATTTCGCCGGCGTCGACGGCGTCCGCGAGCAGCGGCAGCATCGCGTCGTGATACGGGCGAACGATCCGCTGCTGCAGGCAATCGAGCCGCGCGCCCTCCTCGGTCGCGGCGGTCGAGAAGAACATGCCGATGTCCGGCTCCTCGAATTCGTGATCGACGCACAGCTCGATCGCGCGCCGCACGCGCTCGCGATGCAGCAATGACGACGTGCGCAGCGCGCGCAACGCGTCGAACAGCGGCTCGGCGAGGTCGACGATCTGCCCGACGACGGCCAGCCACAACGTTTCCTTCGTGCCGAAATGATGGGCGATCAGCGCCGCGTCGATACCCAGTTCGCGCGCGACTTCGCGCACGCTCGTCGCATCGTAGCCGCGCTTCGCGAACGTGCGGCGCGCGGCCCGCAATATCACGTCCGGGCCGACGGACGCTTCCGCCAGCGGCCGCCCGCGCGTACGCCGCTTCGATGGCGCGCGCTCAGTGACTTCAGCCACGTTTTCCTGCTCCCGTTGATTGATTCGAATGCCCGTTGTCCAGGCCCGGTTTCGCATCGCCGAAACCGGACGGCCTGCCCCGCTCCGTTGACATGCGAAGCCGGGAGGCGCTAGGATCATACATTATTCATCACGTGATGATTTATTCATGACAACCCCTACCCGCATCGTGATCGTCGGCGGCGGCATCGCCGGACTGCAGCTCGCGACCCGCCTCGGCGAGCGCGTCGGCCGCACCGGGCGCGCGCAGGTGACCGTCGTCGACCGCAGCCCGACCCACGTATGGAAGCCGATGCTGCACACGATCGCGGCCGGCACGCGCGACGTGCAGCAACAGCAGGTGATCTTCCTTGCGCATGCGCGCGCTCACGGCTACACGTATCAGCCCGGCGAACTGACGGGGCTCGATCGCGCGCGCCGCCGCGTGCAGCTCGGCGAGATCCGCTCGCAGGACGGCGAGCTCGTGCTCGACGCGCGCGAACTCGAATACGACGTGCTGATCCTCGCGCTCGGCAGCCAGGCGAACGACTTCGGCGTGCCGGGCGTGCGCGAGCATTGCTACTTCATCGACAGCCAGCAGCAGGCCGAAACCTTCAACGAAGCGCTGCGGATGCGCGTGTTCCGCAGCGTCGCGCGCGACGAGCCGTTTCGCGTCGCGATCGTCGGCGCGGGCGCGACCGGCGTGGAGCTGGCAGCGGAACTGAGCCGGCTGCTGGAAGTCGCGCAGGCGTATGGCGATGAAACGGTGCGCGAGCGGCTGCAGCTGACGTTGCTCGAAAGCGGCCCGCGCATCCTCGCCGCGTTTCCGCCGAGGATTTCCGCATCGGCGCAGCGAAGGCTCGAACAGATCGGCTTTCGCGTGCTGACGTCGACGCGCGTGACGGCCGCCGATGCGAACGGTTTCCACCATGGCGACGGCTCGTTTGCGGAAGCGGACCTGATGGTGTGGGCCGCCGGCGTGAAGGCGCCCGATTTCATGCAGGCGCTGGGCGGGCTCGACACGAATCGTGCGAACCAGATCCGGGTCCGCCCGACGTTGCAGGCCACGGCGCACGAGCACGTGTTCGCGATCGGCGATTGCGCGAGCCTGCAGCCGGACGGCCACGAACGGCCGCTGCCGCCCACCGCGCAGGTCGCGACGCAGCAGGCCGAACATCTCGCGAAGCATCTGCCCGCATGGCTCGACGGCACGCCGCTGCCGCCGTTCGCGTTCCACGACTTCGGTGCGCTCGTGTCGATCAGCGACTACGACGCGTTCGGCACGCTCGGGCAATTCGGGTTCTTTCGCGGCGGCTTCATCCAGGGCCGCTTCGCGCAGCTCAGCCACCTGATGCTGTACCGGCGCCACCAGCAGGCGCTGCACGGATTTTCCAGGGCGACGCTGCTGTGGATCGCCGAACGGATCAACGGCTGCGTGCGGCCGCGCATCCGCCTGTCGTGATGCCGCGCGTCGCGGCATCGCGTAACGTTTCGAGGAAAGCAGAGATGAGCAACAGCGCAGTGGCCTGGCTCAGGACCGTCGCCGCAATCGGCAGCTTCGACATGCCGTCCGTTTCGTGCACGGCGCCGCGACGGCGCAGCATCACGCGCGATCGCCTGCCGTCGTGGGACGCCACGAGCCAGCCGACGATCAGCGTGCTCGAGCGGCCGACGGCCGACACCGTGATGATTTCGTGGTGCGATGCGTGCACCGGCCACTACGGCTACCAGAAGTGGCGGCTGTTCACGACGCGCAAGCGCGGCGTCTGCGCGCTGTCGGGGCGGCCGATCGCGCCCGGCGACAGCGTCTACGCGCCGCAACTGCTCGGCTCGGCGCCGGGCAATGCCGCCGCGATGGTGCTGGCGGCGTGCATCGACGACGCGGACGCGGCTTAAGCGGACGTCGCCCCGCCGGCGCCATACGCCGGATCGCTGTTCTGCCGTTCCAGTTCGGCGTCGAGATGTGCGGCATGCGCGCGCGCCTCGGACTCCGACATCAGCTCGCCTTCCCACTTCGCGACGACCGCGCTGGCGATCGAATTGCCGACCGCGTTGGTGGCCGAGCGGCCCATGTCGAGGAACGTGTCGACGCCGAGAATCAGCAGCAGCCCCGCTTCCGGAATGTCGAACTGGTGCAGCGTCGCCGCGATCACGACGAGCGATGCGCGCGGCACGCCGGCCATCCCCTTCGACGTGAGCATCAGCACCAGCAGCATCGTGATCTGCGTGCCGAGCGACAGGTGGATGTTGTACGCCTGCGCGATGAACAGCGACGCGAACGTGCAGTACATCATCGAGCCGTCGAGGTTGAACGAGTAGCCCATCGGCATCACGAAGCTCGAGATCTTGCGCCGCACGCCGAACCGGTCGAGTGCGTCGAGGATCTTCGGATACGCGGCTTCCGAGCTCGCGGTCGCGAACGACAGCATGAACGCTTCCTTGATCAGCACCAGCAGCCTGAACACGCGACGGCCGAGGAACAGCAGACCCGCGATCACGAGCGTGCTCCACAGCAGGAACAGGCTCACGTAGAAGTCGCCCATGAACACCGCGAACTTCAGCAGGATCGACAGCCCGTTGATCGCGACGGTCGATGCCATCGCCGCGAGCACCGCGAGCGGCGCGAGCTTCATCACGTAGCCGGTGATCTTCAGCATCACGTGCGCGAGCTGATCGATCGCGGCGACGAGGATCTTGCCGCGTTCGCCGAGCGCCGACAGCGCGACGCCGAAGAACATCGAGAACACGACGATCTGCAGGATCTCGTTGTTCGCCATCGCCTCGGCGATCGACTTCGGCACCATGTGGCTGACGAAATCCTTCAGCGTGAACTTCGACGTCGCGAGATGCGCGGACGCGCCGATGTCCGGCAGCGGCAGCCCGAGGTTCTCGCCGGGGTGCAGCAGGTTCGCCATCAGCAGCCCGAGCAGCAGCGAGATCAGCGACGCGGTGACGAACCAGCCGAACGCCTTCACGAATACGCGCCCGACCGACGATGCGTCGCCCATGTGCGCGATGCCGACGACCAGCGTGGAGAACACGAGCGGCCCGATCACCATCTTGATCAGCCGCAGGAACACGTCGGACACGAGGGAGATGTAGCCGGCGATCTCGGTCGCCGACTGCTTGTCCGGAAACTGCGTGTAGATCATGTAGCCGATGAAGATGCCGGCCGCCATCGCCAGCAGGATCCAGACTGCCGCAGACATTCGTTTGTTCATAACGGAGCTCGACGCACGGTGGAGAAATTGAACGAGTCGTGCGCGCACCGATGCCGTGCCACGGCGCGCGCGTCGCGAGGCCGTTGCGCCCGGCATGCCGGGCGCCCGCCTCGCTCGCGACTGAGGAAGTCCGCGAACGGACGCGCTGTCGCCGTCGCGGCGTTCGCGCGATGACGAACGCCGGTCGCGGCCCTTCAGCGCGGTGCGGCTGCGATCCGGTCAGTACCCGATCGCCGAACCGGCCGGACGGCGCGGATCGTTGACGCCGTAGATGTAGCCGACCCGCACGTTGCCGGACACCGACGAATCGTTGCCCGAGCTCTGATGGCTCACCGCCTCGGTGCCGGGCAGGCCGACCAGGATCAGTTCCGCGGCGCCCCACGGCGTCTGCTCGACCATCTTGTAGCCCATGTTGCGCAGGATCGCGAGCGTGTCCGGCGACAGGCCGCGGGTTTCGTAATAGACCTCGTCCGGCAGCCATTGATGATGGACGCGCGGCGCGCCGACCGCGTCCTGCGGCGTCATCCCGTAGTCGATCACGTTCAGCACCGTCTGCAGCGTGATCGTGATGATCCGCGAGCCGCCCGGCGAGCCGACCACCATGAAGACCTTGCCGTCCTTCTTCACGATCGTCGGCGCCATCGACGACAGCGGACGCTTGCCCGGCGCGATCGAGTTGCGCGTGCCCTGCACGAGACCGAACAGGTTCTGCGCGCCGACCTTCACGGTGAAGTCGTCCATCTCGTCGTTCAGGAAGAAGCCCGTGCCCGGTGCGATCACCACGGCGCCGAAGCGGCCGTTGACCGTGTAGGTCGTCGACACCGCGTTGCCGTCGCGGTCGACGATCGAATAGTGCGTCGTCTCCGGCTTTTCGTGCACGCCGACGCCCGGCTGCACGTCGACCGATGCCGTCGCCGTGTCGCCGCTGATCTGCTTGCGGATCTCGGCCGCATATTGCTTGCTCGTCAGCTTCGCGACCGGGTTGACGATGAAGTTCGGGTCGCCGAGCAGCGTGTTGCGGTCTTCGTACGCGTGGCGCATCGCCTCGGTCATGTAATGGACCACCGACGCGGACTGGTAGCCCATCTTGCGCAGGTCATAGCCTTCGAGCACGTTCAGCGTCTCGCACATCGTCACGCCGCCCGAGCTCGGCGGCGGCGCCGACACGAACTCGTAGCCGCGATACGTGCAGGTCAGCGGCGCGACGTCCTGCGCGCGATACGACGCGAAATCGGCCGCCGTGATCAGCCCGCCGCCGCGCTTCGACGCCGCTTCGACGATCTTCGGGATTTCGCCGTGATAGAACGCGTCGGGGCCCTGCTCCGCGATGCGCTCGAGCGTGCGCGCCAGGTCCTTTTGCACCAGGCGGTCGCCCGGCTGCAGCGGCGTGCCGTCCGGGCGCAGGAAGATGCGCGCGGCTTCCGGATCCTTCTTGAAGCGCTCGATCGTCGTGTCGAGGATGTCCGTGTCGCCGCGCGTCAGCACGAAGCCGTCGCGCGCGAGCCGGATCGCCGGCTCCATCACCTGCCGGCGCGTCAGCTTGCCGTACTTGCGCTGCGCGAGGTCGAGGCCGGCGACCGTGCCCGGCACGCCGACCGCGCGATAACCGTACAGGCTGTCACCGGGAATCACGTCGCCTTTCGCATCGAGATACATGTTCGCCGATGCCGCGGCCGGTGCCGTCTCGCGGAAGTTGATGAAGCGGTCGCGGCCGTCGGCCAGGTGCACGGTCATGAAGCCGCCGCCGCCGATGTTGCCGCAGCACGGATTGGTCACCGCTTGCGCGTAGCCGACCGCCACGGCGGCGTCCACCGCGTTGCCGCCCGCCTTCAGGATGTCGACGCCGATCTGCGACGCGAAATGCTGCGACGACACGACCATGCCGTTCTTCGCTTCCACTGCGGGTTCCGAAGCCGCGAACGCGCACGCGCTGATGGCCGACAACAGGGTGACTACTACGAGCCGTCTCATGACGGAATCCTCCAGACGAATGACCGGCCATGCCGGGATGCGCGACCCGCCCGGAGGCTGGCCCGCGCTGTGGATCCGGTATGTAATGAACCATACATTCCGGCGAGGCCGCGATCATATCATCGGCATTTTTCCGTCAAAACCTAGGGTTATCACTGAATTTGCGTGCAAAATCCGACGTCCGAACGCAGCATTGAATGTTTGTTTTATTACATATATGAAGGATGGACGTGCGGCGCGATGCGTCCCTCTAATCCGGGACCGCGTGCGTTTCGTGGCGCTTCGATGGGCTAACATGCATGGAGTCGCCGGCAGACGCACGTCTGCCGTTTGTCGTTCAACCGAGAGAAAGCCGGAGTGCCCGATGGGGACAAGTATCAGGGCGTTGCTGCTATCGCAGATGGATAGCTTCACGCCGTCGGAACAGAAGGTCGCACATGCGCTGCTGGATCGCTATCCGAGCCTCGGGCTCGGGCCGATCGCGAGCTTCGCGAAGCAAGCCGAAGTCAGCGACCCGACCGTGTTTCGCTTCGTCGTGCGGATCGGCTTTCCGAACTACTCGTCGTTCCAGCAGGCGCTGCACGACGAGATCGACACCGCGATGAATTCGCCGCTCGCGCGGATGGATGCGTTCCACTCCGAATCCGGGATGCGCGACAGCCATGCGGCGATCTTCCAGCGGGTCTCGCAAGCGCTCGCCACGACGATCGACGGGCTCGACGCGGCGGCGTTCGACGACGCGGTCGCGTTGCTGGCCGAGCCGGATATCCGCGTGTTCTGCGGCGGCGGCCGCTATACCGCGCCGCTCGCGTCGCTGTTTTCGTTCACGCTCGCATATGCGCGCCCGCACGTGCAGTACGTCGAGCCGAACGTGAATGTCGCGTCGGTGTCGCTGGCGGACATGGGCCCCGGCGACGTGCTCGTCATTTTCGATTTTCGCCGCTACCAGAAGGACAGCATCCGGTTCGCGCAGGCCGCGCACCGGCTCGGCGTGCGCGTGCTGCTGATCACCGACGAATGGCGCTCGCCGATCAGCGCGTTCGCCGAGATCGTGCTGCGGATCCAGGGGCGGCCGTTCGCGATGCTGCAGACGAACGTGCCGGCGCTCGCGCTCGCCGAGGCGCTCGTGATCGGTGTGACGAACCGGCTGCCTGAGCTCGCGCGGCAGAGGATGGAGAAGATCGAGCGGCTGAGTACCGGGGGGATCGAGCTGGATGCGAGTCAGTGGGATTTGCCGGAGTGATGGCTTGGTTGGGGCTCGGATGTTGATCGGATTTCCCGGGATTTGACACTGCTACATCTTGCGCGGCCGGGGGTGTCAGAATTTCCCTGCTCAAGGCGGGTTGAGAATCATACGGAAGGCCGAACGAAGCGGTCTGCGTAAAGGATAACGAATTGATTCATGGCCGTCTTCCCATCGTGAGCGGCCCGTTCCCAATCCGCGGTGATGTTGCACAGGGCCAGCCAGATGAGTTTCGTTGCGGCCTCGTCGGTCGGGAAGTGGCCTCGGGTCTTGATGATCTTGCGCAATTGCGAGTTGATGTTTTCAATCGCGTTCGTCGTGTAGATCACTTTGCGCACGCCCGGCGGAAACGCAAAGAGCGGAATCACGCGATCCCAGGCGTTACGCCATGCGGCACTGACGGTCGGTAATTTCTGGCCCCACGGTCCGTCTGCAAATGCATCGAGTTCGGCCCGCGCCGCTTCCGCACTGATGGCTGTGTAGATCGGTTTGATCGCGGCAGCCAATCCTCGGCGGTCTTTCCAACTGGCGTAATCAAGGCTGTTTCGGATCAGGTGAACGATGCAGGTTTGCAGCGTGGTCGTCGGAAACATGGCAGCCAGGGCTCCGAGCATGCCTTTGACGCCATCGGTCACCGCGATCAGGATGTCGTGGACGCCACGCGTCTTGAGGTCGTTGAACACCTTCATCCAGAACTTGGCGCCCTCAGTGTTCTCGATCCACAAGCCAAGGATGTCACGGGTGCCGTCGGGCAGGACGCCCAGCGCCAGATAGACCGCCTTGTCGCGCACGACGGCATCTTCGCGAATCTTGACCCGCAGCGCATCGAAGAACACGACCGGGTACATCGGTTCAAGCGGCCGGGCCTGCCAGGCCGTGACCTCAGCCATCACCTCGTCGGTCACGGAGCTGATGAAGTCCGGCGAAACCTCGGTGCCGTATTGCTCCAGCAGGAAGCCCTGGATCTCGCGCACGGTCATGCCGCGGGCATACAGGGCGAAAATCTTGTCGTCGAAGCCCTTGAAGCGACGTTCGTGCTTGGGAATCAGGATGGGTTCAAAGCTGCCGTCGCGATCATGCGGCACCTCGATACGCGTCGGGCCGTCTTCGGTCAGAACCGTCTTGGCACCTTTGCCATTGCGCTGAGTCGTGGCGTTGGCTGGCTTGGCTGCACCGGCCGGGTAGCCCAGATGGTGGTTCATCTCGCCACCAAGCGCACGCTCAATCAGCGCCTTCTTGAGCGCCAACGTCGCGGCATTGATGGCTTCGGCCGTCATCGCACCATTGCCGAACTGCTCAAGCCTTAGCGTGCTGCAAATATTGCGCCTGAAGCTTCGGATCGGTCTCGTTTGCCGCCGCCAAGGCCTCTCGCTGCTTCTTGTCCGCATAGGTACCAATCTGCTTCGCAATCGCTTCCGACGCTGCTTGGGCGGCGTTGATGAGATCCGACTGATTGCTCAACACCTGTTGCAGATCCGGCGTCTTGCTGACTGTGCCGTTCAGGCCCGACGTGTCGCGATTGAGCGTCGCCACGTCCTGCTTCTGGTTCGCCTCGTCCGTGGTCGTGATGTTGCCCGCACTGATGGCGCTTTCGTGGTCGCACTGCTGCTATCGCTTTCGCTCACGTACAGCGGCAAAGCGCCGCCCGTATTCTTGCCACCCGTGCTCGCCGAACCATGCGTCGCATAGTTGTTCCCGCCATTGCCGACACCGCCGCCCGCACTGACCCCAAAGCTGCTCGCGTTGTAGTTCGAACTGTTTTGAATATCCGAGAACGACAGCGTGCCCGTCGTCAGCTGATTCTTCTCCGGCGCCGCCGTGCTCGCGATATACGCACCCTTCAGGTCCGTATTGCCCTTCACGGCGATGTCGAAGCCGCCGTCGCCAGCCCGGATAGACCTCCGGAACCTGCACCGTTTGCTGGCTGCCGAGGCAAGTCCACGCTGCTAGCCGACCGGCTGAGCGCCCTACTTGGGAACGACCCATCCGCATTCCACGATACCGGCGGCATGAAGACGCTCAACCGCCGAGATCTGTTTTTCATACTATCGTCCTGATCTCCTTTTTTCCGCGAACCACGTCACCGTGCCCGCGAACAAACCAAACAGCACTACAAACACTGCCATTCGGCCCGCACGGTTCCATGTCGGTAATTGATATGGAAGATCGTAGAACAGCCACTGCAACGCGGGGCCAGCAGCAAGTTCGATAATCGTGATGCAAAGCCCCATTCCTACAAACCAGATCAGAAAGTAATGTGCCCAACGAAACAATTCAAAGCTTGTCTTTAGCTTCATTTCTTTGCAACCTCATTATTAAGCTTGTTCTGCACGGCGGTTCCCATTTTCTCTTGAGCCGCGCCACCAGCCGCCCCACCAAACCATGATGGAAGCACGCTCGACGGCAACTGATGGTCGAGGGGTACGTTACTCTGTCGATGGTAAATTTATTGGTTTCTTGGAGCCGCAGAAATGAGTGCTTTGACTGGGCAGGTGGCAAGTGTCGTGGATCGAGATAATTTGGTTTATGAAATATGGTTTGAAGCCAAGCAGCTCGCAGAAATATCGAAGGAGCCAGGGTGTGACTACTTTATTGAACTATATGGACCAGAGAATTCTCGGGCGTGGCGCGTGAATCTACAAGAATTCAAATCGTTGATAGATCAAGGCATTAATGAATTGATGAACAATCCGTGATGTCCGATTTTCACGACGCGCGCTAGCATAAAACCGGAGCACGTCGGCAGGCGCGCTGGGCGCGGCGGGCGGCGCAGGCGTGTCTGCAAAGCTCGGCCCATAACAGTCAACAGCACGGACACCGATAGCACGCGCAGCACGAACGAGTCGAAGAGTGCGAGCGTGGGCGTGTCGTATGGTACGGGTGGATTCGGTGTCTCGGCGTCGATGTCGCGTGCGCACGGCGATGCGAATTCGGATGCGGCCACGCAGAACAATACGCACATCAAGGCGAGCAATACCGCGACGATCATCAGCGGTGGCGATACCAATATCGTTGGTGCGAACGTCAACGCGAACACGGTAATCGCGGATACCAATCTGACCTTGCGCATTGGAAACTGCATTCGCTGCCAGTTCGAGCCCGTGACCACCGGAGACCTTTCCGCTATTCGATTGGCGCTTCGAAGCCGGCCACCGTCTGCTTGTAGCGCGAGCGGCTGGCGCCAACCGTCAGCAACGCATATCCGACCGGTACGCTGTAGTTCGCGGAAACGGACTGGTTGCCCTTGTCGGACGTGCCGATATTCGCGTTCGTCGTGGCGGCAATCTGCAACTGATCATAGAGGTGCAGCGGCGAATCGAACGTGAACGAGCCGAACAATTGATATTTGCCAGTGGTGTCCATACCCGCGTTGTCCGCGCCGATGACGGCGTGCCAGCGCTTGCCGGTCCCGGGATGCAGAATAAGTTCCGAGTCGCCGGGATTCACGCCGGGTGCGACGTCGAAGGTCGCGTCGGACTGCGATTGCAAGCGACGCAGGTTCTCCAGCCCCTGATCGATGTCACGCTGATTCAGCAGCGCCCCACGCGAAGTCGGAAGTGCGGCGCGCATCCAGCCGATAGTCGGTTTATCGGCTCGAACGTCGCTGATACGCCCGGGGACCACGCGTAACGTCAGCGCTCCCGATTGCAACGATTGCGTCGGCACGAGCACGCGCGACGTCACGTAACCGCGCTCGATCAATGCATTGTTGGCGACGTCTTGAATCTGCTTGAGCGCGGTCTTGCCGACGCACTGCCCCACGACCGGCTGCAACAGGGTTGCAAGCCAGCCAAATGCGTTGTCTTCCAACGCAATATCATTGATCGAAAAGCACGGCGTGTCGCGCGGCAGGCTCGTGATATCGGCCGCCGATGGCTTTTCGCCTGTCGGCGTCAGTACATTCGGACGAGGATTCAGCTCCTTGGCGGCTTCAAGTTGCTGCTGCTGCAAACGCTGGATTTGCGGGCCGGGCGTGATTTCGGGCGGCGGAATGCCTTGTGCCAGCGCGGAAACGCTCGCCAACGCCGAAATCAACGCTGCCGAAGTTCGCGATTCTTCACTTGTTAGCGGCGTATTGATTGGTCTCTCGCCGCATATTTTACAAAATATTTCGGCCCACAGTATCAGGAATCGCAAACACGTGTGCTGCACTTGAGCGGCGCACCGTCGTTACAGGGCCACTCATTCGCTATTCACGCGACTTTTTCCCTTTTCATCCGCGTCTTCGCCCCGTGTCATTTGACAGTTTGAGACATTTTCAAAAAATTAGACTCGAATGCATTTCCATTTCATTCTTTCTGAAAAAATTACATTTTCATTAAACCACATCGCCGCGCGACATGAATGTTACCCATTGATTCTTGATACAAATATCTCAAATTCGATGTGCAATTACTTTGGTCAAACGCTGCTGCTTATAAAGCACATATCGCCGTCTCGGAGAGACGGCGCTGCGCATGAAAGAATCGAGATAAATCAACCCAGGATTGACATTTCGACAAATCCTGTACGCATCAGCAAGCCGCAATTGCGTTGACACGATGTGGTATTCATCGTGTTGTGCGTCCACAACAGAGATTTCGGAAGTAGAACGAGAGAACTGGATGTAGCAGTCGGACCATCGGACAGGACACGCGTGCCTTGACTTCGTGTGTACACGCGCCGTCGACGCTCGAGCGTCTCAATTGGGTCGTTCGGTAGCAACTGCGCGGATGCATGCGCCTGAGCGGATTCGCTCAGGCGCGTCGTACGAAGCAACCGTTCCTGACACCGATGTCCGGCGCCGGTTCAGATCAAAGCCGGGGCTGCCCTCACCCATCGACGGTTCTCAACTCTCGACATCCTCGAGACTGAACACTTCCGTCTTGTCGTTATACGAAAACACTTCGCCGTAACGCCCCCAGTCGATCACCGCGTCGAGCGTTTCCTCCGCCGCCTCGTCCGACAGGAAATCCTCCAGCTCCTGCTCGAAGCGCACGCGCGGCGCGCGATGGCCCGGGCGCTCGTTCAGCACCCTTCTGATCCGCGCGGCGAGCGGCACGTGCTTCAGCAGGTGGTCCGCGAACATCAGCTTGCGTTCTTGCGTACCGAATTCGGCGAACACGCGCGCAGGCGGCGTCAGGAACACGTCGCCTTCGCGCACGTCGGCAAAGCCGAGGTACTGCAGCACTTCGGCGATCGGAAACAACTCGTCCACTTCCAGATGCAGCGTACGCGCGATTTCCGGCATGTCCGCGCGGCCGTGGTACGGCGCCATCGCGAGCGTCTCGATCAGGCCGGCCATCAGGTTGGTCGACACGCGCGGCATCCAGCTGCCGAGCTCCAGGCCCTTCCTGGTCGTCTCGCCGATCTGGCGCGCGGTCATCTTCGCGTAGATGTCGTCCACGAGCTTGCGGAAATCCGGATCCAGTCGATTGCGCGGATGCTTGAACGGCACCTTGATCTCGGCGATCACGCGGCCCGGGTTCGACGACAGCACGAGAATCCGGTCGCACATGAACACCGCTTCCTCGATGTTGTGCGTGACGATCAGCACCGACTTGATCGGCATCCGGCCTTGCGTCCACAGATCGAGCAGGTCGGTACGCAGCGTCTCGGCCGTCAGCACGTCGAGCGCGGAGAACGGCTCGTCCATCAGCAGGATCGTCGGATCGACGACGAGCGCGCGCGCAAAGCCCACGCGCTGCCGCATCCCGCCCGACAGCTCGCGCGGATACGCGTTCTCGAAGCCGTCGAGACCGATCAGGTCGATCGCGGCAAGTGCGCGCTCGCGCCGCTCGCGCGCGCCGACGCCGAGCGCTTCGAGCCCGGCTTCCACGTTCTGCAGCACGGTCAGCCACGGGAACAGCGCGAAAGTCTGGAACACCATCGCGACACCTTCGGCCGGGCCGCGCAGCGGCTTGCCGAGGTACGTCACTTCGCCGCCGGTCGGCTCGATCAGCCCGGCGATGATGCGCAGCAGCGTCGATTTGCCCGACCCCGAACGGCCGAGCAGCCCGACGATCTCGCCTTCGCGCAGCGACAGGTTCGCATCGTCGAGCACGAGCAGCTCGCCCTGCGTCTTGTTGAAGCCGCGGTTCACGTGCTCGACACGCAGGATCTCTTCGCCGAGACGCGGCGGCTGAAGGGGTTGAAGCGGCTCGGAGGTCTGGACGGGAACGTTGATTACGGTCGAATTTTGCATCGCGCTAACTCTCAATCGAGACGGAGCCGGGATTCCGCATAGGCGTACATCGGACGCCACAGCAGGCGGTTGAACAACGTAACGAACAGCGACATCACCGCGATGCCCAGGATGATCTTCGGGAAGTCGCCGGCCGCGGTGGTCTGCGCGATGTACGACCCGAGGCCGTGCGCGACGACCTTCGTGTCGCCCCACTGCACGAACTCGGACACGATGCTCGCGTTCCACGCGCCGCCCGACGCGGTGATCGCGCCGGTCACGTAATACGGGAAGATGCCGGGCAGGATCGCCTGCCGCCACCACTGCCAGCCGCGAATGCGGAAATTCTTCGTCGCTTCCTTGTAGTCGTTCGGATAGGACATCGCGCCGGCGATCACGTTGAACAGGATGTACCACTGCGTGCCCAGCACGATCAGCGGCGACAGCCAGATGTCCGCGTTCAGATGGAAGCGGACGATCACGATCACGAACACCGGAAACAGCAGGTTGGCCGGAAACGCGGCGAGAAACTGCGCGAGCGGCTGGATCTTCTCGGCCAGCGCCGGACGCAGCCCGATCAGCACGCCGAGCGGCACCCAGACCGCCGACGCAATCGCGATCAGCACCAGCACGCGCACCAGCGTGATCAGCCCGAGTACAAGCACGTGACCGACCTCGCCCATCGTCACGCCGGTCGACACGAAGCTGACGACGCGCCACGCGACGTACGCGGTCAGCGCGATCACGAACGCGCCCCACACGATATCGCCGATGCGCGACGCGCGACCGCTCGCTGCGCCGCGCGCGCCGATGCCGCCGAACGACGGCACGCGCAGCGGAATGCGCGCGGCCTGCGACAGCAGCCAGCCAGCCGGCACCAGCAACTGATGAATCAGGTGCGTGCGGCGCATCATGTCGAGCAGCCAGGACTGCGGCGCATCGCCCGATGCGGTGTTCTCCATCCGGAACTTGTCGGCCCACGCGACGAGCGGGCGGAACAGGCACTGGTCGTACGCAAGAATCACGACCGACATCGCGACGATCACCCAGCCCACCGCGCCGAGGTTCTTGTCGGCGATCGCCTGCGCGAGATACGCGCCGATCCCCGGCAGCGTGATCGTCTGGTTGCCGACGGTGATCGCCTCCGACGCGACGACGAAGAACCAGCCGCCCGACATCGACATCATCATGTTCCAGATCAGCCCCGGCATCGAGAACGGCACCTCGAGCTTCCAGAAGCGCTGCCACGTCGTCAGGTGAAAGCCGCGCGACACTTCGCTCAGGTCGCGCGGCACCGTGCGCAGCGACTGGTAGAAACTGAACGTCATGTTCCATGCCTGGCTCGTGAAGATCGCGAAAATCGCGGCCAGTTCCGCGCCGAGCACGCGCCCCGGAAACAACGCAAGGAAGAACGTGACGGTGAACGAGATATAGCCGAGCACCGGCACCGACTGCAGGATGTCGAGGATCGGAATCAGCACCATGCCCGCGCGGCGGCTTTTCGCCGCGAGCGTGCCGTACACGAGCGTGAACGCGAGCGACGCGACCATCGCGGCGAGCATCCGCAGCGTGGTGCGCAACGCGTATTCGGGCAGGTTCGATGGATCGAGCGAGATCTTCTGCGTCTGCAGCACACCGATCGGCGCCATCGTTTCATGAAAGCCGACGATCGCCATCGCGAGCATGCCGATGATCAGCGGAAACGCGACCGCGTCCCAGCGGTTGGGAAGCACGCGCCACGCGGACGCGTTGGCGGTACGGTTCGGGTCGAAGAAACTGAGGTCCATCGGTAGCGTCTTGGTCGAATTGAAAATCGATGGGATCGGCCGCGTGCCGCGCGGCCGATGCGCGCGTCAGCGGACGTGGCCCGAAACAGGTGCCCGCGAGCCCAATGGGCGAGCGCCGGCTGTCGGAAAAGACAGCGCGAGGCCGATGGTGTGCGCGCGCCGACGGGCCGCACTTCGGGTTTCCGTTGCCGCGAGATTCGGCACGAGGGGCTCCGGACAGATGATTCGGTGTCGCAGGCTATCCGGCCGGCATGACGCAAATGTGTCGTGTCACTTACAGGACATTGACAGGTCATCCACCGGCGATCGACCGTCGCCGCCGCCGGACCGCAAGAGCCGTGTACAGCGTCGTAACGCGCGGGAATAAAACCGCCGCCGCACCGGTATCGCATGCGAAGGCGCCGGCTTATTCCAGGACGAACCGGCCGTCCGGTTCCGTCACACGAATGCGAGGCTCACATGTCTTCATCGAATCCCGCGCGGCCGTCGCGCCGCAAAGCCCTGCAATGCATGGCGTTCGGCGGCCTCGGCACGCTGTTTACGCTGTCGGGCGGCATCCTGACGCCGTTCGATCTCGCGCTCGCGCAAAGCGGCGCCGCACTCCCCGCGAATGCGGGGCGGCCGCTGTTCGTGCAAATCAGCGACACGCACATCGGCTTCAACAAGGACGCGAATCCCGACGTCGCGGCCACGCTGCGGCAGACCATCGATCTCGTCAACGCGATGCCGGCGATGCCCGCGCTCGCGATCCATACCGGCGACATCACGCACCTGTCCAAGGCCGACGAGTTCGACCACGCGTCGCAATTGCTGTCGGGCCTGCGCGTGCCGGAGCTGCACACGGTGCCCGGCGAACACGACGTGACCGACGGTTCGGGCGCCGAATACTTCAGCCGGTTCGGCAAGGCATCGGACAACCGCGGCTACTACAGCTTCGATCATGCGGGCGTGCACTTCGTCGCGCTCGTCAACGTGATGCATTTCAAGCCGAACGGGCTCGGCAGCTTCGGCGACGAACAACTCGCGTGGCTCGCGCAGGATCTGAAGGGCCAGTCGTCGAGCACGCCGATCGTCGTGTTCTCGCACATGCCGATGTGGACGATCTACGAGCCGTGGGGCTGGGGCACCGGCGACGCGCCGCAGACGATGGCGCTGCTGCGCCGCTTCGGCTCGGTCACGGTGCTGAACGGGCACATCCATCAGATCGTGTCGAAGGTCGAGGGCAACGTGACGTTCCACACCGCGCGCTCCACCGCATTCCCGCAGCCGACCGCCGGCAACGGGCCGGGACCGGTGCCGCTCACGGTGCCGCGCGACCGCCTGCCCGCGATGTTGGGCGTGACGACCGTCGACTTCGCCGGCCATCCGGTGGCCGCGTCGCTGCACGACACGACGATCGCCTGATCCCGATTCGCAAGGAGACCGACATGACCTTCCTCAAGCCCTCGATGCGCACGGCCGCGCTGATCCTGTGCGCGGCGGCCGCCGGCACGCCGCCCGTCGCGTTCGCGCAGACGCCGGCCGGCCCGCTGGTGACGATCCGCAATTTCATGTTTTCGCCGATGTCGACGACGATCAAGGCGGGCACGACCGTGACCTGGAAGAACCTCGACGCGGAACCGCATACGGTCGTCAACGACGCGGGCGTCTTCCATTCGAAAGCGCTCGACCAGGACGAAAGCTACTCGTTCCGCTTCGACAAGCCGGGCGTGTACAAGGTGTTCTGCGGAATCCATCCGTACATGAAGGAAACCATCACGGTGGAATGACGCGGCGCGCCGCACGGCGCACGACGATCCGGCACCGCGGTGCGCCGATCGCCTACACTGGTTGCAACCGGCCGGAACCCGCCGGCCGTCACCGACCGTGAGGAAAGCGATGACGGCAAGTCAACCCGCACATCCGAAACTGCCCGGGCAAGTCGTGCTCGTGCTTCAGGGCGGCGGCGCACTGGGTGCGTACCAGCTCGGCGTATTCGAGGCGATGGAGTCGTCGGGCATCCAGCCCGACTGGGTCATCGGTACGTCGATCGGCGCGATCAACGCCGCGCTGATCGCCGGCAACGCACCCGGCCGCCGCGCGCAGCGGATGGCGGAATTCTGGCGCCACGTGACCGAACACGCTGCGATGAACCTGCCGGGCTTCCCGACGAGCTGGGACAAGATCGGCGCCGAACTCGCGGTCATCGGCGCCGGCATCCCGGGTTTCTTCCGGCCGAATCCGGCCGCATGGCTCGGGCCGCTCGCGCGCGTCGGCGTCGAGCACGCGTCGTATTACGTGGTCGAGCCGCTGCGCGACACGCTCGCGCCGCTGATCGACCTCGACCTGCTGAACGCGGGCCGCCCGCGGCTGACGGTCGGCGCCGTCAATGCGTGCACCGGCACGATGCGCTATTTCGATTCGCGCGACCGGCCGCTCGGCATCGATCACGTGATGAGCTCGGGCGCGCTGCCGCCCGCATTCCCGGCCGTGCGGATCGACGGCGCGCCGTACTGGGACGGCGGGATTTTTTCGAACACGCCGGTCGAGGTCGTGCTCGACGACGCGCCGCGCCGCAGCTCGATCATCTTCTCGGTACAGATGTGGAATCCGGTCGGGCCCGAGCCGCAGAGCATCTGGCAGGTGTCGGAGCGGCAGAAGGACATCCAGTACGCGAGCCGCACGGACAGCAACATCGCGCGGCAGCAACAGATTCACCGGCTGCGCCATGTCATCAAGGAACTGGTGATGCGGCTGCCGGAGTCGGAGCGCACGTCGGCCGACGTGCAGGCGCTCGCCGCGTGGGGCTGCCAGACGACGATGCATGTGATCAAGCTCGCGGCGCCACGGCTCGACGGCGACGACCAGTGGAAGGACATCGATTTCACGCCCGACGGGATCGCGGCGCGCCGCCAGGCCGGCTTCGACGCGACGATGCAGGCGATCGCCGCGCGGCCGTGGGAACTGCCGCTGGATCCGACGGAGGGACTGAGCGTCTGGAGCCCCGAGGAGAACCGGATCGGCGAGCGGCACAACTGATCCGACGACCGCAGCCGGCCCGGCTCCGCGCTCAGTGTCGCGATTCCATGCTCGCTTACAGCGCGCGCACGATGCCGCCGTCGACGCGAATGTTCTGTCCGGTGATGTAGCCGGCGCCTTCGGACAGCAGGAACGTCACGGTCTGCGCGATTTCCTGCGTCTTGCCGAAGCGGCCGACCGGAATGCGGGCGACGATCTCGGGCGTCTCCGGCCAGCTGTCGATGAAACCGGGCAGCACCGAATTGATGCGGATGTTGTCCTTCGCATAGCGCTCCGCGTACAGGCGCGTGAACGCGCTGAGCGCGGCACGCAGCGCCGACGACACCGGCATCGGCTGCTCGGGCGCGTCGGCCGCGAAACTCGAAATGTTGACCACCGCGCCGCCGCCCTGCTTCAGGAACACCGGCGTCACGCGGCGCAGCACGCGAACGACGTTGAGCACGATCAGGTCGAGCCCTTCGTGCCACTTGTCGTCCTCGATGGAAAGCAGGTCGCCCTTCGGCGGATGCCCGGTGTTGTTGACGACCGCATCGATGCGACCGTACTTCGCGAGCGTCTCGTTCACGAAGCGCGCGATGTCGGCATCCTCGGTGACCGACCCCGCGACGCCGAACCCGCCCAGCTCGTTCGCGAGCTCGACCGCACTGCCCGACGGCGACATCAGCGCGACGCGATAACCGTTGTGTGCGAGATCCCGCGCGATCGCCGCGCCCATACCCTTGCCCGCCGCCGTCACCAAAGCCACTTTCTCTACAGTCATGCCGTTCTCCCGGATAGGTCGGCTCAGCGCCATGATCGTCGAGCCAAAGCGCCACTGTAGGACTCTATAATCGGCTTGTCGAACGATGATTTCTCCACTCACCCTGTAGAATTTCTACTGCATGAAGGCTCTGTCGCAAACCCGCCGGTTCCCGCCGCTCAATGCGCTTCGCGCGTTCGAAGCCGCCGCGCGGCACCTGAATTTCCGGCTGGCCGCCGACGAACTCCGTGTAACGCAGGGGGCCGTCGCGCAGCAGGTCAGGCATCTCGAGGACGTCGTCGAAGTCCAGTTGTTCCGGCGGCTGCCGAGGGGGCTCGCGCTGACGCGCGAAGGGCTCGAGTATTTCTCGTCGGTCCAGCGCGCACTGCAGATCATCTCGGATGCGACGGATGCGCTCGGCCAGCGCCCTACCGTGCTGGCGGTCAGCACGACGCCGTCGTTCGCGTCGAAGTGGCTGATCCCGCGCCTGTCGGACTTCAGCCGGCTGCATCCGGACATCGAGGTGCGCGTGATCGCCGACGAACGGCTTGCCACGTTTCGCGCCGACGGCGTCGACATCGCGATCCGGTTGAGCAAACCGCCGTTTCCGCCTGGCCTCGTTGCTCAATTGCTGTTTCCGCTCGACATCTTCGCCGTCGCCAGCCCGACACTGCTCGACGGCGGCTCGCCGATCCGCAAGCCCGCGGACTTGTCGAGGCACGTGCTGCTGCACGACGCGCACGACCTGTGGCCCGAATTCATCGAGAAGCTCGGCGGAAAAGGTCGCGCGGATCCGACGAAGGGACCTCGGTTCAGCCAGTCGCTGCTCGCGATCGATGCCGCGGTGGCCGGTCAGGGCATCGCGCTGACCAGCGAGCCGCTCGTCGAACGCGACATCGCGGAAGGCCGGTTGCGACGCGTATTCGACTTTTCGTTTCCGATGTCGCTCGGGTTTTACGTCGTCTTTCCGCAGGCCAATGCGCATTCGGAAGCGCTCGACGCGATGCGCCGGTGGCTGTTCGCGCAGTACGGACACGCGTGATTTGACGAAAACTCGGCCGCTTCGCGCGCGCGTGATCGCGCCCCAACCCGGCAGCGGTGCGCTCCCGATCCCGGCGACAATCAACCCCACTCGCGACAGTGCCATCCCATATATCGTCTTTTTACGATATATGATTCGCCCATCGACGATACCCGTTTGCACCGTTTTTCCGACCGAACACCACGTCTTTCCATGCCGACCGAACTCGACATCGACGCGATCCTGAAAGCGCTCTCGAACCCCGTGCGCCGGGAAATCCTCGTCTGGCTGAAAACGCCGGGCGCGCATTTCCCGGAGCAGACGCTGCCGTACGACCACGGCGTCTGCGCCGGGCAGATCGATGCGCGCTGCGGGCTGTCGCAGTCGACCGTCTCCGCGCACCTCGCGACGCTGCAGCGCGCGGGGCTCGTCACGTCGACGCGGATCGGCCAGTGGGCGTTCTTCCGGCGCAACGAGGCCGTCATCGACGCATTTCTCGACGCACTGCGCCGGGAACTCTGACCCAGGCCATGCGGGCCGCCCGCCGCACACGACGCGACGGCCATCCCGCCTTTCGTGAAGAGGTTATCTCCATGCCTACCCTGTTCGACCCCGTTACCCTCGGCGACCTGACGCTGCCGAACCGCGTCGTGATGGCGCCGCTCACCCGTGCCCGCGCAGGTGAAGCGCGCGTGCCGAACGACCTGATGGCCCGTTATTACGCCGAACGCGCATCGGCCGGCCTGATCATCAGCGAAGCGACGTCGGTGACCCCGCAAGGCGTCGGCTACGCGGACACGCCCGGCATCTGGTCCGACGAGCAGGTCGAAGGCTGGAAGCGCGTGACGCAGGCCGTGCACGCGGCCGGCGGCCGCATCGTGCTGCAGCTGTGGCACGTCGGCCGGATTTCCGATCCGATATTCCTGAACGGCGACCTGCCGGTCGCGCCGAGCGCGATCGCCGCAGGCGGCCACGTGAGCCTCGTGCGGCCGCAGCGCCCCTACGTGACGCCGCGCGCGCTCGAACTCGACGAGATCCCGGGCATCGTCGCCGCGTACCGCCACGGCGCGGAAAACGCGAAGAAGGCCGGTTTCGACGGCGTCGAGATCCACGGCGCGAACGGCTATCTGCTCGACCAGTTCCTGCAGGACAGCACCAACCATCGCACCGACGCATACGGCGGCCCGATCGAGAACCGCGCGCGCCTGCTGCTCGAAGTGGTCGACGCGGCGATCGACGTATGGGGCGCGGGCCGGGTCGGCGTGCACCTCGCGCCGCGCGGCGACGCGCACACGATGGGCGATTCCGACCCCGCCGCGACGTTCGGCCATGTCGCGCGCGAACTCGGCCGCCGCAAGATCGCGTTCATCTTCACGCGCGAAGCGTATTCGGGCGACCAGTTGAGCCCGCGTCTGAAGGAAGCGTTCGGCGGCCCGCTGATCGCGAACGAGCAGTTCACGCTCGAATCCGCGCAGCAGACGCTCGCGAACGGCAACGCCGATGCAATCGCGTGGGGCAAGCTGTTCATCGCGAACCCGGACCTGCCGCGCCGCCTCGAACTCGGCGCGCCGCTGAACAAGCCGGTGCCGGAGACGTTCTACGCGGAGGGCGAAACGGGTTACACCGACTACCCGGCGCTCAGCGACGCGGCCTGACAGCCGATGCCACGTTCATGCGCGCACGTCCGCGCGCATGAACACGCGCCGCGTTTCGTCGAGACCGCGTGCGATGTGGTGCGCGCGGATCGCGCGCAGCGTGTCGTCGAGCGACGCGTCGTCGACGATGCGAAAGCCGAGGCGCGCGTAGTACGGCGCGTTCCACGGCGCATCGCGGAACGTCGACAGCACGACCTGTGCGATGCCGTCTCGCGCGGCGCGCGTCATGATCCGCTCGATCAGGCGCGCGCCGATCCGCTGCCCCGCATGCGACGGCGCGACATCCAGTTCTTCCAGGTAAAGCCGGTGTGCGTCGAGCAGCCGGTAGAACGCGAAGCCCACGCACGTATCCGCTTCGGCGGTCGCGACATACGCGCGGCCGGCGTCGATGCGCGCGAGCACGTCGGCCGCCTCGGTCGGCTCGCCGTCGGCGATGTCGTTCATGCCGATGCCGCGAAAGCGTTGGGCGGCGGCGACTTCCACGGCGGCCATCGCGGCCGCGTCTTCCCGCGTGGCGGGGCGAATCCGGATCGGTACTGTCATCGCGACGAGTAGTAGGCAGGCAGGAACGGCCGTCACTATAATCGAAACTTCACACCTTTCGAATGCCCTGCCCACGAGGTTCGCCATGACGCTGTCCGCGCTCGCCGTGTTCGCCATCGCCCTGCTCGTCACCGCCGGCACGCCCGGACCGAGCGTCGCCGCGCTCGTCGCGCGCGTGCTGACGAACGGCGTGCGAGACGTGCTGCCGTTCCTCGCGGCGATGTGGATCGGCGAAGCGCTGTGGCTCACGCTGGCCGTCGCCGGGCTGTCCGCGTTCGCGCGCACGTTCGAGACGGGCCTGCTCGTGCTGAAGCTGCTCGGCGTCGCGTATTTGCTGTTCCTCGCATGGAAGATGTGGACCGCGCCGACCGACACGAAAGCCGGCGAGCTGCCGCGCGGCCAGTCGCCGTGGCGGATGTTCGTCGCCGGCACGCTGGTGACGCTCGGCAATCCGAAGATCATGCTGTTCTATCTCGCGCTGCTGCCGACCATTGTCGATCTGACGCATGTCGGTGTCGTCGCGTGGGCCGAGCTCGTCGGTACGATGCTGGCGATCCTGATCCTTGCCGACTGCTTCTGGTCGCTGCTCGCTTCGCGTGCGCGCGCGTTCCTCACGTCCGCACGTGCGAAGCGGATCGCGAACCGCACGAGCGCGACCGCGATGGCCGGTGCGGCGGTGGCGATCGCGACGCGCTGAGTCGACCTCCGGCGCCGGCAGGCGCGGTTCTTTTTGCACGCGATTTCCGCATAAAAAAATGGCGCCTCGTCGCGCCATTTCTTCAAATTGCCCGTTTTTTCGGCGCACGTCGGCACGTCAACCGGATACTCATGCGCCTCGTTCGCTCACGATGTTCCGATCGCGTTACTCCATTTCCACGGTCGCCGCGTCGACGCTGTCATATTCCGCATACCGGCCAACAAACTTCGCATACGCCACACCGACCTGGCAGGCCACCGCGACGATCATGGGCACGTGACGGGGAAATCAGGACGCACGCGACGATCGGGCTGGCCTGCTACGCGCTGTCCGCTCTCCGCTTGGCCAGTCGCCCATCCGCTCAAACGTGCGCGGGTTGCAACCGTTACACCGCAGGGCGCGATGCGAACATCTGCCGCGGAAGCGCAATCGCTCGATAACGCCGCTCTTCCGCACCACGCCTGCGTATCGTTCGGATTCCCGTACGCTTGCGGCCCGCTGATTCGCCATGAAGTGTGACGAACAAGGCGGACTCGCCCGCGAAACGATCGGCACGAACCGCTCTAACACCCGACCGGCCTGCGCCTGCCATCCGGTACCGGCACCGGCACATGCCGATTGCAATCCACCAGCGTCCGCACCAACGCCCAATCATCGTCGTCGCAGAAATCGAGCAGCATCGCGCCGCAAGGCCCACGCGCTTCACGCAACCGCTGCGCGAGCCGTGTGTGAATCCCCTGCACGCGGCCATCGCCGCGCGCAACCACCGACGGATTCGCACCCATCCCCGTCCCGCTGCAGAAATTGATCGCCCAGCGCCCGCTGTCCGGCGACGGCATGCCGGTCAGCAGCGCATCGATCACCCGCCACTTGTAATGAATCGAACCCGCGACCGGCACCCGGTATTCATCCTGGATCACGAACGCCGCATCGGGATGGTCGATCGTGAACGTCGCGTTGTCCGGCCATGCGGTCAGGTCGATGCCGAGCGGCCGGCTGCTGCGGAAGCGACGCAGCAGGACCACTGCGCCGCGTACCTCGCCGAGCGCCGGCAGCGCACTGCCCGCATGCCAGCGCAGCCGCGGATGCCGCGCGCGATGCGCATCGAACGTCGCATCGAAACCGCGCGTGCAGGCCTGCGCCGGCCATTCGTCCTTCACCGACATCACGACGCATTCGCGCGGATGCGCATCGAGAAAACGCGTGCAGTCCGCGAGCACGTCGTCGAACGACATGCCGAGCGCGATCCCGCCGTGATGGATGTCGAACGTATCGCTCCGATGCCGGCAGCGGATGTCGAGCAGCCGCACGCCGTGCGCGAGCTGTGCGGCGAGCGTCGCGTGCTGCGTGCGCACGAGCGGATCGTCGACGGTATACGCACAGGTGTCATGGCTGCCCGGTAAGGTCAGCGTATGCAGCAGTCGCGCGTCGTCGAGCGCCGACATCCAGTCGGCCAGCGGCGCGGGTTCTTCGTGTCGCGATGGATTCATGTATCGATGAATGACAAGGAAAGAAAAACGTGGGTGACGGCGTCGGATGTCGCGGCGCGGGCCGGCGTGTCGCGCTCCGCGGTATCGCGCGCATTCTCGCCGACGGCGAGCATCGCGCCGGAAACGCGCGAACGCGTGATGGTCGCCGCGCGCGCACTCGGCTATCAGGTCAACCTGATCGCGCGCGACATGATCACGCAGCGCAGCAGCATGATCGGCGTCGTGACGGCCGGCTTCGAGAATCCGTTCCGCGCACGCCTGCTGTCGGACCTGATGGCCGCGCTCGGCCTGCGCGCGTTCACGCCGCTCGTGACCAATGCCGACGATCCGCAGCAGGTGCGGCAGTCGCTCGAGCGGCTGCTCAGCTACCGGATCGCGGGCCTCGTGATGACGTCGGCCTCGCCGCCGCTGTCGGTCGCGCAGCAGTATCTCGACCACCGGATTCCGGTCGTGATGATCAACCGCGAAGCGAACCTGCCGGGCGCGGATATCGTGGTCAGCGACAACGCGGCGGGCGCCACCCACGCCGCGCAACGGCTGATGCGGGCCGGCGCGCGCCGGCTCGCGTTCGTCGGGCCGCGTACCGCGAGCTACAGCGCGCGCTCGCGCGCAGTGGCGTTCGAGCAAGCCGTACAACGCGGCGACGCGTTCGACGCGACGCTCGTCGGTTCGACCGATACGTGCTCCGACACGTACGCATGCGGGATCGATGCCGCGCGGCAATTGTTCGCATCCGGCGAGCGCCCGGACGGCGTGTTCTGCTCGTCCGACCTGCTCGCGCTCGGCGTGATCGATGCCGCACGCGATGCATTCGGCCTGCGCGTGCCCGACGACCTGCGCGTGATCGGCTTCGACGATATCCCGGCCGCCGAATACGATGCGTATCGGCTCACGACGCTGCGCCAGGACACACACGCGCTCGCGCACGCGGCCGTCGACCTGCTCGCCGACCGGATCCATACGGTCGACGGCGCATCGCGCACGCGAATCGTACCCGTCACGCACGTGGTGCGGCACAGCTGCGCGTAACGCGCCGCGTCACTTCAGGCCGCCGGCGAAGCCGCGCAGCAGATAACGCTGCACGTAGCCGGCCACGGCAAGCGTCGGCAGCGACGCGAGCAGCCCCGCGCTCATCAGGTCGCCCCAGTCGATGCCGTTCTCGGTCACGTAGCCGGCAATCGCGAGCGGCAGCGTGAAGCGGCTCGGCGTCGACACGAACAACAGCGCGATCAGGAATTCGTTCCATGCGGCGATGAACACGAAGATCGCGGTCGCGATCAAGCCCGGCGCGCACAGCGGCAACACGATCTGCACGAGCCGCCGTGCGAGCCCGGCGCCATCGATGCAAGCGGCTTCCTCGTATTCCACCGGCACATCGCGCACGAACGCGAGCAGCATCCAGATCGCCATCGGCAGCGCGTAGAGCTGGTATGCGAGCACCAGCCCGAGCGTCGAGTCGAGCAGATGCAGCCGCTTCGCGAGCGCGAACAGCGGCACCGCGATCGTGATCGGCGGCATCAGCTTCAATGCGAGCACGAGCATCAGGAACAGCAGGTCGAGCCGCGCCGGAAAGCGCAGCCGCACGAGCGCATACGCGGCCGGAAACGCGAGCGCCAGCGCGAGCACCGTCGTGCCGAACCCGACCAGCAGCGAATTGGCGAGCGGCGCGCCGAGGCCGTTCGACCATACCGATGCGAAATGCTCGAGCGTCGGCGCGGCCGGCCAGATCCGCAGCGGATGATCGAGGCGCTCGAGCGTCGGCATGAAGGCCGCGCCGGCCATCCACAGGCACGGCAGCAGCAACAGCGCGAGCGCGACGACGCGCAGTGCCCAAGGCGTCGCGCGGCCGAATACGTCGGCCGTTCGCGCGGGAGCGATACGTGCCGATCGCGCCGTCATGCGCGCCGCTTGCGAACCGTCTGCCATACGTACCCCGAAACGAGCAGCGCGGACGCCGCGAGCATCAGCACCGACGCGGCGCTCGCCGGCCCGACGTTGAAGAAGCGGAAGCCCGTGTCGTAGATGTAGGTCGACAGCGTCTGCGTCGCGTTGCCGGGGCCGCCGCCCGTCAGCGCATAGACCTTGTCGAACAGCTTGAACGTGTCGATCGAGCGCAGCAGCAGCGCGAGGCCGATCTGCGGCGCCGCGAGCGGCAGCGTGATGTCGCGCAGGCACTGCCATTCGCTCGCGCCGTCGGTGCGCGCGGCTTCGTACAGCTCCTGCGGGATCGATTGCAGTCCGGCGAGCACGATCAGGAACGCCATCGGCGTCCACTGCCACACGTCGACGAGCGCGAGCGACCACAGCGCGAGATGCGGATCGGACAGCCAGCGCACGCCGTCGAATCCGACCGCGGCAAGCAGCGCGTTCAGGAAGCCGTCGAAGTTGAGCCAGTTGCGCCAGATCGCCGAGCACACGAGCGTCGACAGCATCATCGGCAGGATCGCGAGCGGCAGCGCGATGCGCCGCCCCGGAAACGCGCGCACGAACAGCAGCGCGAGACCGAAGCCGAGCGCGACCTCGACGAGCGACGCCGCGATCGTGAAGCGCAGCGTGTTGCCGAAGCCGGCAGCGAACTCGTCGTCGCCGAGCACCGCGCGATAGTTGGCAAGCCCGATGAACGCGCGCCGGCCGGCCGCATAGTCGACCTTGCAGAACGAGTCGACCAGCACCTGCGCGACCGGATACAGCGCGAGCGCGGCCAGCACCAGCAGCGCGGGCCCGAGCAGCGCGACGAACGGCAGGCTTCGGCCGAGCGCTTTCATGCGCGGGATCCGGACGGTACGCGACGGCCGACCGTCACTTGGCGGCTGCGGCCATTGCCTGCACGATCTTCTGCTGCGCCTGGCGCAGTGCGGCGTCGGGGGCCGCCTGGCCGGTCAGCGCGAGTTGCAGCTGGTCGCCGAGAATGCTCTCGACCTGCTGCCAGTCCTTCACGCGCGGCCGCGCACGACCGGCCTCGAGCGCCTTCAGCTGATCGGGATACCAGCGGTACTGGCGCACCAGCGCCGGATCGGCGAACACGCTGCGGCGCGTCGGCGGAATGCCGATCCCGGCGAGACGCGTTTGCGTATCGCGCGAGCTCAGGTACGCGAGAAAGTCCTGCGCGAGCTTCGCATGCGGCGCATCCTTCGGAATGCCCATCTGCCAGATGCCGAGCATCGGCGCCGGGCCGGCCGTCTGTCCGGGCGGCGGCTGCAGCGCGATCTGCCCGACCACGCGCGACTGCTTCGGATCGTCGAGCGCCGGAATCCATGCGGGCCACACTTCGATCGACTGCGCGGCAGTGCCGCGCTGCAGCGCGTCGCGCACTTCGGCCGCACCGTACACGTCGACGTCCTTCGGTGCGGACGCCTTCAGCGCGAGGAAGGTTTTCAGCGCGGCTTGCGACCCGCGCGAATCGATCGTCACGTTGCCGGCACGGTCGAATACGTCGCCGCCATACGCCCACAGGATCGGCAGGAAGCCGGTCACGACCGGGTTGCCCTTGGTGCCGCGGAACACGACGCCCGATACGCTCTTGTCCGCGCCGCCGACGGTCTGCGCGATCTTCAGCACGTCGTCCCAGTTGCGCGGCGGTTGCAGCTTGTACTTCGCGAGCAGATCCTTCCGGTACGCGAACATCTCGACGTTGCCGACGATCGGCAGCGCGTACAGCGCGCCCGCCGCGTTGCGGCCGAGCGCGACCGCGGACGGCACGAGGTCGGCATCGGCCAGCGACGCCGGCAGCGGCTTCAGCCAGCCGTTGCCGATGAATTCGGGCGCCCACGTGTCGTCCATCATCACGAGGTCGTACGTGCCGGTGCCTTCGCGCATCGACAGCTTCAGCTTCTGGTACAGGTTCGCGTTCGGCAGCTTCAGCAATTCGATGTCGGTGCCCGGATGCAGCTTGGTGAAGCCGGCGACGGCGTCGGCCAGCCCCTTGCCGTAAATGTCGTCGCGGCCCGCGATGACGAGATCCGCCGCGAAGGCGTGCGTGGCGGCAACGGACAGCGCAACGGCGGCGGACAGCGCGCGCAGGCGGCTCAGCAAGGTCATGTGGTCTCTCTCGATCGGCGTATGGAGCTGAACAGGTATGGGTTGCACACGTGTGCAACGCCGGCGACACGTCGGGTCGCTGAGGCGTCGCCATTGTTCACGCAGACCGTGAAGGTATTGTGGCAAGCCGCAACGCGGGCAGCCTGACGCGCGTATCGCGTCGATCCGGGTCCATTCAGTCAAGCATACGGACGATTTTTTTCAAGCATCGCTTTCCATCAATCGACCGGGGGCAGGCCCTGCGCCCCGAACCTGAACGCAGCACGGCCGCACGCGACCGACGTGCCGCCGCAAGCCGTGCTCACCGTCAAAAGTTCACACGAATTCCCGCCATCACCGCGAGCTGCCGGCTCGAATTGCTGTTCGCGAGCACCGGGATCTGCGCATAGTTCACCGCGTTGCCGTTCGGATCGGTGCCGAGCCCCGTGCCGCTCGCGATCTGGCCGATCGCGACCGCATAAAGCGCGGTGCGCTTCGACAGGCTGTAGTTCGTGCCGACGTTCACCTGATGGAACCGCGTCGTGCCGCGCCCGTCCGTATGCGCGGCGTTGAAGATATACGCGACTCCGCCTTGCAGCGCCGGCGTGAACATGTACGTGACATTCAGCTCGCCGATGTCGAACGTGAACGCCTGCGTGCGCGGCTGCGCGGCGGTCGAGAAATAGCGGCTGTCGCCCAGACGCGTATGCGTGTAGGTCAGCGCGACCGTCGCCGCGCCGAACGTGACCGACCCGCCCGCGCCGAACGCGCGCATCGAGCCGGCGTCCTGCAGCAGACAGTACATCGCGCCGGGGTTGCTGCACGCGAAATCGCCGATATAGCCGTTCGCGCCGCCGAGCGCCGCGTCGAGCGGCTGATGGAGGTCGAGATAGCCGACCGAGAACGCGACCGGCGCACGCGTGTAGGTCGCGGCGACCGCATAGCCGCGCTTCGCGGAAAAGTCGCCGGCCTGCCCGCCGAAGCTGAACGTGCCGCCGAACGTCAGGCCGTTGAAATCGGCGCTGGTGAACTTCACCGCGTTGTTGAAGTTGAAGGCGGCGTTCAGGTTGTCGACGTCGCCGAGATGCGAGCCGAACGGCGTCGCCCAGTTGTTGCTCGACACGTACGCGCCGAGCATGTCCGTATACGAGTCGTACTGCCGGCCGAGACCGAGCGTGCCGATCCCGTCCTGACGCAGCCCGACCCACGCCTGGCGGCTGAACGCGGTGCCGCCCTGCAGCGCCTGCCCGTTCGCGGACAGGAACTGCTGCTCGAGCGTAAACACCGCATCGAGCCCGCCGCCGAGCGGCTCGGTGCCTTGAAAGCCGAAGCGGGACGGCACGAGGTTGCCGCCGCCCATCTGCCATGCATGGCCGCCGCCCGTGCTGCCGTCGGCGCGCGTGAACTGCTGGTTCGTCGAATAGATGATGCCGGTGTCCACCGTGCCGTACAGCGTCACGCTGCCGGCAGTCTGCGCGTGTGCGTGCATGCAGCCCAGCGCGGCCGCGGCTGCGGCCAGTCGTCGTCCGATCTTCATGTCCCGCCCTCTGGTGTCATCGATTCGCACTGCAAATCGATGGGTTGTCGATATGGGTGGCAGGACTTTATCCAGCGAAAATTCGGGACCCCTATCCCAAATCAGCAAACGGTGAAGCGGCGGGCGCGGCGACGGCAGCGCGCAGCGCCGTCGCGGCGCGACAACGTCATTCGGGACGCAGGGTTTGCGACGGCAGTTCGCCGAACAGGTCGCGATACTCGCGCGCGAAATAGCCGAGATGCGTGAAGCCCCAGCTCGCGGCGGCCTCGCCGACGCCGAGCTGCTGCGCCGACGTCGTGCGCAGCAGGCGCCGCACCGCGTTCAACCGGATCGTGCGCAGATAGCCGACCGGCGTGACGTCGGCGACGCGCTGGAAGCTCGTCTGCAGCGTACGGCGGCTGCACCGCAGCGCGCGGCACAGTTCGAGCACGGTGACGGGCTCCTCGGGGCGGTCGCGCAAGTGTTTCTCGCACCGGCTGACGATATCGCTGTAGGTGGCGTGCGTGATGTCGCGGCGCTCGACGCCGATGCCGTGGTCGAGCGCATCGAGGAACATGCCGAGCATCGCGTCGCGGAACATCTTGCGGGTTGCCGCGTATTCGAGGCAGCCGGGATTGCGCTGCGCGTCGTCGATCAGCGACGACAGCCGCGCGCCGAGCGCGACGCCCTGCGCATCCGACAGCCGCGTGACGTGCCGCAGCTTGCGTGCGGCGGCCGCGCCGAATTCGGCCTCGCACAGCTCGTCGACCATGTCCGACGCCGCGCTGATCCCGACGAGCCCCATTCCTTCCGGTGTATGGAATTCGAAATCCTCGCCGGCGCGCAGCGCGAGCAGCGCATAGCCGTCGACCGGCTGTCCCTGGAACGTGCCGGCGAGCGGCACCGACAACGGCACCGCGAGCGACGTGCGCCCGTGCGGCGCGAGGCCGGTTTGCGCGACGCGCCGGTTGGTCGTCTCGCGGAAGAAATGGAAATCGTCGTACAGCACCTGCGTGACGGTGCCCCTGAACCGGCCCGGCGTCATCTGGCGATAGACCTGATGCCAACCCGCGATCGCGAGCCCGTGGTCATGCACGTCTTCGTGTGAGCGTGACTGGAACAGCATCGGCATCTCCGGTAAAACCCTGAATCCACGTTGCGCACCGCGCGGCGCGCAACGTCACAGCTTACCCCCGCAAAATTCCGCGCAGTGCAGTTTCGAATGCCGCACACGCCGCCGACAGCGCGGCGGCCTGCTCGCCGGTCAGCCGCACATAGCGGCGAAACGACGGCATCCGGTTCACGACCTCGCTGCCGCCGAACGGCACCACGGCGAGCATCCAGCGGCCGTCGCGCGCGGTGATCGTGCAGTCGGTCGCGTGCAGCGGGCGCAGTGCGTCGGCAAGCGCCGGCTGCGCGACGATCGCCGACACGGTGCGCACAAATCCGGGGTCGCATTCCGGCGAAGGCTCGGCCGCGACACCGGTACGCCGCAGCCAGCCGGTCTGCAGGATGCGCGCGCGACCTTGCCCGGCCGGCCCGTGCGCCGCCACCGCGACCTGCACGCTGACCGTATGCATCAGGAATTGCCGTTCGACGCGTTCGGCGATGCTCACGCGCACGCCGTTCGGCAGCCGCGCTGCAAATGCGATTGCGATTGCACCGGCGCCGCCGTCCGGATCGCGCACGGCGCCGAGATCGCCGAGCACCCGCGCGGCGATCGCGCCGGGCCGGTGACCGGGCGGCGGCGCATCGGGCGCCGCGCGCCACCGCGCGAATGCGGCCTTCACGATGCGACGTGCTCGTTGCGCAGCACTTCCTCGACCGGCACCGGCTTGAACGGATGCCGGCGCTGCACGACGACCGTCCAGAACAGCGCATACAGCGCGGTGAGCCCGAGCATCGCGCCGAACGGCACGTAGATGTCGCGCGCGTTCATGCCGGGCGGCGTGATGTACCAGATCGCGAGCACGATGCCGACGCTCGACACGATCTGCGGCAGCGGGAACCACGGCGAACGATACGGACGCGGCAGGTCCGGCCGCCGGATGCGCAGCATCACGACCGACGCGGTCACGAGCAGGTACGCGGTGCCCCACGCGCAGGTCGCGGCGAGCACGAGGTGCAGGATGCTGTCGAGGTTGCCGTTGATCAGCCATGCATGGAAGATCGGCACGATCGCCGCCGCGGCGATCCCGACCACCGGCGTCTTGAAGCGCGGGTGCAGATACGCGAAGCAGCGCGGCAGCGCGCCGTCGATCGCCATCCCGTACAGGATGCGCGGCAGCCCGGCCATCAGCGTGTTGATCGTCGCCGCGCCCGCGCACAGGAACGCGATGCCGAACCAGATCCGGCCGAACGGCCCGAGCACCTGCAGCGCGAACGCGGGAATCGCGCCGGGCGTGTCGAGCAGGTGCGTGAGCCCGTCCGCGCTGACCGGCACGTTCGCGACCTGGCGGCGGATCGCCGCGCCGTACAGGAACATGCAGATCGCGACACCGACGAGGCCGATCGCCATCGCGCGCGGAATCGTGCGGCCCGGCGCCTTCATCTCCGGCGCGAGCGGCGTGACGAACTCGCAGCCGACGAACATGAACATCGCCATCCCGACCAGCGACAGCACGGCCGGCACCGACGTGCCGACTTCCGAGCCGCCGAACCAGCCGTCGAGATGGACAGCGGGCGCGGCCGCGAGGCCGAGGATCCCGAAGATCATCAGCGACAGCCACATGCCGGCCGTCAGCACGATCTCGAGCTTGCTGAACACCTTGATGCCGATGATGTTAGTGATCGCGAACGTGACCACCAGGCCGACGCCGACGAGCCACGAGCTGTTGTGCTTCTCGAACGCCGCGTTCAGCGACTCGAAGTTCACGAGCGCCATGATCCCGCTCAGGATCGTCTCGGCCGTGCCGGCGAACACGTGCACGAGGAAATACGCGGAAATCGTGCCGGTGATCGCCCAGAAGCGGCCGAGCCCGCACGACAGGTAATCGTAAACCGAGCCGGCCGTCGGCAGCATCGCGGCGGCTTCGGAGAACGTCGTCGCCTGAGCCTGCATCATCACGAACGCGATGATCATCGCGACCGCGAACGCCCAGCCGCCCATCCCGAAGCCCGACGTCGCGGTGAGAATCACCGGGCTCGCCATGATCAGGCCCACCGCGCTCGCCAGCGCCGTCGGAAAACCGACCGCGCCCGCCTTCAGCACCGTGCCGCCGCCCGCTTCAGCCGGCCCGCCGGCGGGCGTCTCGCCCGCGGCGCCGGTCACTCCAGACCATCCCGACATCCCTGTCTCCTTCCTGTATCGGCCGGCGCCGCCACGGCGGCGCCCGCTCCGGCTCCATGCTTCACGGTCGGCCGGGGCAGGCGCTCCAGCGCTTCGCCACCCGGCCCCTGTCGATGCAATCCTGCTCCGATGTCGAAAAAATACGCAGGCAAAATAATGCGGTCATAGCGCAAATCGGCAAACCGGCGGCGGGCAGCGGGTTATCCCGCCCCCCACCGCCGGTTCGTCGTCACACGCTCGCCGCGTCACGCGATCACGCGAACGGCACGGCCTCGAAGCCCGCGGCGAGCGCCTCGACGATCCGGTCGAGCTGCTCGCGCCGGATCACGAGCGGCGGCGACAGGATGATCTTCGTGCCGACCGGGCGCACCAGCACGCCGTGTTCGCGCGCGACTTCGGCGACCGCGTTCGCATAGCCGGACAGCGGATCGATCGGCTCGCGCGTCTGCTTGTTCGCGACGAGGTCGAGCGCGAGCATCAGCCCCTTGCCGCGCACCTCGCCGACCGCCGCAAAGCGTTCCGGGAACGACTGCAGTGCTTCGAGCAGATACGCGCCCTGCTTCGCCGCGTTCGCCGGCAGGTCTTCCTTCACGACGATGTCGAGGCTCGCGAGCGCGGCCGCGCATGCCACCGGGTGGCCGGCGTACGTGTAGCCGTGCATGATCGCGCCGCCGAAATCCGCGTTCGCGGCGAATGCATCCTCGATCCGCGCGTTCACGGCCGTCGCGCCGAGCGGCACGTAGCCGGACGAGATCCCCTTCGCTAGACACATGATGTCCGGGCGCACGCCCCAGCCGCGGCTGCCGAACAGGCTGCCGCTGCGGCCGAAGCCCGTCACGACTTCGTCGGCGATCAGCAGCACGCCGTAGCGGTCGCACACCTCGCGCACGAGCGGCCAGTAGTTGGCCGGCGGCACGATCACGCCGCCCGCGCCCTGCACCGGCTCGGCGATGAACGCGGCGACCGTGTCGGGGCTCTGGAACTGGATCTCGCGCTCGAGCATTTCCGCGCAGATACGGCCGAGTTCCTCCGGATCCTGCGTGAACGGATTGCGGTACAGCCACGGCGTCTCGACGTGGAAGCAGCCGGGCAGGTTCGGCTCGTAGTTGCGGCGAAACACCGTGTTGCCGTTCACCGACGCGCCGCCGAAGTGCGTGCCGTGATAGCCCTGCTTCAGCGAGATGAACTTCGTGCGATCGGCCTGGCCGCGCACCTTCCAGTACTGGCGCGCGATCTTCAGCGCGGTCTCGATCGAATCGGAGCCGCCCGAGCTGTACAGCACGCGGCGCATCCCTTCCGGCTCCATCATGTCGATCAGCTTCTTCGACAGCTCTTCCGCGCGCGGATGCGAAATGCCGTCGAACAGCTGGAAGTATTCGAGCTCGTCGAGCTGGCGCACGATCGCGTCCTTCACTTCCTGCCGGTTGTGCCCGACGTTCACGTTCCACAGGCCCGCGACGCCGTCGACGAGCTGCTTGCCGGTTTCGTCGAACACGTAGCAGCCGTCGCCGCGCACGATGCGGATCGGCTTGCGCTGTTTCATTTCGTTCGGATGCAGCATCGGGTGCCAGAACTTCGCTTCGTTGTAGCTCATTGCAATCTCCACTTTCGGATCGGTTTTCGCGGTTTTTTGCGGTGTTTTGCGGTTGTCGGAAGGGCGCGCGCGTCAGTGCGCGATGCAGACGGATTTGGTTTCGGTGAAGCCCTCGATCGCGTACTGGCCGAATTCGCGGCCGATGCCCGATTGCTTGTAGCCGCCGAACGGCATCGACGGGTCGAGCGGAATGTGGCAGTTCACCCACACGGTGCCGGCCTCGATCTGCGGCACGAGGTTCATCACGCGCTTCAGGTCGTTGCTCCAGATGCTGGCGGCGAGGCCGTACGGCGACGCGTTGGCGAGACGCACCGCGTCGGCCGCATCGTCGAACGGCACGACGACGATCACCGGGCCGAACACTTCGTCGCGCACGATCGCGCTGTCCGGATGCGGATCGGCGATCACGGCCGGCTTCACGTAGTAGCCGGGCAAGTCGTCGGCCGGCGTGCCGCCCGCGAGGAACGTGAGGCCCGCGCGGCGCGCGCCTTCGATGTGCTCGACCACCTTGTCGCGATGGTGCGCGGATACCAGCGGGTTGATCTGCGCGGTCGTGTCGAGGCCGGCGCCGAGCTTCATCGATTGCGCGACGCCCGCGAGGCCGTCCGCGAGCTGCGCGAACCGGCTGCGATGCACGTAGATGCGCGACGCGGCCGCGCACACCTGGCCCTGGTTGAAGAACGCGCCGGCGGCGACGCCGTCGAGCGCCTGCGCGACGTCGACGTCGTCGAGCATCACGATCGGGTTCTTGCCGCCGAGTTCGAGCGAGAAGCGCGTCATGTTCTGCACGGCCGCCGCGCCGACCAGCTTGCCGGTCGCGGTCGAGCCGGTGAACGAGATCTTCGCGATCGACGGATGGCTCGACAGTGCGGCGCCGCAGGTGCGGCCGCCGGTCACGACGTTGAACACGCCGGACGGCACGCCGGCTTCGCGTGCGAGTTCGGCGAGGCGCAACGCGGTCAGCGGCGTTTCCGGCGACGGCTTCAGCACGATCGTGCAGCCGGCCGCGAGCGCCGGGATCAGCTTCCACACCGCGATCATCAGCGGGAAATTCCACGGCACGATCGCCGCGACCACGCCGACCGGCTCCTTGCGCGTATAGGCCGTGTAGCGCGCGCCGGGCGGGAACGGGATCGACACGTCGAGCGTCTGACCGGTGATCTTGGTGGCCCAGCCGGCCATGTAGCGCACGTATTCGACGCTCGCGCCGACCTCGATCGCGCGCGACACGTGGATCGACTTGCCCTGGTTCAGCGTTTCGAGCTGCGCGAGCGTTTCGGCGTCGGCTTCGATCAGGTCGGCTAGCTTCAGCAGGATGCGCTCGCGGTCGGCCGGGCGCAGCCCGCTCCAGACGCGCGCGTCGAATGCGTACTTCGCGCTCGCGACCGCGCGGTCGACGTCGTGCGCGTCCGCATCGGCAACCGTCGCAAGGCGCTCGCCGGTCGCCGGGTCGTACACGTCGAGTCGCGCAGCCGAGTGCGCAGGCTGCATTTCGCCGTCGATGAAGAGGCCGAATTCGCGTGCGACGAAGGTGCGCACGGTGTCGCTGACGGCGACGAAGTTCGTGGTGCTCATGGGCGTCTCGATAGTTGTCGTGGCTGGGCCGCGTGCGCTTCGGCATGCGGTTTTCGGACCACTGTATCGACGGGGCGACGCGCCCGGTGAGCGCAAATTGGCAGCGCGTGACGGATCGAAATGCGGGTGACACCGACGCGGGGAACCACGGCGTGCGAACGCCGCGTTATCGTCGGACGAATGACGCGGCGCGACTGCGGGCCGGAAAAATTACAGGAACAACGCGCCGACCAGTTCGGTGCGGTTCGATACGCCGAGCTTGCGGTACATGCGCATCAGATGCGTCTTGATCGTCGGCTGGCCGAGCGCGAGATCGCGGGCGATCTCCTTGTTCGAACGGCCGTCGCGCACGAGGCGCGCGATCTGTTCCTCGCGATAGGTCAGCCGCTCCTCGCAGCCGATCCGGTGAATCCCGCGCCGCGCGCGCAGCAGCGGCGCCAGCGCGGCTTCGGCGAGCGGCTGCAGCCGTGCCAGCGCGTCGATCTCGCCCGGCGCGAAACGTCCGGCCGTGCGGTTGCCGTCCGCTTCCCCGTTACCGAAGCGCAGCAGCGAAAACGCGCCGACCGTGCGGCCCGCAGCGTCGCGCAGCCAGATTTCGACGACGTCGGTAACGTCGTGCCGGCGCAGGAAGCGGGTCCAGTACGCAGACGCGTCGCGCCGTTCGTCAGGCAATTGGGAAGCGAGCGTCACGACCGCGCGTTCGCTCGTCGCGCAACGCGACGGATGCAGCGGATCCAGCATCCGGTAGCGCGCGATGTAGGTGCGATGCATCGACTCCGGCATGCCGAACAGTTCGAAGTCGGCGGGTTCGCTGCTCAGGTCGAGCCGGTAGAACACGATCGCGGACGGGCTCGCGAACGCGTCGAACGCATCGACGCACGCGCGCAGCGCGCGCTGCCAGTCGGCGGATTCATGGTCGGCGGAAACGGCTGAAGTCGGCATGGTGGAGCGGCCGGCGGCCGAACGCGTCGAAGTTCGGGCCAGCCTACCGGCGCCAGAATGGGCCGGTGAGCACAAATCG
This sequence comes from Burkholderia sp. SR8, assembly GCF_052851275.1. Lineage (NCBI taxonomy): Bacteria > Pseudomonadati > Pseudomonadota > Betaproteobacteria > Burkholderiales > Burkholderiaceae > Burkholderia > Burkholderia sp. SR8. The sequence goes on from NZ_JAULUC010000010.1 coordinate 106,106, forward strand.
GCAATTCGTCCGTGGATGGCGGGCGGCGGGCGGCGGGGCTGCCGGCGATATCGCTATCACGGCGCAGCAGCGTGTGCGCCCCGCCCTGTCGGTCAGGATCCGTATCGGTGCGTGCTCAATGCGTGCTCAGTGCGCATTCGCGGCGAACGTGTCGCACGCGCTCACCTCGCCCGACTCCATCCCGCGCCGCAGCCAGTACACGCGCTGCTCGCTGGAGCCGTGCGTGAAGCTCTCCGGCACGACGTAGCCCTGCCCTTGCTGCTGCAGCCGGTCGTCGCCGATCGCGGCCGCCGCCTTCAGCCCCTGCTCGAAATCGCCGGGTTCCATCAGATGCTGGTTCGCACGCTGCGCATTGTTCGCCCACACGCCGGCGAAGCAGTCGGCCTGCAGCTCCATCCGCACCGACAGCGCGTTCGAGCGCGCCTCGCTCGAACGCCGGCGCGCGGCGTCGACCTTGTCGGAAATGCCGAGCAGGTTCTGCACGTGATGGCCGACCTCATGCGCGATCACGTACGCCTGCGCGAAATCGCCGCCCGCGCCGAAGCGCTTGCGCAGTTCGTCGTAGAAGCCGAGGTCGATATACACCTTGCGGTCGGCCGGACAGTAGAACGGGCCCATCGCGGTCTGGCCGGTGCCGCACGCGGTCGACGTCGAATTCGCGAACATCACGAGCTTCGGCGGCTCGTACTGCGCGTGCAGTTGCGTGTTGAAGACGCCCGACCACGTGCGCTCGATATTGCCGAGCACCTTGCGCGTGAACACCGCGCCGGGGTCGTTCGCCGGCGCACCCTGGCGTTGCGTCGGCGCGGGTTGCGCCTGCTGCTGGCGGCCCTGCAGCGCCGATGCGCCTTCGAGCACGACGCGCGGGTCGATCCCGAAGAAATACGACGCAGCGAGCGCGACCACGATCGTGCCGATGCCGATGGTCGCGCGGCCGCCGCCGAACCCGCCGCCGCCGCGTCGATCCTCGACGTTTACGCTTTCTCTTTCGTCGTCCAGCCTCATTGCGGGCCCCTCCCTGTTCTTGTCGATGATCCGGCCGCGCCATGCGCAACCGGGCGATCCGTCGCCGCGAGCGTCCGTCATCGGCACACGCGATTCATCCGCATCGGACGCGCGCTGGCGCCGATCTCGCCGCCGGCCGCTCCGCTTGCACGACGGAGTCGGCCTGCCGGCGCGCCGCGCGTCGATGCGCGGGCTCGCCCGCGCTCTATTTTGCCGGGCTTTTGCGACTTATCGCAAAAATACGGAGGATAGAGCGGTTCGGCGTCGAACATCGTTAGCCTTTGCAAAATGGGGCGGCGGCCGGACGGTCCGCGTTCATCCTTTCGGCGGATACCGGCGTGTGTCCGCGGCGCCTAAAGTGACCGGAGACCCCCTTCCGGAGAACGACATGTCGCACCCTCACCCCCGTACGATCGCGATCACCGGCGCAGGCACCGGCATCGGTGCCGCGTGCGCGCGGCGCTTCGCCGCCAGCGGCGACCGCGTCGTGCTGCTCGGGCGGCGTCGGGCCCCGCTCGATGCGCTCGCCGCCGAACTTGGCGGCCTCGCGCTCGCCGGCGACGCGGCGAGCACGGCCGACTGGGCCCGCTTCCTGCCGGAAATCGCCGGACGATTCGGCCGCGTCGATTCGCTGATCGCATGCGCGGGCGGCCACGGCCTCGGCCGCGCGGACGAAACCGGCGACACGCAATGGCGCGACGCGATGCATGCGAATCTCGACACCGCGTTCGTCAGCGCACGCGCGTGCCTGCCCGATCTGATCGCGCAGCGCGGCAGCATCGTGCTCGTCGCATCGATCGCGGCGCTCGCGGCCGGCCCCGGCGTGTGCGGCTATACGGTCGGCAAACATGCGCTGCTCGGGCTTGTACGATCGCTCGCGCGCGACTACGGGCCGCACGGCGTGCGCGCGAACGCGGTGTGCCCGGGCTGGGTCCGCACGCCGATGGCCGATGCGGAAATGGCACCGCTGATGTCCGCGTACGGCGACACGCTCGACGGCGCGTATGCGCGCGTCAGCGCCGACGTGCCGCTGCGGCGCGCGGCCGATCCGGACGAGATCGCGGCCGTCTGCGCATTCCTCGCTTCGCCCGACGCGTCGTTCGTGACCGGCGCGACGCTCGTCGCCGACGGCGGCGCGATGGTCGTCGATGTGCCGACGCTCGCGTTCGACAAACTGTGACGCCCGGCGGCGACGTGTCCGCACGATGCCGGGTTGCGCGTGATCGCGGGATGTCGGGCGCATGTCGTGAGGCTGGGCGTCCGCCAGCACCCAGCCCCGCTCGCCGTCCGCTCGCCGTCCGCTCGTTTCCCGCGCCGGAAATCCGCTAACATCGACCGATCCCGCCGCCGCGCGGCGCAGCCTCACCCTTCGGACTTCGATGAACATCCGGTTTCTGGAAACCTTCGTCTGGCTCGCGAAGCTGGAAAACTTCCGGCTCACGGCCGAGAAACTGCACACGACGCAGGCCGCCGTGTCGAGCCGCATCGCGTCGCTGGAAGAGGCGTTCGACGTGCGGCTGTTCGACCGCAACACGCGCTCGGCCACGCTCACGCCCGCAGGTCGCCGCATGCTCGCGTACGCGGAGCGGATCGTGCGGCTCGACAGCGAGATGCGGCGCGACATCGATGCGGCGAGCGACGCGGGGCTGATCCGGATCGGCGTGATCGAGTCGATCGTGCACAGCTGGTTTCCGGCGCTGATGGCGCAATTGCGCGAGCGCTATCCGCGCCTCGACGTCGAGATCACGAGCGACACCACGTTGCACCTGATCCGCCTGATGAGCACCGACGGCGTCGACCTGATCCTGCAGACCGACCCCGTGCCGGGCCCGGACTTCACGAACCTGCCGCTGTGCGAATTCCCGGTGCGCTGGGTCGCGAGCCCGCGCCTCGGGCTCGGCGGCGAACGGCTCGACGTCGCGCGGCTCGCCGCGTACCCGATCATCAGCTTCTCGCGCCATTCGGGGCCGCATGCGACGATCGAGCGGCTGTTCGCGGCGGTCGAGCGGCCGGCCAGCATCAACTGCATCACGTCGGTCGCCGCGATGATCCGGCTCGTGGCCGACGGGTTCGGCGTGGCCGCGCTGCCGCCCGCGATCATCGGCCGCGAGTTGCACGAAGGCGCGCTCGAACTGCTCGACGTCGAACCCGAATTCCCGGCGCTGCCGCTCGTCGCGTCGTATCGCACGCAGGGGCTGCCGGTCGCCGCGCGCATCGCGGAACTGGCGAGCGAAGTCGCGCGCGCGATGTCCGCGGCGGCGAGTCAGGCGAAGCCCGAGGCGGCGGCAACGATCGGAGCCGTGTCCGTCGGCGACGCGCCGGCTCGCCCGGCGGCCAAAGCCAGGCCCCGCACCGCGGCGGCAAAACGCTCGTCGGCGTCCGCGCCGCCCGCCACCGCTGCGAAACGCCGTCCGCGCCGCTCATAAGAAAACCTGTTTACCGCGAATTTGTTTTCTTGTTGGACGGGCTCGGCCCGTCTTCGGGACACTGCAGTTCCTGACCCACCGCGTCACAAGGAACCCGCAATGACCCGCCTTTCCCTTCCGCACGGCCAGCTCTGCGTCTGGACGGATATCGATCCCGCGCACGAAGCCGAATTCAACGCGTGGTACGACCGCGAGCACATGCAGGAGCGTGTCGCGATTCCGGGCTTCACGCATGCGCGGCGGTTTCGCGCAACCGACGGCGGGCCTCGCAAATATCTGGCGCTGTACGTGACGGACACGCTCGACGTATTCCGCAGCGACGCGTACCGGCGCGCGTTCACGCAGCAGACCGCGTGGTCGCTCGCGAACTTCGAGCGGATGACGGGCACGCAGCGGCGCGTCGGCGAACTGACGATCGAGGCCGGCGACGGCGAAGGCATCCATCTCGCGCTGTTCGTGCTGCCGCCGCAACGCATCGACGCGGCGCAGTTGCGCGAGCGCTTCGACGAGGCGCTGCGCGAACCCGGCGTTCATGCGGCGCGGCTGTTCCGCACCGCGCCGGAACTGTCCGCGCCGATCGGCGCCGATGCGGCCGCGCGCGCTGACGCCGACGCAATCGTGCTGATCGAAGGCAGCGACGCCGCGGCCACGCGCCGGCTCGCCGCCGCGATCGCCGGCCACGACGACGTGCGCACGTTCGACCTGCTGTGGCGCGCCGCCGCACCGCTGCCCGCCGCACATCGCCACGCCGCAGCGAAGCCCGCTACCGCAGCCGAACTACCGGCCTGAGCCGGAACCCGAACCGCCCAGGAGCCGACAGCGGCCGCCCCGCACGTCGCGCCTGCGCCATGCGCGGCCCGCGCATCGGGGGCGGCGCGTCATCCGTCATCCTTCACGACATGCCCGACACCATGAGCACTCTCGCCCAGCCCGCCGCCCACGCGCCCCGCCGCGTCCGCAACAGCCGACTCGCGACCGCGAGCATGATCGGCACGTCGCTCGAGTGGTACGACTTCACGATCTACAACACGCTCGCCGCGCTCGTCTTCAACCATCTGTTCTTCCCGTCGGTCGATCCGCTGGCCGGCACGATCCTCGCGTTTTCGACCTATGCGGTCGGCTACGTGTCGCGTCCGCTCGGCGGCTTCGTATTCGGCAATCTCGGCGACCGCATCGGCCGCCGCGCGGTACTGATGCTCACGCTCGTGCTGATGGGCGTGACGACCGCGCTGATGGGCGCGCTGCCGACCTATGCGCAGGCCGGCATCCTGAGCCCGATCCTGCTCGTCGCGCTGCGCTTCGTGCAGGGCGTCGCGCTCGGCGGCGAATGGGCCGGCGCGGTCCTGCTGTCGGTCGAGCACGGCGACCAGAAGCGGCGCGGGTTGTCCGCATCGTGGACGCAGATCGGCCCGTCGTTCGGCACGCTGCTCGGCACCGGCTGCATCGCGCTCGTGACGCTGTCCACCTCGTCCGGCGACTTCCTGTCGTGGGGCTGGCGCGTGCCGTTCGCGGCCAGCGCGCTGCTCGTCGCGTTCGGCTTCTGGGTGCGGCGCGGCGTCGACGAAACGCCGCAGTTCGAGCAGCTCGCCGAATCCCATGCGACCGCCGACGTACCCGTCGCCGAAGTGCTGAAGCGCCACTGGCGCCGCCTGCTGATCGCCGGCGGCTCGCGCATCGGCTCCGACGTGCTGTACGCGCTGATCGTCGTGTTCACGCTGACCTATGTGACGACCGTGCTGCACCTGTCGCGCCCCGTCGCGCTCACCGCCGTGATGATCGGCACGGCGTGCAATGCGCTCGCGGTGCCGTTCTTCGGTGCGCTGTCGGACCGCTTCGGGCGCCGCCCGGTCTACCTGGCCGGCGCGATCGCGGGGATCGTGTGGGCGTTCGTGTTCTTCACGCTGCTCGATTCGGCGCGGCCGGCGGCGATCGTCGCGGCGGTTGCGATCGGGCTGGTGATCCATGCGGTGATGTACGGCCCGCAAGGCGCGTTCGTCACCGAACAGTTCCCGACGCGCGTGCGTTACGCAGGCTCGTCGCTGGCGTACACGCTCGCCGGCATCGTCGGCGGCGGCTTCGCGCCGCTCGTGATCGCGACGCTGTTCCGCCAGACCGGAACCACGACGGCCGTGTCGCTGTATGTGGCCGCCGCGCTCGTCGTGACGTCGATCGCGCTGCTGGCGGCGCGCGAGACCGCGCATCGGCCGCTCGCCGATTGAGCATGCGGCCGACCGATTCCGATTCATTCGCCCTTCAAACGGATATCCGCATGCAAGCCCTGTCGTTCAACGTGATGTCCCTGCAACACGCGTCGGCCCATGTCGACGTCGCGATCGAACGCGTCGTGATCGCCGGCTGGGCCGGGCGCGACCCGGCGGCGATCCGCGCGCACATCGACGAACTCGCGGCACTCGGCGTCGCGCCGCCGTCGACCACGCCGTGCTTCTATCGCGTGTCGCCTGCGCTGCTCACCCAGGCGCCGTCGATCGGCGTGCTCGGTGCGCGCTCGGGCGGCGAGATCGAATGCGTGCTGATCGACAGCCCGGCCGGCACGCTGGTCACGCTCGGATCCGATCATACGGATCGCGAAGTCGAGGCCTACGGCGTCGCGGTATCGAAACAGGTGTGCGCGAAGCCTCTCGGCCGCGATGCGTGGCGCCATGCGGACGTCGCCGATCACTGGGATGCACTGGAGATGCGGTCGTGGCTGGTCAAGCGCGGCGGCGAGCGTGTCGCGTACCAGCACGGCGCGGTCAGCGGGCTGCTGGCGCCCGATGCGCTGTGGCAGCGTTTCGACGACCGGCGCACGATGCCTGCACGCTGCGCGATGTTCGGTGGCACCGTCACCGTGCACGGCGCGATCGCGGCGATGGACGACGGCGACGCGTTCGAGATGGAACTGCACGATCCGGTGCTCGGCCGGAGCCTGCGGCACGGGTATGCGGTCGAGGTGTTGCCCGTCGTGGCATGACGAACGGGGGCGGTGCGCGGGCAATCGACACGATGAACCGCATCCGCGCGAGCGCCGCATCGTCGCCGTTCGCCGCTCGCCGTTCGCCGTTCGCCGTTCGCCGTTCGCCGTTCGCCGTTCGCCGTTCGCCGCTCGCCGCTCGCCGTCACGGCAAGCAACCCAGCCCCGCCAGCGTTCGCTCCACCGCCGTATCGAGCGGCGTCAGCGGCTCGCGGCCCAGCACCGCCGTCAATCGCGCATTGTCCATCCGGAGCGGCTCGCGCCACAGATAGCGCATTTCGAGCATCTCGCGCATCGTCGTGACGAATGGCGCCGCTGCCCACACGAGCCACCACGGGAAACGCCGCACCTCCGGCTGCAGCCCGTGCCGCTGCGCGACGCGGCGCACGGCTTGGGCCATCTGCATGCCGTCCGCGTCCCAGTGACCGGCCAGATGAAAACACGCGAACGGCTCCAGCGTGGCGCGCCGCTCGACCAGTTCGACCATCGTGCGCGCGACGTCCGGCAGGTACGCCCATTGGTGGCCGATGCCCGGCCGGTTCGGCACACTGATGGCCGCGACGGGTCGCCCCGCCTTCACGAGCCCCTGCCCGAACCAGTTGTTGCCCGCGTGCGCGCCGAAGAAATCGCCGGCCCGCACGACGATCGTCCGCACGCCCTGCGCGGTCGCCGCTTGCAATCGCCGCTCCATCTCGACACGGATCGCGCCCTTGCGCGTCACCGGATGCTGCGGCGCCTCTTCGCGCAACAGCGGAAACGCGTCGGGTCCGAAGTTGTAGACCGTCCCCGGCAGCACGACCGTCGCCTGCGCCGCCGTCGCCGCCGCGATCGTGCTGTCGAGCATCGGTAGCACCTGCGTCGCCCAGTTCCGGTAACCGGGCGGGTTCACCGCATGCACGATCACGCTGCAGCCGCGCGCCGCGCGAACCACGGCTTCGCGGTCGAGCGCGTCGCCGCGCATCCACGCGATGCCGTCGCGCTCGACCGAATCGGCGTCGAGCCCGCGCTTGAGCGCGCGCAACTGCCAGCCGGCATCGCGCAACTGGCGCGCGACTTCGCCGCCGATGCCTCCGCTCGCGCCGAGCACGAGTGCCTGTCGTTGCGTCCCGCCTGCGTTCGCCGCCATTGCCGTTCTCCGTGAATGAACCGTTGTCAGCACGTATTCTCGCGTCGGACGACATGACAATAAATTGCCGAACATCGCCAGTCGGCTATACATTTATGCATGACCACCGATCTGAACTGGGAACGCTACCGCACCTTTCTGGCCGTGCTGACGGAAGGCTCGCTGTCGGGCGCCGCGCGCGCGCTCGGCATCACGCAGCCGACGGCCGGCCGTCACGTCGCGGCGCTCGAAGCCGCGTTCGGCCAGACGCTGTTCACGCGCTCGCCGTCGGGTCTGCTGCCGACCGAGGCGGCCCTCGCGCTGCGCGGCCACGCTGAGGCGCTACGCAGCGCGGCGGCCGCATTCGAGCGGGCGGCGGCGAGCCATGGCGCGGGCGTGCGCGGCACCGTACGGATTTCGGCGAGCGACGTGATCGCGGTCGAGGTGCTGCCGCCGATGCTCGCGCAGTTGCGGCGCGACCATCCGGGGCTCGTGATCGAACTCGTGCCGACCGACCGCATCCAGGACGTGCTGAATCGCGAAGCCGACGTCGCGGTGCGGATGGCCGCGCCCGCGCAGGAAGCGCTCGTCGCGCGGCGCGTCGGCGAGATCGACGTCGGGTTGCATGCGCGCGACGACTATCTGGCGCGCAACGGCACACCGGCTACGATGGACGAACTCGCCCATCACGCGCTGATCGGGTTCGATACGGTGACGCCGTTCATTCGCTCCGCCGGGCGCGGGATGCCGTTCTGGAAACGCGATGCGTTCGCGCTGCGCACCGACAGCAATCTCGCGCATCTCGCGATGATCCGCGCCGGCTACGGGATCGGCTTCTGCCAGAACCGGCTCGCGCAACGCGATGCGCGGCTCGTGCGCGTGCTGCCGGACGGGCCGGGAATGAAGCTGGAAACCTGGGTCGTCATGCACGAGGATCTGCGCACGAGCCCGCGCTGCCGGGCCGTGTTCGATGCGCTGGCGAACGGGCTGCGCGCGTATGCGCAAGGGACGGCCGACTAGGTCGTTCGCACCCGGCGCGCGCGTGCATCGCCGCGGCGCGGGCTCATTCGCAAGTCTTGCCGGCGAACAGGATGTCGGCGATGCGCCGCCACGGGTTGCCGGGCAGATCGTGGCAATGCAGCGCTTCCTCCGATGCTTCGGCCCAGTCGACCATCGCGTCCAGATACTCGCCGATCGAGCGATTTTCCGAGCCGGGCGCGGCGATCGCATGCGGCGACAGCGGCGCGTCGGCTTCGAGCTGGCGCTCGGTGTGCCAGTCGTGGCCGAGCACGCGCAGGAAGTGAATCAGCGAGCGTTCGTCGACCACGCGTTCGAGCGCGTGCTGCAGCCGCTCGGCCATCCGGCGTTTCAGTTCGTCGTGCATGCGTATCGCCCTGGTACGCAACGCTCAGAAAGCTTCCATCTCGCACCAACCGGGATACGTTTCCTCGACGATGAAGAAATCGTCGAAGTAGACCAGCCCGAGACGTGCGAGCGACCTCATGCACGCATCGGCAGCGTCGCCGCCGAAGAATGGGCCGAGCGACACCAGCCGGTCCGACTCGTCGAAGCAGCAGGTGAAATTGAATTCGCGCATGACCGCTGACAGGTCGACCGCTTTCTCGACGAGAGCCGCGCGCCGCACGACAATCCCGAAATCGCTCGATATTTTCATCGGCGCCGACTCCCATCGAATGCGTATTGCCTCGCTAACGCACATCCGTGCTTCACATCAGCAACTGCCGCGACAGCACCTCGCGCGCCTGCGTGACCGTGTCGCGCTCGCCCGGCATCGGCGGCGTCAGCGAGAACACCGCGTCGGGCAGCGCCGGCAGCCGGTATTTCGCGCCGAGCCGCACGAGGCCGTCGCCGATCGCCGACGCGCACAGGCAACCGACACCCAGCCCCGCCGCCAGCATCGACTGCAGCCCGGCGACACCCGACGCGCTGTGCACCAGCACGTACGGCGCGTGCTGCTCGTCGAGCGAGCGCACCGCGATCTGATGCATCATGCAGTCGTCCGGCAGCAACACCAGCGGCAACGGCTCGGGCAACTGCTCGGCGAGCGCGGGCGACGCGACCCACGACAGCGCCTCGCGCCGCAGCACCCACCGCGTATCGGCCGACGCGGGCCGGAACGGGCCGCTCGACAGGTTCATCACGACGCCGAGATCGATCTGTCCGCGCGCATGCGCGGCCTCGATGTCCGCGCTCTTCATCGCGCTCACGTGCAGGCTCAACTGCGGGTAGCACTCCCGCAATCGCGCGAGCAGGCCCGCGACTTCATGGGTCCGGTAGTAGTCGGTGATCGCGACGCGCAATTCGCCCTTGATCGCCTGTCCGCGCAGTTCGTCGAACGCGGCCTCGTTCAGCGCCACGATGCGCCGCGCATGCTGCAGCAGCCGCGCGCCGGCCGGCGTCGGCTCGACGCCGCGCTTGCTGCGCACGAACAGCGGCACGCCGGCGCGCGACTCGAGCTTGCGCACCTGCTCGCTGACCGTCGACTGCGACAGATGCAGCAGCGGCGCGGCGGCCGTCAGGCTGCCGGCGTCCGCCACCGCCGCGAAAGTGCGTAACTGATCCAGGTCGAAACCGCGCATCGCGCCCTCCATCCATCGAATAACCCGATGGATGCTACCACCAATTCCCGCTTTTCCGAATCATCGACGATCCGCAGAATATCGGTTCAACGGCCGCCTGGACGCGTCGCCACGGGATTCGGGACGCGTTGTGCGCACTGCGTGCGTTGCGGCCCTCATTCTTTCGGATCTTCATTCATGAGCGACAACACTCTCGCCCCTTGCGCGCCGGCCGGCGCGGCCGCCGCGGCACCGCCGCGCAGCCATCACGGCTGGGCGCTCGTGGTCCTGCTGGTCGGCGCCATTCTGCCGCCGCTCGACTACTTCATCGTGAATCTCGCGCTGCCGGCGATCCGCGACGGCATCGGCGCGCGGCCGGCCGAGCTGCAGCTCGTCGTATCGGCCTACGCGTGCGCGAACGCGGTCGTGCAGATCACCGGCGGGCGTCTCGGCGATCTGTACGGCCGCAAGCGGATGTTCATGGTCGGGATGGCGGGCTTCGTCGTCGCCTCCGCGCTGTGCGGGCTCGCCGGAAGCGGCGCGGTGCTGGTCGGCGGCCGCGTGCTGCAGGGCCTGTTCGCCGCAATCCTCGCGCCGCAGGTGCTCGCGACGATCCGCAGCGTATTCAGCCCGCAGGAGCAGGTGCGCGTCATGGGCTTCTACGGTTTCGTGTTCGGGCTCGCGGCCGTGCTCGGCCAGTTGGGCGGCGGCGCGCTGATCAGCCTGCATCCGTTCGGACTCGGCTGGCGCGCGATCTTCCTGGTCAACGTGCCGATCGGCATCCTTGCGCTGCTCGGCAGCTGGCGGTTCATTCCGGAAAGCCGGCCGCCGCGCGGCCAGCGCATCGACGTGCCCGGCACCGTGCTGCTGTCGCTGTTCCTGTTGATGCTCGTCTATCCGCTCACGCACGGACGCGAGGCCGGCTGGCCGCTGTGGATGGTCGCGTGCATCGTCGGCGCGTTGCCGATGCTGGGCGCACTGCTGGCAGTCGAAGCACGGCGGCTCGCCGGCGGCCGCGATCCGCTGCTCGACGTGCGGCTGCTGCGCAATCCGGTCGTCGCGCTCGGGCTCATGCTCGCGTTCCTGTTCTACATGCTGAGCGCGTTCTTCCTGAGCTACGGGATCTATCTGCAGGGTTGCCTGAACTGGTCGCCGCTCGCGTCGGGGCTGGCGATTCTGCCGCTCGGCCTCGGCTTCCTCGCGAGCCCGCTGCTGATGCCGCGCCTGGTGGACCGTTTCGGCGGCCATCGCGTGCTCACGCTCGGCTTCGCGATGCTCGCGGCCGGCGTCGCGACCGCCGCCGCACTCGCAGGCGAGCATGCGCCTGGCGCGGGTTTCTATGCGGGCATCGCGGCGATCGGCATCGGGCAGGGTCTCGTGCTGCCGTCGGTCGTGCGGATCGTGCTCGCCGAAGTGGACGCGGCGCGCGCCGGCGTCGCATCCGGCATGGTCACCGCGATGCTGCAGATCGGCGCGGCAGTCGGCGCGGCGACGCTCGGCGGATTGTTCTTTGCGCGGCTCGGCGCGCAGCCCGGTGCGCTCGACTACGTGCAGGGATTCCGGACGGCGATGGGGGCGTTGACGGTGGTGCTGCTCGTGTGCGTCGCGTTGTCAGCCGCGTTGGGGCCGCTGCACCGGCGCCGGATGCGGGCCGCCGCGTGATGCTCTCGGATCGGGAACGCATCGGCGGCAGCGCAACGGGACGAAACGGCACGCGCACGGCCGGTAGCCGGTAGCCGGTAGCCGGTAGCCGGTAGTGGGATCACTTCACCGCTGATGGTTCTGTTGCGGGTGCCGCGCTTCCCATTCGGCCAGTTCGACGCGATAGCGCGCCAGTGCTTCGTCGTACAGGTCGAATACGCACGGCGAGCAGCCGCTGTTGCAGCAGTCTTCCAGTTCGGGTTGTTCGGGCGGGGTCGGACGCGGATCGTCGGCGAGCGCGGGCGTATCCGCGGAGGCAGGCTTGGTCACGGCTTCAGTCACATAATGTCGAATTCCAAGTATACGGTGACGGTCCGCGGCATGCATCCGCGCGTCCATCACCGACCGGAGTCGCGTCATGTCGAAAGCAGTGAATCCGCCGGAAGTCTGGGCGCCGTTCGGCGCGTTCTCGATGGCCGTGATCCAGGGCGACGGCCGGATCGTGCATCTGAAGGGGCAGGTCGCGCTCGACCGGGACGGACACGTCGTCGGTCCCGGCGATATGCGCGCACAGGTCAGGCAGGCGCTCGGCAACATTCGCGACGTACTCGCCGCACTGGGCGGACAGATGCAGGACGTGATCTCGCTGGTTCACTACGCGACCGACATCGACGCGTTCATGCAGGCCGGCGACATTCGCAATGCGTTCTTCGCCGAGCCCTACCCGGTGACGACGACCGTTCAGGTCGAACGCCTGTACCGCACCGATCTGCTGATCGAAATCGCGGCGATCGCGGAAATTCCGCTGGCGCGATTCCGGATGGCTTCGCGTCGAACATGAGTCGGCGAGCAAGCCTTTCGTTACGCCACGCGCCCGCTCACCGGAATCGATGCGCCGGTGATCGCCTGCGCGTCCGCCGACAGCAGGAACCCGATCGTCGCCGCAAGCTGCTCCGGCCGCACCCAGCGCGAGAAGTCCGCATCGGGCATGTCCTTGCGGTTCGGCGGCGTGTCGATGATGCTCGGCAGCAGCGCGTTCACGGTCACGCCACGGTCGAGCAACTCCGCCGCAAGCGCCTCGGTGAGCCGCGCGACGCCAGCCTTTGCGGCCGCATACGCGCCCATCCCCGCACCGGCCTTGAATGCCGCGCCCGCGCCGATGTTGACGATGCGGCCCGCCGGGCTCGCCACCAGATACGGCAGCGCGGCCTTCGACGCGTTCAGCGCCGTCTTCACGTTCAGGTCGTACATGCGGTCCCACGTCGCCGCATCGCCATCGGCGATCGTCTGCCACACGAATGCGCCCGCGATGTTCAGCAGCGCATCGACCCGGCCGAATTCGCGATTCATGGTATCGAGCGCGCGCACGGCCGCCTGCGGATCGACCAGATCGATGCCGCCGATGCGCAGCGCATCGGCCGGCACGCCGGGCAACGCATGCGCGTCCGGCGCCGCGCCGCGGCCGATCAGCGCGACGCGCGCGCCACGCGCGCCGAGCCACGCGGCCGTTGCAATGCCGAGATGGCCAAATCCGCCGGTAATCGCGACTGCCTTGCCTTTCAGGTCATGTTCCATCGATATGCTCTCCTGGGTCGAGTGGGTATCGGATGATACGGCGTTCGGAGCCGGTGCGGCCGCGACACGGACAGACCGGTCGGCGTTTCGACAGCGTAGCGCCGTTCACGCTGCGGTGCGAACGGCGGCGAACGAGCGGGTGCGACGAATCGGCGAAGCCGATGCACCGACACCACGACGAGCCCGGGCCGACCCGCACGCGGGGAACCCGCGCGGGCATAATGCGCGAGGCCGCTGCGCAGCGCGGCGCAACGGACACGGCGGTTTCGCCGGTCCTTCGAACGCGCTGCGCGGGCTGCCAATCGAAACCCGAAAGAAACCCGAAAGAAACCCGAAACTTACCCCGCCCTCCCATGCAAGTACTCGTCGTAGGCACCGGCAAGCTCGCAACCGAACTGCTCGGTTCCCACCGGCTCGACCCGGCAACCTGCCGCGTGGTGCCGTGGCCCGACCGCGCCGCCGCCGAGGCCGCACATGGCGACGCCGCGCCCGGCGACGCCCGTTCGATCGTCGTGCACGCCGGATCGGGCCGCGAGCTGCCCGCCGCGATCGAATTCTGCCGCGCGACGGGTTCGCCGCTCATCGAGCTGTCCACCGGCTCCGCACTCGAAACCGGATCGCACGGCTTTCCCGTCGTGCTTTGTCCGAACACGAACATCCTGATGCTCAAGTTCATGAGCATGCTGGAAACCAGCGGCCACCTGTTTCGCGACTGCCGCATCAGCGTGACGGAGTCGCACCAGGCCAGCAAGACGTCCGTGCCCGGCACCGCGCTCGGCATCGGCCATTCGCTCGGCGTTCCGGCGCACGACATTCGCTCCGTACGCGATCCCGCGGAGCAGCGCGACGCGCTGCAGATTCCCGACGATCAGCTCGGCCGCCATGCGTTTCACCGGATCCGCATCGACGACGGCGCATGCAGCCTGCAGTTCGAATCGCGCGTGTACGGCGCGGCGCCCTACGCGGACGGCGTGTCGCGAATCGTGGACGCCGTGCGGCAGCACGAACTCGAGCCGCGCCGCTACTCGATCGTGGAATTCATTCACAACGGCTGGCTGTAGGCGCGCCGCGGCACGAGCCGCCGGCCCACGCTCCGCCGGCGCACACGGCGGCCGCGCCGGCGCCAGGGTCGGCATTCCCGTCACCCGCCGCCCAGCACGGCCCCGCTCTCCGGCAGCGTCGCGCCGCCGTCGACGACGATCGTCTGCCCGGTGATGTACGCGGCATCGGCCGATGCGAGAAACAGCATCGCATTCGCGATGTCTTCCGGCTCGCCCATCCGCGCGAGCGGAATGTCGCGCGCGATCTGCTCCGCGACGGATGCGTCGCCGAGATTGCCGGCTGCCGGCGTGCGGATCATCCCCGGCTCGACACCGTTGACCGTCACGTTGCGGCGCGCGAGTTCGAGTGCCGCCGCGCGGATGAAGCCGTTCACGCCGGCCTTCGATGCCGCGTAGTGCGCGAGCCCCGGATACGCGACGCGCGGCCCGGTCACCGACGACGTGACGAGCAGCCGGCCCGCCCCCGCGCGCTCGAAAGCCGGCAGCGCCGCCTGCGCGAGCCAGAACAGCGCAGACAGGTTGACGGACAACGTGCGTTCGAGCGTCGGCTCGTCGATTCGCGCGAACGGCGTGAGCGGGAAATACGCGGCATTGTGGATCACGACGTCGAGCCGCCCGCCGTCGCGCTCGACCGCCGCGACGAGCGCGACGAGTTCGGCGCGGCTGGCGGCGTCCACGCGATACGCACGCGCATTGGCGCCCGCGCACGCCAGCGTATCGGCTTGCGCGGCGGCGGCATCGCCGTTCAGGTCGGCAATCGCGACGAATGCATCGGATTCCGCGAAACGGCGCGCGATCGCCGCGCCGATGCCCTGCGCGGCACCCGTGACGAGCACGACGCGGCCGCTGAAATCCGCACGCAACCGGCCGCTGCCCGGCACGGCGTTCATCGTTGCGCCTCGGCACCGAGCGGATGCACGGTTTCGTTCAGCACCTGCGCATGCGCGCCGACGGGAAAGTTCGACAGCGTGCCGAAATCGCCACCCTGATAGCCGAAGATCTTGCCGTCGGTCTTGCGCTGCGCGAGGTCGATCAGCACGACACCGAGCGTCGGCACCACCTTCTCGCGCCACACGAACAGATACAGTTGCTCGGCGATTTTGAAGTAATGACAGCGGTCCACGTCGGCGAGCCCGCCTTCGACGCCCTGCAAACACTGCCATGCATAGAAGTTCTCGTTCAGGTAGATGTGCTCGTAGCATTCGGTCGGGCTGTAGCGGTACATCGTGCGCTTGCCGATCAGTTCGCGCGTGGGCCCGTGCAGCGCGCCCGGCTGCGCATGGCCGCCGAGCATGCCGTGCCGGAACGTCGCGTCGACGCCCGTCAGCGGCAGCCCGCGCGCGACGCGCGTGAATGCGTCGATATGCGTATCGGCTTCGGTCGGCAGCGTGCCGACCACCGACGTCCATACGCCGTTGCCGATGTCGATCACGAGGCTGACCGACGTTGCACGCGCGGCCGGGTCGATGTAGTCGACGAAATACAGGTCGTCGCGCAGCCGCGTCACGCGGCACGGCGCGCGGCCGCCCGTGTCGGTCGCCGCGTCGCGCCATTGCAGCGCGTCCGCGTCGAACGTATAGACACGCCACGCGCCCGATGCATCGTCGAGGGCGATCGAGCGCCCGACGAGCGCGTTGACGGGCGCGAGGATGTTGGCGTCGGGCGCGAAGCCGTCCGCCAGAGCGCCAACCTGAATGAATACCGGATCCTGTCGTTCCACCTGCCGTCTCCCGCGCGGCTTCAGGCCCGGCGGGCCGTGTACGCTGCGCATGTGCACACATGGTGCGGGTTGCGCGCGGTGCGCGGTATCGGCCAAAAGGATGAAGGGCGCGCGACGCCGGAACGCGCTAAAGTGCACGTGATCCGCGCCGCGGCCGGCGCGAGGAGCGCTCATGCATCGTGTCACCCATTACCGACGCACCGACGAAGGAATCGAGGCGATCAGCCTCGAGTCCGATCGCGCGTTTCCGCGGCATGCGCACGACGAGTTCGGCATCGGCGTGATCGTCAGCGGCGCACACCGCTCCTGGAGCGGCCGCGGGCAGGTAGACGCGCTGGCCGGCGACGCGATCATGGTCAATCCGGGCGAAATGCACGACGGCATGCCGATCGACGCAGGCGCGGTCCGGCGCTGGCGGATGTTGTACCTCGCACCCGCGCTGGTCGCGGGCGTCGCGGCGGAAGAAGGCCTGGGCGCGGTCGAGCTCGCGCATCCGGCCGTGCGCGACGCCCGGCTTGCCGCCGCATTCGGCCGGCTGCATGACCGGGTCGTCGCGGGACACGCGCCACCGTTCGCCCGCGACGAGGCGCTCGTCATGCTGGTCGCCGCGCTCCTGGCACGGCATGCGAACCGCACGCTGCCGGCCACCGGCGTCGCACCGGCCATCCGCGTGGCCCGCGAACGGCTCGACGCGGCGCCCGGCGCGCCCGTTTCGCTCGCCGAGCTGGCCAGCCTGAGCGGCGTGAGCCGGTTCCAGCTGCTGCGCGGGTTCGCGCGCGAACTCGGCATCACGCCGCATGCGTATCTGGTGCAATCGCGCACGCGGCTGGCTCGCGCACTGCTCGCGAGCGGCCGGCCGATCGCCGATGCCGCCGCCGAAGCCGGGTTTGCGGACCAGAGCCACCTCACGCGCGCGTTCGCACGCCAGTTCGGGATCACGCCGGGACGATTCACGCAGGCCGGCTGACGGGTCTCCGCATTCGCCGCACGGCGACGATCGCGCGGAGGTGCCAATCGTTGCGAATCCGCGGTGACGAGCGATGATGCCGGCGCGCGCGATCGTCGGGAAACACCGGCTGCTGCATGCCTCTACCCGTTGCGCTGCGCCCGGCCACGTCGCTGCAATTTCGTTCAAGACGCCCGCGGCCCCGCACGCGATGATGCGACGCATGAAGACACGACTGATCGGTTATCTCTATCTCGCCGCCGCGATGGCGGGCGTCGGCAGCACCGTCATCGCGAGCCGCCTCGCGGCAGGCGGCCTGCCGCCGTTCGCGGCCACCGCGCTGCGCTTCCTGATCGCAACGCCGTTGCTGTTCGCGCTGATGCGCGCGCAGCGGCTGCGCTGGCCGCGCATCTCCGCACGTGATGCCGTGCTGCTGGTCGTGCAGGCTGCGGCCGGCGGGGTCGGCTATACGGTGCTGCTGATCTGCGGCACGAAGCTGTCGTCGCCGGTCGATGCAGGCGTAATGTTGGGCACGCTGCCGGCGATGTCGACGCTGATCGCGGCGGTCGTGCTGCGCGAGCGGCAGACGCCGCGCGACTGGAGCGCGGCCGCGCTTGCCACCGCCGGCGTGCTGTTCGTCACGTTCGCGCCCGGCCATGCGATGCCGTCGCTGCGCACGCTCGCCGGCGACGCGCTCGTACTGGCCGCCGTCGCATGCGAAGCCGTGTTCATCCTGCTGAACCGGCGGCTGTCGGCGCCATTCCCGCCGCTCGCGCTGTCGACCGCGATGTCGGGCCTCGGCTTTGCGCTCGCGCTCGTGCCGGCCGTGTTCGAATGGCACGCGGTGGCGGCGAGCTGGACCGTCGGCGCGGTATCCGCGATCGCGTACTACGCGCTGATCCCGACCGTGCTCGGCTATGTGTGCTGGTATGCGGGCTCGGCCCGCACGAGCGGCACGGAAGCCGCGCTGTTCACCGCGGTCGCACCGGTCTCGGCCGTGCTGTTCGCCGTGGTGCTGTTCGGCGAAACGCTGGGCGGCACGCGGTTGCTCGGCATCGCGCTCGTCGTCGCCGGAATGCTGGTGGGCGCGACGCGCCGGCGTGAGGTGCCGGCGCGCGGCACGGAAGCGCGGTCGACGTCGCCCGAGCGGGCGCCGACAACGTCGGCCGCTACCGACTGATCCGCGCGAACGACGGCTGTAGGAATGTGTCCGCGCGCGGCAAAACCGTTGCGCACCGCCGTGCAAGATGCAATATTCGCGTGGCCGGGCCATTTGACAACCACCGAACAATAATTCGCATCGCCATGAACAAGAAGGAAGCCAAAACGAGAATCGCGGCGCTGCTGTCCGCGGGCGCAAGGAAGGCCGACGTGCTGGCCGAACTGGCCGGACAGGGCCTCAAAGATAGTGTGCTCGCCCGCCTGATCGCGTCGCGCGCGGACCCCGGGCTGTGCCGGAAAAACAAGCTGCACACGCGCGTCCTCGTCGGGCTCGGCGTCGCGCAGCTGTTTATCAGCATCGGCCTGGCGTACCTGCTGTTGGTGGACACCCTCAGCAAGGGCGCGTCGCTGCTGTTCCTCGCCGCGACGGTGCCGCTGTCGCTGCTGTTCATCTGGGGCTTCGCGACCCATCGCGTCGGCGCGTATCACGCGTTCATCATCCTGTCGCTGCTGCAACTGCCGAAGACCATTGCCGATCTCGCGCACGATCCGTCGACCGCGCTGCCGAGCCTCGCGCTGACGGTCGTTCTCGTCGGCTACGTGTGGTTCGTGCGCAACCGGATGTTCCCCGATTTCGGCTGGTTTACGCCACGCAAAGTCGACGGCCGCTACGCGTTCGTGGAAACCGCCTGACTCCGGCTGCACCCGCGCCGCGAACAATAAAAAAGGCGCCGGCCCGCCCCGCAATCGCGGGACGGGCCGGCGCCTTCTGCATTCCGGAACCCGGCGGCTTACTTGGCCTTTTCAGCCGAGTCGCTGATCGCCTGGCCGCCCTTCGAAATGTCCTGCCCGACGCCTGCAACGGTATTGCAACCGGCGAGCGCGGCGGTCACCACCAGCAGCACTGCAGCAATCGTACGCGTCATTCTCGTTCTCCTTTCGAATCAACAAGCCCGACCGGGCGAATCGTGTGCGGCGTGGCGTCCCGCGGTGCGCAGGACACGGGGCCTGACCTGATTATACGGAGACGGCTGCCGCGCGCCAGTAGTGACCGACGCGGCATTGCGCGCGGCCGCGCTGCGGGTCGCGCATATTTTCCTTGACATCGCGCATCCGCGAACTAATATACGCACCGCGTATATTTCTCATCAGGTGCCGCCGATGACCGTTCCCCAGCAAGCCTTCCTGCGCGACGCGATGCGCCGCCTCAACATGACCCGCGAAGCGTTCGCGAGCCGCATCGGCGTCAGCCGCCGCGCGCTGGACACGTGGCTGCTGCCCGACGATTCGCAGGAATCGCGCGGAATGCCCGAGATCGTCGAGCGGTTCGTGTCGGAAATCGTCGAGCGCTCGCCGGACGGCGGAGAATATACGCAAAGCGTAGACAAGCAAGGCCTCGCGAAGCAGTTCCTGTTCGAGGGCAAGCCGCAGCTGATCTCGGTCGACCAGTTCTCGCGGGACTCGGTCGAGGCGCTGTTCCGCGTCGCCGACGTGATGCAGCCGATCGCGCGCCGCCACAAGATTTCGCGCGTGCTCGAAGGTGCGGTGCTCGGCAACCTGTTTTTCGAGGCCAGCACGCGCACCCGCGTGTCGTTCGGCGCGGCGTTCTGCCGGCTCGGCGGTTCGGTGTGCGACACGACCGGCTTCACGTTCTCGTCGATGGCCAAGGGCGAATCGATCTACGACACGAGCCGCGTGATGGCAGGCTACGTCGACGCGCTCGTGATTCGCCATCCGGAAAAGGGTTCGGTGGCCGAATTCGCGCGCGCGACCAATCTGCCGGTAATCAACGGCGGCGACGGTCCGGGCGAACACCCGAGCCAGGCGCTGCTCGATCTCTATACGATCCAGCGCGAATTCTCGCGGCTCGGCAAGATCGTCGACGGTGCGCACATCGCACTCGTCGGCGACCTGAAATACGGCCGCACCGTGCACTCGCTCGTGAAGCTGCTCGCGCTGTACCGCGGGCTGAAGTTCACGCTCGTGTCGCCGCCGACGCTCGAAATGCCGGCGTACATCATCGACCAGATCGCGACGAACGGTCACGTGATCGAGCAGACGAACGACCTCGCGGCCGGACTGCGCGGGGCGGACGTGGTCTACGCGACGCGGATCCAGAAGGAGCGCTTCACCGACGAGTCGTTCGAAGGCTATACGCCCGATTTCCAGATCAACCAGGCGCTCGTCGATTCGGTCTGCAAACCGGACACGCTGATCATGCACCCGCTGCCGCGCGACAGCCGCCCCGGCGCGAACGACCTGTCGATCGACCTGAACCGCGATCCGCGGCTCGCGATCTTCCGGCAGACCGATAACGGCATTCCGGTGCGGATGGCGATCTTCGCGGTGCTGCTCGGGGTGGAGAATCTCGTCCAGCATTCGATGCGCGACGCGACGTGGCGCCCGCCCGCGTACCTCGGGCCGGAGGACGCGGTGTTTCACGGAATCGATTGATCTGCGTCGGGTGCCGCGCGGCTGAACTCGGGACTGCTCCGGTTCAACGGCCGCGCGCAGACGTAACGCACGCAACGCGCCGCCTCGCACGGCGCGTCGTCATTTTCGGCACCGGTAACGTGACGGCGGCCGCTCGGGCCTCAGCTGGCCCAAGGGTCGATCACGCGCAGGCCCGCTGCCTCGAACGGCGCGACGTCGCGCGTGGCCACGATCAGGCCGTTCGCCGCGGCGGTCGCGGCGATGAAGCCATCGGCGGACGTCATCGCGTTGCCCGTACCGCGCGCCTTCGCGCGAAGGCTCGCATACGCTTTGCCGGCCGCATCGTCGAACGGCAGGATCCGGCCGCGAAACAACGGCACGACGCGCTGCTCGATGCTTTGCTCGAGCCAGTCCCGTCGGCGCCCCGCCGGCAACGCCGCGACGCCGAAGCGCATTTCCGCCAGACTGATCGCGGCAAGAAACAGCGTCTCGACGTTCTGCGCGTCGAGCCATTCGATCACGGCCGTGCTCGGCTCCCGCCGCAGCGGTTCGGAAATGACATTGGTATCGACCAGGATCATTCGAAGCTCATCGGATCGGTTGGCGACGTGTCGCGCCGAACGTCGAAATCGATGCCGCCCGTCTCCCGCCCGATTTCAGCCAGCAGCGTTCCGAGCCTGGGCCGGCCGCCGGGCCGAACGGCTTGCTCCAGGATGTCCCGCACCTCGGCTTCGGTACTGCGGCCATGTTGGGCGGCCCGGATTCGAAGCGCGCGATGCACTTCGTCGGGCAAATTTCGAACAGTAATCACGGGCATGATGCGCCTCACCACATTTGCTTGCAATGCAGTCATGTTAGCACCTTGCTGTCAGTTGAGCGGAATGAAGATTCGACCACTGTAAGCCGTCCGTCACGCCTTTCCCACTCGGCCATTTGGCCGTCTGCCCCGCCCTGCAGGCCCCACAACCCATCCGCAACATTCGTCAACACTTTCCTTGCAAACGAGAACACGAACGCTTCTCATTTAACAAGAAATTACATAGAATGCCGGCTGAAAACAAATCGTAATAATTCCCGGCAGCATGCAAGTTTCCGTACCACGCCGTTGCCGGGGCCACATCGCGAGGTCGAAGCGCATCATGAAGTCCCGTCCTGAAGAGCTGAAGCTCGGCAAGTTCACCACCCTGTGCAGCGTGCTCGCCGCGAGCCCTGCGTTCGCCGACGGCACCCCGCCGCCCGCGCCCGTCGGCACCGAAGGCCATCTCGCGCCGATCGAGATCCAGGGCAAGACCGAGCACAGCTACAAGGCCGACTTTTCCGCGTCCGCGAAATTCACCGCGCCGCTCGTCGACACGCCGAAGTCGGTCACCGTGATCCCGCAGGAGCTGATCCGGAACAGCGGCGCGGCGACGCTGACCGAAGCGCTGCGCACCGTGCCCGGCATCACGTTCGGTGCCGGCGAAGGCGGCAACCCGCTCGGCGATCGCCCGTTCATCCGCGGCTACGACACGCAAGGCAGCATGTTCGTCGACGGCATGCGCGACACGGGCGCGACCACGCGCGAGATCTTCAACACCGAGCGCGTCGAGGTCACCAAGGGCTCCGACGGCGCATATGGCGGCCGCGGCGGCGCCGGCGGCAGCATCAACCTGATCACGAAGGCGCCGCACCTCGGCACGACGGCCGCCGCGAGCGCGGGCCTCGGCACCGACCGCTATCGGCGCTTCACCGCCGACGGCAACTGGCAGTTCGCCGATCACGCCGCGTTCCGCCTGAACCTGATGAGCCACAACAACGACGTCGCCGGCCGCGACGCGGTCAACAACGAGCGCTGGGGCGTCGCGCCGTCGATCGCGTTCGGCCTCGGCACGCCGACGCGCGTGACCGCGAGCTATTACCACCTGTCGACCGACGACATGCCCGACGGCGGCATTCCGTACTTCTACACGACCACGAACAAGCCCGCGAATGTCGACACGATCTATCCGGCGCCCGTCGACCGCCACAACTTCTACGGCCTGATCGACCGCGACTTCCGCAAGACCACGTCGGACATCAGCACGATCAAGATCGAGCACGACATCACGCCGAACCTGACGGTGCGCAACACCACGCGCTACACGGAATCGACGCAGGACTACATCTGGACGCAGCCGGACGACAGTCAGGGCAACGTGGTCAACGGCAAGGTCTGGCGCCGCAACAACAACCGCAATAGCTCGATCAACAGCCTCGCGAACCTGACCGAACTGTTCGGCGAATTCCGCACCGGCCCGTTCAAGCACAGCTTCACGACCGGCGTCGAGCTGTCGCGAGAATGGGGCAAGCGCGATTCGTACACTGTCGCAACCGACACCGGCAAGATCTGCCAGAAGGGCATCGGCGCGGCGTCGGGCTACAACTGCACGAGCCTGTGGTCGCCGAACCCGAACGATCCGTGGGCCGGCTCGATCACGCGCAACAACGACTACGCACATGCGCGCACCACGACGAAGTCGATCTACGGCTTCGACACGATCGAGCTCACGCCGCGCTGGCAGGTCAACGCCGGCGTGCGCGTCGACGACTACTCGACCCGCTTCACCGATACCAAGGCGAACGGCGGCAAGACCTACACGCGCGACGACACGCTCGTGAACTGGCAGGCCGGCCTGGTGTTCAAGCCCGCGCAGAACGGCAGCATCTACGCGTCGTACGCGACGTCGTCGACGCCGGCCGGGATGCTGCTCGGCGAAGGCAGCGAAACGCAATCGCTCACGCCGGGCCGCGGCGGCGTCGGCCCGAACGCCGACCAGATGGCGCCCGAGAAGAACCGCAGCATCGAGCTCGGCACGAAGTGGAACGTGCTGAACGACAAGCTGTCGCTGACGGCCGCGCTGTTCCAGATCGACACGACGAATGCGCGCGTGACGCTGCCGAACAACCAGTATGCGATGGTCGGCAACAAGCGCGTGCAGGGTCTCGAACTCGGTCTCGCGGGGCAAATCACCAAGCAATGGCAGGTGTTCGGCGGCTACACGTACATGAAGAGCGAGCTGCGCGACAACGGCAAGGACGCCGCGAACAACGGCCACCGGTTCCCGAACACGCCGAAGCACAGCCTGACGATGTGGTCGAACTACGACGTGACGCCGAAGTTCACCGTCGGCGGCGGTGCGTTCTACATGTCCGAAGTGTTCGGCGACCCCGCGAACCTGCGTGCGGTGCCGTCGTACTGGCGCTTCGATGCGATGGCGCAATACTGGATCAACAAGAAGCTGGATCTCCAACTGAACGTGAACAACCTGTTCAACCGCACGTATTTCGATCAGGCGTATCCGGCGCACTACGCGTCGATCGCGCCGGGGCGCTCGGCGTTCGTCACGCTGAACGCGCGCTACTGATCGATGGAGGCCGTCTCGCTGAAGGCGCTCGCGTCGGTGTCGCCGCGCGCGTTCGCCGACATCCTCGCCGGGCCGCCGGAACGCGCCGCCGCATGGGTCGCGGCGGCCGCCGAAAACGGCATCGTCGATGCGCAGGCCGTGTACGGACAGTACCTGCTCGACGGGCATGGCGTCGCGCGCGATCCGGCCGCCGCCTTCGGCTGGTTCGGGCATGCGGCGCGCGCCGGTCACGCGATGGCGATGAACATGCTCGGGCGCTGCTACGAGTTCGGCTGGGGCACGGCCGCGTGCGCGCCGGTGGCCGTGTACTGGTACCGGCTCGCCGCGCAGGCCGGGCTCGACTGGGGCATGTACAACTATGCAACGGCGCTCGCACTCGGCAACGGTGTCGACGAGAACCGCGCCGACGCGCTCGACTGGTTTCGCCGTGCGGCCGCACTCGGCCATGCGAAATCGATCAACCTGATCGGCGGCTTCTACGAGGACGGCTGGGTCGTGGCCGCCGATGCCGACGCGGCGTTCGATCACTATCGCCGCGCCGCCGAGGGCGGCGACTTCCGCGGCCAGTTCAACTATGCGCGGCTGCTCGCCGAGCGCGGGCGCATCGACGAAGCGCTCGTCTGGCTCGCGCGCGTGCCGGCCACCGCGACGCCCGCGTTCGTCGCGAAGATGCGCGCGTATCTCGCGGCGTCGCCGCTCGATGCTTTTCGTTCGGCGGCCATGCAACTGGCGCCGCACGCAATGGAATCCGCATCATGATGCTTCATATCCCCGGCGTACTGACCAAAGCGCAAGTCGCGCAATGCCGCGACCTGCTCGATGCCGCCGACTGGATCGACGGCAACGCAACGTCCGGCGCGCAGTCGGCGCTCGCGAAACGCAACCGGCAGTTGCCGGAAAGCTCGCCGGTCGCACGCACCGTCGGCGACGCGATCCAGGATGCGCTGGCGCAGCACGCGCTGTTCTTCTCGGCGGCGCTGCCGTTGAAGGTGTTTCCGCCGCTGTTCAATCGCTATGAAGGCGGCGAGACGTTCGGCACGCACGTCGACAACGCGATCCGGCTGCTGCGCGGCACGGATTTTCGCGTGCGCAGCGATCTGTCGGCGACGCTGTTTCTCGCGGAGCCCGACGCGTACGACGGCGGCGAGCTGTGCGTGGAGGATACGTACGGCGTCCATCGCGCGAAGCTGCCGGCCGGCGATCTCGTGCTGTATCCGGCGTCGAGCCTGCATCGCGTGACGCCCGTGACGCGCGGCGAACGGGTAGCGTCGTTCTTCTGGATTCAGAGCATGGTCCGCGACGATGGCGACCGCACGCTGCTGTTTCAGCTCGATACGCAGATTCAGGCGTTGTCCGCGGAGAAAGGCGCGAAGGATCCGATGGTCATTGCATTGACGGGGATTTATCACAACCTGTTGCGCAAGTGGGCGGATGCGTAGCGCGAATCGGCCCCGCCGCCCCTGCCGGCCATCCGCGCCGTCGGCGCGCGCCGGCCAGTGCTTGCGCCGCATCCGAGCGCGGGTCTAAATTGACCATCGTCAAATGACCATGCTCATATCCTGATGCCGCACACTCCCGTATCGAAATCCGAATTCAAGGCTCGCGCACTCGAATACTTCCGGCTCGTCGAGGCGTCGGGAGAAAGCCTCATCGTCACCGACCACGGCAAGCCGACGCTCGAAATCCGGCCGTATCGCTCGCGCGAAGCTCAGCCGTTGGACATATTGCGCGGTTCGGTCATGCGCTACGACAATCCTCTCGATCCGATTGCGGAAGATGCTTGGGAGGCGTCGCGGTGATCGTGCTGGATACGCATGCATTGGTGTGGTGGGCAGCGGGCGACCCTGCGCTCAGCAAGAAGGCGCGAAGCGCGATCGGGCCCTGAGCGAGGGCGCGCTCGCCGCATCGGCAATCTCGGCGTCGGAAATCGCGATGCTGGTGCGCAACGACCGCCTCGCGCTGACGATGAATGTCGACGCGTGGCTCGCCACCGTCGCGCAGATCGACGGCATGCGCTTCGTGCCCGTCGATGCCGACATCGCCGCGAAATCCACCGACCTGCCCGGCACGTTCCACACGGATTCGGCCGATCGCATGATCGTCGCGACCGCACGGCGGCTCGGCGCGCCGCTCGTCACCCGCGACGAAAAGATTCGCGCTTATGCGCACGTCAAGACGCTCTGGTAAAGCGCGCATCGCCGGCACGCACACCGGCCGCCCCCTTCCGCCGGGGGCACCGCCCATCGGAGATTCATCTGACATGATGGTCCACGACGATCCACCCACGCGCACCCCGCGACTCCACGCCGGATTCAAGCATTACCGTCCGGAACGGTGACATTCGCGATTCGGCAAGCGCGATTACTCGGTGAGGCTGCACGAATCGCATGCCATCCACGGCTCCGTCGACGAATCCCTGCTCGACCCAGCCACACGCCGACATTCTTTCCGGCCACCCCCACCGATCGGTAACATCCGCACTTGCCGATCCCCGCCCGCTCCCGCACAATCGGGCCACCTGCCTTCCTCCCCCCGCGCCGATGTCCTATGCGTCACTCGCCACCGGCGTCCTGCTCGCCGGCGGTCTCGGTCAACGCTTCGACCCGAGCGGCCTGCACAGCAAGCTGCTCGCGCTGCTTCCCGACGGCACGCCGGTCGCGGTCGCGGCCGCCCGACATCTCGCCGCCGCCACGGCCGACGTGATCGCCGTCGTGCGCCCCGGCGCCGAAAAACTCGCGATGCTGCTGAACGAAGCCGGCTGCCAGGTCGTCTACGCGCCCGATGCGATGCGCGGCATGGGCGCGAGCCTGGCGGCCGGCGTCCGCGCGACGCCGGAAGCGACCGGCTGGCTGGTCGCGCTCGGCGACATGCCGTGGATCGCGGCATCCACGTACGAAGCGGTTACACGCGCGCTGGATGCCGACGACGCATCGATCGTCGCGCCCGCGCACCGCGGCGTGCGCGGCCATCCGGTCGGCTTTGCCGCGCACCATTACGAAGCACTCGCCGCGCTCGACGGCGACACGGGCGCCCGCGCGCTGTTCGCCAGCGCACCGGTGCACCTGCTCGACGTCGACGATCCCGGCATCCTGCGCGACGTCGACACGCCGGCGGACCTGCGCTGATATCGGCGCGCGCCGGCCACGCAGCGCGTCGCACATACCCGTTTGCCGCCGGATCGGGCGCGATCGCCGAGACCCCCGAATATCGCGCGCAATCCCGATGCTGCGGAGAATCCCGCTGCAAACGCCCGTCCGATTGCCTATAACGGAGACGAGGCGCGCCCGCCGCGCCACCGCCGTCACGCATTGCGCGAGCTTTCCATGGACCACACGACCCCGATGCCCGAACCCCCGGCCGACCCGAACCGCGATCCGGAAGACGATCCGCTGTCGCCACCCGCGCCGGGCCATCCTCACGACAACCCGCAGCAACCGGACGGGCCGCCGAGCAAGGATCCGATATAGCCGGACGCGCGGCGTTCGCGCTTTCAAGGCCGATCCGCCGCACACGCGTCCGACGCGGGCCGGCGGCCGCCGGCCACGTATGCGTCGCCGCCCGGCGCCACCGGGTGCCGCCGCGGACCCCACCACGCCGCTCTCAGCCCAGAGCGGCGTTTTTCGCCCCGTCGCGTACGCGTTTCAGCGATGCGCGACGGGCCGCGCCCGCTACCGCGCCGTATACCCGCCGTCGATCGCCAGCGACACACCGCTGATCATCGACGCCGCGTCGCTGAGCAGGAACAGGATCGGCTCGACGACCTCGTCCGGCTCCGCGAAGCGCCCGAGCGGAATCGCCGCGAGCATCGGCGCGCGCTTCTCCGGCTCGCTCCACGCGAATTGCGCCATCGGCGTCAGCGTGACGGTCGGGTTCACGCTGTTCACGCGAATGCCAAGCGCGCCGAGTTCGATGCACAGCACCCGCGTGATCGCGTCGAGCGCCGCCTTCGATGCGCAATAGCTCAGATGCGCGGGCAAGCCGACCAGCGCGGCCTGACTCGATACGTTGACGATGCTGCCGCGCGCATGCGCGGCGCCGCGTCCGTCGCGCGCGATCATCTTCCTCGCGACGGCCCGTGCGACGAGCGCAGCGCCTCGCGCGTTGACGGCCATCACGCGATCGAACTGCCCGGCGCTGATCTCCAGCGCCGGTTCGAGCGATGCGATGCCCGCGCAATTGACGAGCGCATCGAACGCGTCGTGCGCGGCGAGCGCTGCGTCGATCGCCGGCTCGTCGCCGCCGACATCGATGCGCAACGTATCGCACGCGATCTCGCGCGCGAGCCCGTCGAGCGCGCCTGCATCGCGCCCGGCCGCGACGACGTGCGCGCCCGCAGCGGCCAGCGCGATCGCGCAGGCGCGCCCGATCCCGCTCGACGCGCCGGTGACGAGCACTCTTGAACCGCTGAAATCGAATCGTGTCTTCATGATGACGTGTGCAGCTCGTGCATGATCGGCTTGAGCGCCGGATACAGCGCCGTATAAAGCGCGAAGCGCGCCGCATACGCGTTCGCGCGCGCTTCGCCGGGCCGCGCGCGTTCGACGAGCGTGACCCAGCCGCCCTGCGCATCGTCGTGCGACACGAGGCCCGCGCCGACGCCCGCAAGCAGCGCGGCGCCCATCGCGGCTTCGACGTCCTGCTCGATCGTCCACACCGGAAAGCCGGTCACGTCCGCGATGATCTGCATCCACAGCGCGGAATGCGCGGCGCCGCCGACGACGATCAGCCGGTCGTCCAGCGCCGCCGCGCCGCGCCGGCCGGCCTCGATGTTGTGCCGCAACGCGAACGCGACGCCTTCGAGCACCGCGCGGTACAGATGCGCACGCGTATGCGCAAGGCTCAGCCCGACGAACGCGCCGCTCGCCTTCGCATCCCACACGGGGCTGCGTTCGCCCATCAGATACGGCAGGAACAGCACGCCGTCCGCGCCGGGCGGCACGCTTTCGGCCGCCTCCTCGAGCAGCACGTGCGGATCGCCGTGCGGCAGCAATCTCGCCGCATCGATTTCCGCATGACAGAACTGCTCGCGAAACCACGCGACCGATGCGCCGGCCGCGATCGCGCCGCCGAACACGTACAGGTCGCGCTGCCCGTTGAACACGTGCGGCATGCTGACGAGCCCGTGCCGCGCATCGACGTGCTGGTTCACGTAGCCCCAGCACATGCTGGTGCCGATCATCGCGACATGCTGGCCGGTGCGCGTCGCGCCGGCCGCGAAGGTCGCGACCGCCGCGTCGACCCCGCCCGCAACGACCGGCGTGCCGGCCGGCAGGCCGAGCCGTTCGGTCCACTGCGACAGCAGCCCGCCGACGACGTCCGTCGATTCGACGAGCCGTTCGGGCATCATCGTTGCCGGGATGCCGAGCATGTCGAGCGCATCGTCGGACCATTCGCGGCGCGCGACGTCGTACACGCCGCCGATATTGCCGGCCGAACTGTGGTCGACCGCGACTTCACCGGTCAGCAGGTAGATCACGTACGCGTTCGGCGGCAGGAAATAGCGTACGTTCGCCCATACGTCGGGCCGCTGCTCGCGCAGCCACAGCATCTTGGTGAAGCCGTAATAGCTGTCGACGCCGTTGCCGGTGATCACGCGCAGCCGCTCGACGTTCACGTTGCCGTTCACCCAGTCGACTTCCGCGGTCGCGCGCCGATCCATCCAGATCAGGCACGGATGGAGCGGCCGCATGTCGCTGTCGACCGGAATGCCGGAGCCGCCGTACAGGCTGCTCACGCACACGGCGCGGATCGCATCGGCCGGCACGCCGCGCGCGCGCGCGGCGCGCACGCAGCCGCCGATGCATTCGAGCACCGCGTCGAACCACACCTGCGGCCACTGCTCGGCCCACAGCGGGCGCGGCGTGTCGGGCTGGTAGCCGGCCGAGCGGCGCGCGACGATCGTGCCGTGCCGGTCGACGAGCAGCGCCTTGGTGCTCTGCGTGCCGATGTCGACGCCAATGACGTATTCCATGATGTCTCCGGTGAGGCGTGTGCGCGGGCCGTCAGCCGGCCGGCTTCAGCAGCACCTTGATCGATTCGGACGACTTCGCGATGCGGATCGCTTCGTCCCAGTCCTCCAGCGCGAAACCGTGCGTGACGATGCCCTTCGACGTGACGAGCCCGCGCGCGAGCAGGTCGATCGCGACCGGATAACAGTATGGGCCCAGGTGCGCGCCGCGCACGTCGAGCTCCTTGCGGTCGCCGATGATCGACCAGTCGGCGGTCGTGTCCTCGCCGAACACGCTGAATTCGACGAAGCGGCCGAGCTTGCGGATCAGCTCGAGCCCCTGGTTCACGCCGACCGGTACGCCGGTCGTCTCGATGTACACGTCGCAGCCGTAGCCATCGGTCAGCGCGCGGACGATCTCGCGTGCGTCGTCGCGCTTCGGGTTGATCGTCACGTCGGCGCCGTATTGCCGTGCAAGCTCCAGCCGCTCGTCGATCAGGTCGATCACGACGAGCTTCTTCGGCGTCTTCAGATGCGCGACCTGCGTCATCATCAGTCCGAGCGGCCCGGCGCCGGCGATCACGACGACATCGTCGAGCTGGACGTCGCCGCGGTTCACCGTATGGATCGCGCACGACAGCGGCTCGATGATCGCCGCATCCTCCAGCGAGACGCCCAGCGGAATCCGGTGCACGATCGCGGTCGGCGGAATGCGCATGTATTCGGCCATCCCGCCGTCGGCGACCTCGCGCTGGAAGCCGAAGATGTTGTGCACCTCGCACATCCAGTACTGTCCCGACTTGCAGTAGCGGCACTTGCCGCACGGCACGATCTGCTCGGCGATCACGCGGTCGCCCAATGCGACGCCGAAATGCTCGGCCGCGCCGTCGCCGAGCGCTTCCACGTAGCCGAAGAATTCATGGCCGGGAATCACGGGCGCCTTGACCCACGGGCTCGGGCCGCCCCAGAACATCTTCGCGCCCGTATAGCACTTGCAGTCGCTCGCGCAGATCCCGCACGCGGCGATGCGGATCACGAGCTCGTTCGGGCCCGCATGCGGTTTCGCGACCTGTTCGACGCGGTAATCCTCGGGGCCGTGGCAAACCACCGCGGTCATGCGCGGCCGGGCTTCGGGTGTCGTCATGAGTTGTCTCGTTCGTTGATGATTCGGATGGCTGATGAACGGCGCGTTACCGCGACCGTTCACGGCTGATGTAGATCGCGAGCAGGATGATGCCGCCCTTGATCACGTTCTGCACGTACGGGTTCACGCCGATCATGTTGAGCCCGTTGTTGAGCACGCCGAGCAGCAGCGCGCCGACGAGCGTGCCGAGAATCGCACCGCGGCCGCCCGAGATCGACGTGCCGCCCATCACGACGGCCGCGATCGCGTCGAGTTCGAAGCCGACGCCCGCGTTCGGCTGCCCGCTCATCAGGCGCCCGGTCAGCACGATCGCCGCGATCGCCGACGTGAGCCCGGCGAGCGTGTAGACGATCAGCTTCACGCGCGCGACGCGCACGCCGGTGAGCCGGGTCGCCTGTTCGTTGCCGCCGATCGCATACACGTAGCGGCCGAACGGCATCCGGTCGAGCAGCAGCCACGCGATCGCATAGACGACGAGCATGATCAGCACGGGTGCCTGGATGCCGAGCACCTTGCCGCTGCCGAAGAACGCGACCCAGTCGGGCAGCCCGTCGATCGGATAGCCGCCGGTATAGATCAGCGCGAGACCGCGCGCGATGCCCATCGTCGCGAGCGTGACGATGATCGGCGGCATCCCCGCGAACGCGACGAACACGCCGTTCAGGAATCCGAACCCGAAGCCGACCGCGATGCCGATCGCGAGCGCGGCGACGGCATTGACGCCCGCGACCATCAGCCCGGCCGCGAGCGTGCCGGACAGCGCCATCACGGAGCCGACCGACAGGTCGATCCCGCCGGTCAGGATCACGCAGGTCATGCCGACCGCGATGATCGCGTTGATCGACACCTGACGCAGCACGTTCTCGAGATTCGCGGCGGACAGGAAGCTCGGGCTCGCGATCATCATCGCGATGCAGACGACGATCAGCCCGACGAGCGGATAGAACAGCGTCGAGCGCCGCAGTTGCGTCCACATCGCGCGCGGCGGCGGCGCATCGCCGGCCGCGGCCGCGAGCGTCGTGGACGGCGTGGAAGAAGAATCAGGCAGGTTCATGGTTCGCTCCTCGCGTGCCGGCCGTGGCATGGACCATGACCGTGTCGGGATCGATCTCGTCGCCTTCGAGCGTCGCCTCGATGCGGCCCTGCCGGAACACGGCGACGCGGTCGCACATGCCGACGATCTCTGGCAGTTCGGACGAGATCATGATGATGGCGTAGCCGCGCGCGGTCAGTTCGCGCATCAGCCCGTAGATTTCGGCTTTCGCGCCGACGTCGATGCCGCGCGTCGGCTCGTCGAAGATCAGCACGGTCGCGTGATGGTTGAGCCAGCGCGCGATCACGACCTTCTGCTGGTTGCCGCCGGACAGCGTCGCGACCTCGGTGTGGATCGACGGCGCCTTCACGCCGACGCGCCGCATCACGTCGTGCGTCGTGCGTGCCTCGCCGCGCCGGTCGATCAGCCAGCGCAGCGACCGGTACTTGCCGAGGTTGTTCAGCGAGATGTTGTCGCGGATCGAGAACGACGTGACGAGCCCTTCGGTCTTGCGGCTTTCCGGCAGCAGGCCGATGCCCGCGCGCAGCGCATCGGCCGGATCGGCGAGCTTCGCCGCCGCGCCGCGCACGCGCACGTCCTTGCGATGCGCGCGCGTCGCGCCGATCACCGCGAGCGCGGTCTCGGTGCGGCCGGAGCCGACGAGGCCGGCGAAACCGAGGATCTCGCCTTCGTGCAGCGCGAAGCGGTTCACCGGGCCGTCGCGCTCGATCTGCAGCGCATCGACTTCGAGCACGGCGCGCGCATCGGCGCGCCGCACCGGCTTCGGCGGAAAGCTGCTCTCGAGCCGACGGCCGACCATCATCCGCACCAGCTGCTCGACGTCCGTGCGCGCGACGTCGGTGGTCGCGACATACTGGCCGTCGCGCAGCACCGTGATGCGATCGCACACCGCGAAAATCTCGTCGAGGTGATGCGAGATGAAGATCATCGCGACGCCCTGCCGCTTCAGCTCGCGCATGATCGCGAACAGATGCTCGGCCTCGGCCGGCGTCAGCGTGGCGGTCGGTTCGTCGAGAATCAGGATCCTTGCGTCGAGCGACAGCGCCTTGCCGATCTCGACGAATTGCTGCTGCGCGACCGACAGCATGCGCAGCGGCGCATCGAGGTCGATCGACACGCCGAGCCGCGCGAAGATGCCGGCCGCCGTGCGCCGCATCCGCGCGCGGTCGCGCACGCCCCAGCGCGTGCGCAGCTCGCGGCCGAGGAACAGGTTGTCGACGGCATCGAGATGCGGAATCAGGCTGAATTCCTGGAACACGATGCCGACGCCGGCCGCGACCGCATCGTGATAGCTCGCGAACTGCCGCGCGGCCCCGTCGATCTCGATCGTGCCGGCATCCGGTCGATAGATCCCGCACAGGATCTTCATCAGCGTCGACTTGCCGGCGCCGTTCTCGCCGAGCAGCGCATGCACCTCGCCGCGTGCGACTTCGAGATGGATGTCCGACAGCGCCTTGACGCCGGGAAAGCTTTTCGTGATGTGGCTGAGCCTGAGTATCGTGTCCATCGGCTTCTCCGCGCGAAGGGCAGCGACCGCGCCGCCGCCCTTCACGTCACGTTGCACGCGGTTCACCAGCTGAAGCCCTTCGCATTGCCGCGATCGACGACCTTCACGTCGACGGGGATCGCCTTCGGCACCGTCGCGCCCCACTTGCGCGCGATCGCGATGCCGAGCGCGATGCGGACCTGGTCGGCCGGGAATTGCGCGGTGGTTTCGACGAACTTCGAGTTCGGCTTCTGGATCGCCGCGATCGCCTCGGGCGCGCCGTCGACGCTGGTCAGCTTGATGTCCTTGCCCGAGCCTTCGATCGCGGCGAGCGCGCCCATCGAGCCGCCGTCGTTCACGCTGAAGATGCCCTTCAGGTTCGGGTGCGCGGAGATCATGTTCTCCGTCACCGACAGCGCGGTCGCGCGCTCCTGCTTGCCGTTCTGCGTATCGACGAGCTTCACGTTCGGGAATTTCGCGAGCCCGGCCTTGCAGCCGCGCACACGCTCGAGAATCGGCACGACCGGGATGCCGTCGAGGATCGCGACCTCGCCGCTGCCGCCGATCGCCTTCGCGAGGTATTCGCACGACATCACGCCCGCGTCGTAGTTCTTCGAGCCGACGAACGAATCGACCGGACCGTTCGCGTTCGCGTCGACGGCCACGACTACCGCGCCGGCCTTCTTCGCCTGCGTGATGGCCGACTGGATGCCGGTCGAATCGGTCGGATTCACGAGCAGGATGTCGATCTTTTTCTGCAGCATGTCCTCGACGTCGCTGACCTGCTTGCTGACGTCGTGATGCGCATCGGTGACGACGACCTGCGCGCCGATCGACGCGGCCGCGTCGGTCAGCGCCTTCTGCATCGTCACGAAATACGGATTGTTCAGTTCCTGAAAGGTCATGCCGATCCGCAGCGGCGCGGCATGTGCGGCCGCCGGCAGGACTGCTGCGACGGCAAGCGCGGCAACGGCCGCGACGCGCGCGGCACGGCGGGGAAACGAGGCGGGCAACAAGGCAGGCGATGCGTGCGTCATGACGGTGTCTCCGGTTATGTGCGGCTTTTTCGTGGGTAAGCGTGGATGAGCGCGCCCCTCGCGACGCGAGCGGCGCGATGCGGCTGGGTGAAACGGCAAGGAAAACTCAGGCGGGCAAGAGCCCTTCGATCATCCGGGCTGCGGTGCGGGCGCCGGCCTGCCGAGCGTGACCACGCGCGGCGGCATCGGGTTGCCGGTCGGGGCCGCATGCAGCGCGAGCTCGCGGCTGCGCGCGTTCAGCCGCTGCAGCGCGCGGAATTCGGATGGCGCCATCCCTTTCACCGCGCGGAACTGGCGGTTGAAGTTGGATACGTTGTTGAAGCCGGACTGGAAGCAGATGTCGGTGATGTTCGCGTCGTCGGCGAGCAGCATCTGGCACGCCGATTCGATCCGCAGCCGGTTCACGTACTGGACGAACGGCAAGCCGGTATGACGGTGAAAGGCCCGCGAGAACGCGCTGACGCTCTGCCCCGTCAATTGCGCGAGATCGGATTCGCGCAGCTCGGACGCGAGGTTCTTGCCGATGTACGACAGCGCGTGGCTGAGCCGCGTCGGCGTCACGTGCGCCTGGTCGTACGCGGGGCTCGCGAGCAGCGTGCGTTCGGCCGCACCGCACAGGCGTTCGAGGATCGTCATGAACAGTGCGATGCGGCGCATGCCGCGCGCGCCCAGCAGTTCGTCGAACAGCGGCGCGATCGCGGCGCTGGTCGCATCGTCGAAGCCGACGCCGCGCCGCGCGTCGTCGAGCAGCGCCTGCGCATCGCGGCATTCGGGAAACGCGTCCATGCAGCGGCGCACGAACGACGGATCGAACTGGATCACCAGGTTGCGGCGCTCGACGGTTTCGCCTTCGGCCATGTCGCTGACCCAGTTGTGCGGCAGGTTCGGGCCGAGCAGCACGAGATGGCCGGGGCCGAACGAGCCGATATGGTCGCCGACGAAATACTTGCCGCGCGTCGCGACGATCAGGTGCAGTTCGAATTCGGGATGGAAATGCCAGCGGATCGTGCGATACGGATAGCCGTGCGACCAGACCTTGAACGACTCGTCGCGTCGCACTTCGACCACTTCCAGATCGGGGTGCATCATGTTGGCGTCTCCATTCCCATGTGTCGCTGGCCGGCCGCTCGGCTCGTGCGCTTGTTCGCGCGTTCGCCGCGAGTTTCGCGCGGCGCTGCGGACCGGTCGCATGGGAAGCAATGTAGGTCGATCGCGCGCGCGGCTCCACCAACTTTACGCCTGATTTTCGATACTTTTTT
Source organism: Burkholderia sp. SR8 (assembly GCF_052851275.1). Classification (NCBI taxonomy): domain Bacteria; kingdom Pseudomonadati; phylum Pseudomonadota; class Betaproteobacteria; order Burkholderiales; family Burkholderiaceae; genus Burkholderia; species Burkholderia sp. SR8. The sequence goes on from NZ_JAULUC010000010.1 coordinate 142,039, forward strand.
GCCGTTCGCGGGCCGAAACCGCGCCCGGCGGCAAAATTGTGCAGTGCGGCAGGGGCAGCGGGCCGGTGGTTCGCGGAGCGTGTGAACCGCGCGGCTGCCGGCTTCACCGCCGCCGAACCGCCGCCAGCCGCCCCACGCAGCGGACCGGCGGCGGCCGTGACCGTCCCTACGCCGCCGCGCTCTCCCGCGCGACACGCACTTCATACGTCTTCAGATGGTTGTAAGCGATCCGCAGCAGCGACAGCGCGTCCGCGGCCTGCGGGTCGCGGCGCGCGAGCAGGTCGCCGATCACGTGATCGGCCTCGACGCGTGCGCGGTTCTCGACGTCGCGCAGCATCGATGCGGTCAGCGGCGACGGCGTAAGCACCATTCGCTGCATCCGCTCCACCGCCGCCGGATCGGGCCGGTGGCCGTTGTACGCGGCGATCGCGCTGCATTCGTCGAGCATCGTCTGCAGCAGCCGACGGCCGTCCGGCGCCGCGAGAATGTCGCCGATCGACCCGCGAAACAGCGACGTGCTCGCCGCGAGCGTCGCGAGGAACACCCATTTGTCCCACATCCGCGCGGCGATGTCGTCGCTGAGCGTCGCATCGAAGCCCGCGCCGCCGAGCACGTCGGCCACGGCGCGCACGCGCGCCGATTCGCCGCCGGCGAGTTCGCCGAACGACAGCCCGTGCGTGTCGTTCAGGTGCACGATCCGCTGCTCGCGATCGAGCGTCGCGGCGATCACGCACAGGCCGCCCAGCACCTGCGCGGCGCCGAACCGCTCGCGCAGCACGTCGAGATGGCGCATCCCGTTGAGCATCGGCAGGATCAGCGTCGACGGGCCGACGAACGGTGCGAACGATGCGATCGCATCGTCGAGGCTGTATGCCTTGCAGCTCAGCAACACCAGATCGAACGGCGCGGCGGCATCGCCGGCGCGCAGCGTCTGCACGTTCGCGAGCGTCAGGTCGCCGCGCGGGCTGCGGATCAGCAGCCCGTCGCGCGCGAGCGCGGCCGCGCGGCCGTCGCGCACCAGGAACGTCACGTCGCGCCCCGCCGCGGCAAGCCGGCCGCCGAAATATCCGCCGACCGCGCCGGCCCCCACCACCAGAATTCGCATCGTTGCCTCCTTTCGGGTTCGTTCGGCACTGCCGCTCGGCCGGTTTGTCCGCGCCCGGCGCGCCATCGCCATCGCCATCGCCATCGCCATCGCCATCGCCATCGCCATCGCCATCGCCATCGCCATCGCCATCGCCATCGCCATCGCCATCGCCATCGCCATCGCCATCGCCATCGCACGACAGTATAGCGATGGCGACTATGTATATGCATAGATGACCGACCCGCGGCCGCTGACATTGCGCGGCCGCGCGGTTTCTTAGGGATTTCCCCCCTACGGCAACGTTCGTTGCGCGCCGTCAATGACTTATCCCGTCACGCCGTTCCGGCGCGCCTGTTCGACCGACCGACCTCACTACCATGCGCACCCTTTCCCTGAACCAGAAACTCGCTTCGATGATCGTCATTCTGTGGCTCGGCCTGCTCGTGATCGCCGGCGTCGGTGCATGGCAGACGCGCGCGTCGATGATCACCGACCGCCGCGACCAGCTCGCGTCGCTGGTCGCGCAGGCGGCGAGCGTGGCCGACCACTACTACAAGCTGTCGCAGCAGAACGCGTTGCCGGAAGCCGACGCGAAACAGAAGGCGCTCGATGCGATCGCCGCGATGCGCTACGGCACCGACGGCTACATCTCGATCAACGACTCGAAGCCGGTGATCGTGATGCATCCGATCAAGACCGAGCTCAACGGCAAGGACGTATCGGGTTTCGCGGATCCGAACGGCAAGCACCTGTTCGTCGAAATCGTGAAGGCCGGCAACGCGGAAGGCGGCAAGGGCTTCGTCGAATATCTGTGGCCGAAGCCGGGCGCCGACAAGCCGCAGGACAAGACCAGCGCGGTGCAGCGCTTCGCGCCGTGGGACTGGTATCTGGTGACCGGCATGTACATGGACGACGTGCGCTCGGCAGTGCTCGCGAGCGTCGGCCGCTGGCTCGCGATGACGGCCGTGCTGGGCGCGATCGCAACCGCCGTGATGGTGCTCGTGCTGAAAAGCGTGCGCGCGAACCTCGGCGGCGAGCTCGAAGTGGCGCTCGACGCGGCGCAGCGCATCGCGCAGGGCGACCTGACCGCGCGCGTGAACGTGAAGCCCGACGATCGCGGCAGCCTGCTGCATGCGCTGCATACGATGCAGGGCGGGCTGATCGACATGGTGTCGCGCGTGCGGACGGGCACGGAGAACATCAACGTCGGCGCGAGCGAGATCGCGTCGGGCAACACCGACCTGTCGCAGCGCACCGAGGAACAGGCGGCCGCGCTCGTGCAGACCGCATCGAGCATGGACCAGATGACCGCGAACGTGAAGCAGAACGCGGACAGCGCCGCGCAGGCCGCGACGCTCGCCGGCCAGGCCGCGCAGGTCGCGACGCGCGGCAGCGAGGTGGTCGACGACGTCGTGCGCACGATGAACGAGATCACCGACCGCTCGCACAAGATCGGCGACATCATCGGCGTGATCGACGGGATCGCGTTCCAGACCAACATCCTCGCGCTGAACGCGGCCGTGGAAGCGGCGCGTGCGGGCGAACAGGGCCGCGGCTTCGCGGTGGTCGCGGCAGAGGTGCGCTCGCTCGCGCAACGCTCGGCGACGGCCGCGAAGGAAATCAAGTCGCTGATCGTGTCGTCGAACGAAACCGTCGAGCACGGCGCGGCGCTCGTCACGAACGCCGGCGAGACGATGGCCGAGATCGTGCAGTCGGTGCGGCGCGTGAACGAGATCCTCGACGAGATCAGCCACGCGTCGCGCGAGCAGAGCGCCGGGATCGAGCAGGTCAACCGCGCGGTGGGCGAAATGGACCAGGTCACGCAGCAGAACGCGGCGCTCGTCGAGCAAGCGGCGGCGGCCGCGCATTCGCTGCGCGACCAGGCCGAAGCGCTGCGCGATGCGGTCACGCGATTCGCGTTGCCGGCCTGACACGGCCCCATTCCTCCCGGTTCCGCCCGACGGGCCGGCGCCGCGCGGCGCTGGCCGCCGCCCGGCCCGCGCCGGCTCACCCTGCCCCGCCTATCCGGCGCCACCGTGGCGGCACGCTGCCTTCGCGCCGCCGAATCCCAGCACGGCCGCCCGCTGAACCAGCTCGATGTCGTTGGTCACGCCGAGCTTCTTCATCGCGCTGATCTTCTGCGCGCTGACCGTCTGCTTGCCCTTGTTCAGCCGCTGCGCGATCAGCTTGATCGGCACGCCGTCCAGATAGAGGCGGATCACCTCGATCTCGCGCGTCGACAGTTTGACGGGCGGCTGGTCGTGGTCGGCGAGCGCATCGAGCGCGCGCCGGACGAGCGGCGACAGATAGCGGCCGCCGCTGTAACTCGAATGGATCGCGGTGACGATGTGGCCGACCTCGTCGAACTTGCTGACGAGGCTCGTGCGGCCTTGCGCGAGGATCGAACGCAGGATCACCGGCGTCTCGTTGCCGACCAGCGCAACGATCCCGACGTTCGGGCGCATGCGCCGCAGCCATTCGAACAGCGCGAGGCCGTCCATCTGCGCGTCGCCGCGGACCGCATAGTCGACCAGCGCGATGTCGCAGTCGATGCCGTCGAGCGCCGCGACGAGTTCGCCCGGCGTCCGATAGACGCCGACGAGATCGATCGCGCAGACGTCGCCCGCGATGTGCTCCATGCCCGCGACCGCCAACGGCCAGTCGTACGCGAAGACAGTGCGAATCCTGAATTTCCCCATGCGCAGTTCCAGAAGGTTCGCCGGGCCGCGCGGCGCGGGATGCGCGTGCGGCCGGATCGGCGTTGAATCGACGGTCGAGATATTTTTATCCCGACCTACATTCTAGAAAGCTGTGCGCGGCCGGACTATCGGACGACATATAGATCGACCCGCGGGAACGTAATACGAGTTTGATATTTGCGCCGATTCGATCATTCGGCAGCGGTCTGCATCGGCCGGATGGCCAACGGTGCGGGCGACGGGGCAGCGCCGGCCGCCGGCGCGGTAAAATCGCGGCCTTTGCATGCCATTCCGGGCGCCCGGCGGCGTGCCGCGCGTGGCGGCCGGCCGCGCGCGCGTCCGCCGTTCGCCGGCAGCCCGTACCTTTGCTTTCTCCATGACCGAATCCGATCTGCAATCCGACGACACCACCATCCACGAAGACGGCCTCTGGCACGACAACGGCTGGACGGCCCGCATCATCAAGAACGAAGACGACGACGGCTGGGCTGTCGAGATGATCAAGGACGGCGAGGCCGAACCCGCGCTCGTCGGGCCGTGGACGATGGGCCGCGACAAGAAGAACCCGAAGCCGATGGACGCGAACGCGTTCCGCACGCTGGTGAAGACCGCGACCGAGGTGCTGATGCGCCACGAGCAGCAGCGTCGCGCGATGCTGCACAAGGAAGTGACGGTCCAGCGCGACGACGGGCAGGATGTGTCGGTCACGCTCGACATCGTGCCGGACGAGTTCGAGCCGTATGCGGAACTGAAGGCGTTCGACCCGTACGGCGAGCTGCTGGCCGACGCGAAGGTGTCCGCCGGATTCAAGCTCGACAAGGCCAGCGCCGCACGCTGGGTCGAATCGGGCTTCGAGCGGCCGGCCTGACGGCGCGCCGCACCCGACGCACCGCACGCCCGCCCGGCGTCACGCGTGCAGACCGTGCGCGATCATCAGGCGGTACAGCGTCGCGCGCGAAATCCCGAGTTCGGCCGCGACGTCGGCGTGCTGGTGCCGGTGCCGCGACAGCGTGTCCTCGATCGTGCGCCGCTCGGCCTGCCGGCGCGCTTCGGCAAGCGTCGGCGGCCGGTGCGACGTGTACTGGTGCAGTTCGAGATCGGCGGCCGAGATCAGCGGGCCGTTCGTCATCACGATCGCGAAGCGGATCCGGTTGATCAGCTCGCGCACGTTGCCGGGCCATGGGTAGTTGTGGATCGCCTCGATCGCGCACGGCATGAAGCCGCGGATCCGGTGCGAGCTGTCGCCGCGATAGCGCTGCAGCATGTGGTCGGCGAGCAGCATGATGTCGCGGCCGCGCGCGCGCAGCGGCGGTTCGTCGATGCGCAATACGCACAGCCGGTAATACAGATCCGCGCGGAACCGTCCCGCCGGCACCGCGGCCTCGAGGTCGACATGGGTCGCCGACACGATCCGCACATCCACCGGAATCGACGCGTGGCCGCCGAGCCGCTCGATCTTGCCTTCCTGCAGAAAGCGCAGCAGGCTCGCCTGGCTTTCGAACGGCATGTCGCCGATTTCATCGAGAAACAGCGTGCCGCCGTGCGCGGCCTCGATACGGCCGATCTTGCGCTGATGCGCGCCTGTGAACGCGCCGCGCTCGTGGCCGAACAATTCGGCCTGCAGCAGCGTCGGCGGAATGGCCGCGCAATTCACCGCGACGAACGGCGCGTCGGCGCGCGGCGAGTGCTGGTGAATCGCCGCCGCGGTCAGCTCCTTGCCGGTGCCGGATTCGCCGGCGATGAACACGGTGGCCTCGGTGTTCGCGACCTTGCGGATCGTCGCGAACAGGCGGCGCATCGCGTCGCATGCGCCGATCATCGTGCCGCCGGGCGGCGTGGCGTCGGCGGCCGGATCGCTTTGCCCGAGCTGCAGCATCCCGTACGCATGGCCGACGGAATAGGCGATCGTCGCGCCGGCCGCCGGATGACGCACGTAGTCGAAGCAGCACTGGCGGATCAGGCGCGCGACGGTGATGTCGCGCAGCAGCGCGTCGTCCGCGAGCGCGACCCAGCCGATACGCGAATCGCGCAGCAGCGCCTCGAACGACGCGGCGTCGGGCGACGCGAAGTCGCGGAAATCGACGATGCCTCCATGCAGGCGGTTCGCCTTCACGAGATTCAGTGCGTCCGCAACGGACTTCGCGCGCAACACTTCCCAGCCGCGCGACGCGAGATAGTCGACGAGCGCCGCGTCGGGACGCTGCGACAGATAGACGAGCGGGCGCGCCACCATGTCATGGTGATGCCGGAGCACGCCGGGTAACGGCATGCAGGCGGCCCGTTCGCGCTCCTGCGGACCTGACAATCTGATCGTGCAGCACTGGTTCACGATGGCCTCGCCGCGTAAGTTGTCCGTCGGACCGGGCCGTGCGACACGGTGCGCGGCCGGCATGTCCGATCGGGAAGGTTTCGTCATCGGCAGAACACGACGCGCTTCGTATAGATCTGCGGTTCGACGACGGGGCGCGCGGACCGATTCAGGTCGTCTCGATAGCTGCGGTACGTCTTGCCGTCCACCGTGACCTCCGTCGTGCGCGCGGCCTCGATCCGGTTCAGCCCGTTGATTTGCCAGTCGTCGACGCGGTTCGACGCGGACACGCTCGATGCGCCGGCGATCTTCTGCGTGATTGCGCTGCTGTCGCTCCACGGCTGGGTCTGCATGTCTTCGGCGTGCTGCGTCGCGCCGTCCGGCTTGCCCGTCGGCACCGGCCCGTTCTGCGCGACGAACGGCGCGCCGCGGCCGTACACCGGCGACTGCCACGACGGCGCGTGCCCTTCCTCCGGCATCATGTAAATCATCTGCGGGTCGCCGATCATCATCATCGGCACGCAGGCCGTGTTGTCCGGGCGGCCGAGCGTCGTGAGCGCCTGCTGGACGCTCGCGGCATTCGCGAGCGTCTGCTCGCTCAGGATCACGAAGACCGCAGGGTTCTGGAAAACCGACTGCGCAGCGGCCTGGGTGCCGTACAGCAGCAGAGCGACCAAAAAGATCCTCATGATTGAGGCCTCCCTGTACCCTCGTCAGGCAAAAAGAGGTGTTGACCTCGGGGAGGGACCAACACCCGTCAAACTGGCGGCGCGCGTGGCGCCGCGGCTCCGTGCGTCTGACGCGCGACCGGCATGCCGGCCGCGCGGACGACCGGTCGGCCGGCCTACGACGACGTGCTCGTCGAGATGACGGCCGGCGCCGGCAGCACCGGTGCGGCCTGCTGGTCGACCGTGGCGGGGACGGCGACCGCCGGCATGTCGGCGGCCGGGGCCGCTGCGGATTCGACCGCGTCCGTCGCCGTCGCGTCGGCGGCCGGCGCGGCTTGCGCTGCGTTGTCGGCTGCCGGTGCGGGTTCGGGGGTCTTGTCGGCGATGGCCGGCGCAGGCTCCGGCGCCTTGTCGGCGATGGCCGGTGCGGGCTCCGGCGCCTTGTCGGCGATGGCCGGTGCAGGCTCCGGCGCCTTGTCGGCGATTGCCGGTGCGGGCTCCGGTGCCTTGTCGGCGATGGCCGGTGCGGGCTCCGGTGCCTTGTCGGCGATGGCCGGTGCGGGCTCCGGTGCCTTGTCGGCGATGGCCGGTGCAGGCTCCGGTGCCTTGTCGGCAACCGCCGGCGCTTGGACCGGCGCCTTGTCGGCAACGACCGGCGCGGGCTCCGGTGCCTTGTCGGCAACCGCCGGCGCTTGGACCGGCGCCTTGTCGGCAACGACCGGCGCGGGCTCCGATGCCTTGTCAGCGACCGCCGGCGCTTGGACCGGCGCCTTGTCGGCAACGACCGACGCCGGCTCCGGTGCCTTATCGCCAACAGTCGGCGCGGGGACCGATGCCTTGTCGGCAACCACCGGCGCGGCGACGATGGCGGCAGCCGGGACCGCGCCCGTCGCGGCCGGCGCGACAGCCGGCGCGGCACTCATCGCCGGCGCAGCCGCGGCAACCGGTGCGGCAAGCGCCGCCGGCACGACCGCAGCGGCTTGCGACGCCTTCACGGCGGCCGCTTGCGCCGCAGCCGGCACCGCGCCGACCGCAGGCGCCGCGAGCGCCGGCGCGGAAACCGGCACCGGCACCGGCGCCGGCGCCGCCTGGACCGCGGTCGTCGCGACCGGACGCGTCTGCGCAGGTGCCTGCGCGGCCGCGTCGAGCGGCGGCAGGCCCATGCGGCTGCGCACGAGCGGATCACGATACTTCACGTCGTCGGCCACGGTCGCTTCTGCGGACGGCGCCACGTTCGAGCGCGCGAGCGGCGCGGTCGTACCCGGGCACAGGTGGCCGGTCGCTTCCACCGCGCGCCGGTTCGCATCGCTCTGGCACAGCAGCGCCAGCGCGACGTCGGTCAGCCCCATCGCGCGGAATTCGCGCGCATCGAGACGGCGCACGCACGCCTGGTCGACCAGGGTCGTGCCGCCGGTCGCGCCGAATCCCGGAAACGACACGCCGACGCTCACCGAACCCATGCAGGTATCGGACAGCGTAGTCGTGAGGCCCGGCGCCTGGATCGCCGGGTTCGTCTTGATCGTCTGCGTGCCCGAGTAGTTGACGTTCTCGCTCGCCTGCGTGTTGTAAGGGCTGGTGCCTGGCGCGCCGGCCGCGAGCGAACTCGTGCCCTGCGGCGTCACGTTCGAGCCGCCGCTCGTCGACGACGGCAGGTTCAGGTTCACCTGCACGGTCGAGTTGCCGCTGCCGCGCACGCCGCTGGTGCTCGAACTGCTGGCGTTGCCGCCGCGCGAACTGGTGACGTTCGTGTTCATGCTCGAGCCGCCGCCCTGGCTGATCGCCGTCGACGACGTCGAGGACTGCGCACTTGAAGTCGAGTCGGCGGTCTGCGCGTGGGCACCGATCGTGGCCATCGCGAACATCGCCGCACATGCCACCCTGATCTTGTTGCTGTTCATTTCACTCTCCGGACGAGGTTTGACCTCCCACCCAGGCAACCGTATTAATTCCCCTGAATTCCTTCAGATTTGCCTGCTTCCCCGAACTGCTTCCAGCCACTGCCCAGCTGGGACCACGAACCGCCCGACATGCCCTGCCATTGCAGGGCCGCCGGCGCGCCGATGGCACTGCCCGACGAAAGCGCTTGTTGTTGTGACGGTCTGGTTGTCTGGTCAGGGTTGTTTGACGTCTGCACATTCGATTGCACGTCGTCGGCAGCACGGTCAGCGCCATATGCCGTCAGAGACGCGAGCATCAGAGCGGCGGCAATCACTTTCTGCTTCATGCCAACTCCTTACGGTGACAACGATGCGGGGAAAGAGACCAGCGTCGCTGCGAAACTGGTCCCCCCCGACACCCGAATCAGGGACTGCCGGCGGTCGCGCCCGAACTGCCCTGGCTGCCGCCCGACGCGAACGGCGATCCGGCCGGACCGGTGCTCCATACGGTCGACGAGTTGAGGTGATCCGAGCCCGCGATCGCGCTCGACCCGCCAATGCCCGTGAGGCCGGCGGCGCCGGCAGTGGCAATGCCGTTGTCGTTCGCACCCGTTGCCGTGTAGTGGTTCGCGCCCAATACGATCGTGGCGGTTACCCCTCCCGACAACGCATTCGCGTTCTCGCTCGTATTGCCGGTTCCACCGAACGAGCCTGCGGCACCGATACCGCCGCCCGCCGCGAACGCGCCCCCGTTCATGCCGAAACCGCTGGCCGTCGAAGTCGAGTCGTGGAATGCGGTGGCCGTGCCGGTGGAGCCGGCGGGCGTCACGGTACTTCCGGCGCTCGCGCCCGCGACCGAAGTCGAGTTGCTCGTATAGCTGCCGGTGCCGACCAGCGCCGCACCGGACACGCCCGCCGCAACGGATTGCGTCTGGTTGAAGGTGGTCGGTCCCGCCGCCAGCACCGCCGACGACACGACGGTGAGCGCTGCCGCTAAAAAGACGTTGGCTTTCATAGCAATTCCTTTCTGTGAGGAAGTTCGGTGGCCGGGGCGCCGGGGGCGCCCTCGCGGGACGACACCCGGCATCCGTGCCACCAGTCCATGACGAACGCTATGCGCCTCGGCTTAGTAGTGGTACATCGTCCAGCCGGTCGAGCCGGCATTCGCGCCGCTCGAGCCGCCGGCTTGCGCGCCGCCCCAGCCGAAGCCGCTCACCGTCGACGTGTTGGTGTGGTCCGTGTACGAGATCGAGCTGCTGCTGCCGTGGCCGGCCGTTGCACCGGCTGCGCCGAGTGCCGCGCCCGAATCCGTGGCCGTGAACGAGCCGTATCCGACAACGCCGGCGAACGTTTGGCCGCCGCTCGACGAGTTGCTGGTCGAAACCGTGCCGCTCGCGGCGAACGCTGCACCCGAGACCGCCATAACTGCTGCTGCAATCAGAAGCTTCTTCATGGTCGACTCCATAACGGCGTGAACGAAACAAGCGAGGAAAGCTGCACGCCATCAACTTCCCTGCCTCGAGCAATCCCGGTAAATAAGGATCACTATCCATTAAAAGACCCGCTTCGCTTCGAAACCGGGTTTCCATAATTTCGGCCAGTCGAAGTGTAGGTTCGTTTTATTTAGTTTTACGAACTTTCCAGTAGGTGTTTTCGATATGGCATAAACCCGGTCGATTATCGAAAACGAAAAACCTCCCACAACCGGAATCAGGCAATCGCCGTTCCGGATTGTTTTCAGTCGATATGTAGCGCGACGAACACACAGGCGCGCGGCGTCCGCTTCAGCAAGCTGAAATACGCGAATAGATCAATTACCGAAAATGCAGGACCGCCGAAAACAGTGGCCTTTATCGGGCCGATAACGAGTCTGCACTCCAGTCAGGCGGCATCGCTTCTCCCCAGGCTACCGATCGAAGACTGTCCGGACGATCCGGCCGATGGACGTTCGATCTAATCCGGCCGGCGCCGGGCGATACCCGGCGCGATCGAAACGCCCGCGCACGGACGAAGGCCGGGCGGCGTCGCGCTGTCCGGCACGAACGGCAGGACCCATCCGGATGAATCGAAAGAAGGCGGGCACCGCTGTCGGTCGGTTGTCGCACGAAACGACAGCCGCTTCAGCACGCGCAATGCGCGGATGCCCGGAAGCCCGCAATAACGGACGCGCGACGCTGGCACTGCATCGCGAGTCAGGCTCCCAGTTGTCGAACTGCCCCACCGGTGCGCGAAGAATGCGCGGATCAGGTGACTGCTACTGGTCTTCATCGCTGTTTCCCCGACTACTTATTGACGAGATGGCCGCCCCCCAATCTTTCATTCATCAGGTCGACCGCCCGCCGGTGCGTCCAATATCGCAAGCGGCATGCCATGCGCGATTCCGCCGACGGTTGCGCGGCGTATCGCGCCCGCTACGCCGCTCGTGTCGCCGGGAACGGGATTTTTTGTTTCAGGAATGTATCGCGGCAACAGGCGCGGACCTCCGGCGATCATTGAATACCGGGAAGCAATCCCGCGAAACGCCGGATGACCGCGGGATACGGCGGCTCGCGGAGCGCGGACGCAAACAGGTGTTTCATCGTTGAGAAGCGCACCGGCGCGCGGCGCGCGGCCGTGCCGTGTCCACGCATGCCGACCGGCCGTAGCGGCGTGTCGGCGGCAGCCGCCGCGCGCGAATTGACGGAATCCGCGGGTTCGGCGGTCGGTTTCCACGACCCGGTGTGCAGGACGTCGCGGCGTTTTCAGGATGGGCGTGCCGGCTGCCGGCGAAACGCAATTGATTCATCCATGAAAATACCGACGGGATCACGCGTACCGTGACAATGCCGACGCACGGAAAAAATCGGTAAATGCGACCTTGCCGGCAAGGTTTGCACACTGGCCGACTCGCAAAAAACGACGGCACGCTCGCGCATCAACCCTTCAATCCACTTTAGCGATTTTTACTTTCCGAATTCGATTCACCGACATTCAATGCCGATAGCCATTTCACTTCAATGACTGAAACGCGCCGAATCCGCCGAAGCGTGATACCCGTCAGAAACATTTCCGACACGACATCGGCCGCGAATCTCGTCGTTGAACCATGCATGCAAACGCGCGATCCACGTAGAAAATGCGTCGCGACGCGAGTTTTGTGCGCGTTTCGGCGCGCCGGTTCGCATCGGTGCCGGCAAGCGCTACATCCGCCGGCCGCTTTCGGGATGCGCGCATGAAACAGAAGCACGGGCGCGGCGATGCGCCGCGTCCCGATGCCCCGATTCCGCTTGCATCGACGCGCAAGGCGCGCGAATTGCAAGTTGCCCGATTTCGGCATACTGCACGGCATCCGGGAAAGCCCGCGCGCATCAATCGACACGCCGGACCGGCGGACCCGACCCGCGCTTGCCGACGACGACGTTCATCGCGGCATGACCGGCACCGCGATCAGGTACCGAGCAGTTCCTTCTTGCGCAGATGCACGACGTCGCGCATCGGCGGCGCGCCGAACAGCCGGCTGTATTCGCGGCTGAACTGCGACGCGCTTTCGTAGCCGACGGTCGCGGCGACCGAACCGACGTCGCCGCCCTGCCGCAACAACAGGCGCCGCGCCTCGTGCAGCCGCAACTGCTTCTGGTATTGCAGCGGGCTCAGTGTCGTCACGTGCTTGAAGTGATGGTGGAGCGACGACACGCTCATGTTGACCGCCTGCGCGAGCGTCTCGACCCGCATCGGCTCCGCGTAGTGCTCGCGGATCCATTCGATCGCGCGCGCGATCCGGTGCGTCTGGCTGCCGGCGACGGCCATGTGCCGCAGCCGCGTGCCCTGCCCGTTCGTCATCAGCCGGTACAGCAGTTCCTTTTCGATCAGCGGCGCGACGACCGGAATGTCCGCCGGCGTATCGAGCAGACGCACCAGCCGCAGCGCCGCATCGAGCAGCGGCGGCGTCAGCTCGCCGACCGCGATGCCCTCGCCTTCGGGGCCGGCATCGGGCTCGGGCAGCCGCATCTCGGCCGCAAGCTCGACGATGCGCTCCAGGTCGAGTGTCAGCGTCAGGCACAGGTACGGGGCATCCGGCGACGCCTGCGTGACGCGCGAGAGAATCGGCAAGTCGATCGACGTAATCAGGCAATGCTGCGGGTCGTATTCGTACGCGTGGCCGGCGACGATCACGCGCTTCGCGCCCTGCGCGGCGATCACGAGCGCGGGGCGCGACACGCCGCAGCCGAGATCGACCGGATGCGTGTGCCGGTGCAGCATCAGCGCGGGCACGGCGGTCGGGTGGGAGCCGTCCGCGGGCGCGAAACGGCCGATCAGCGACGCCAGTTCGCGCCGGCCGGATTCGCGCGACGCCGCGATATCGGTCATGTCCATGGCGGATTCCTCGCTTCGTTTACCTGAATCGCGGGAGCATAGCGAAACGCCCGGCGCCGTGCCGGGGATTTGCAGGATTGTTCAATAAATTTGCAGGATTGGGTAGACGCAAAAGCAGGTGTGTCGCGCACACTCGCGGCTATCCTGGCGCATGCCGGGTTTTCCCCACGGAGACAACACAATGCCCACCACGTTTGTCCTGAACGGCAAGAGCGTCACGCTCGACGCCGATCCGTCGATGCCCGTCCTCTGGGCGATCCGCGAACACGCGGGGCTGACCGGCACGAAATTCGGCTGCGGCATGGCGCAGTGCGGCGCATGCACCGTCCATCTCGAAGGCCAGGCCGTCCGCTCGTGCGTGCTGCCGCTCGCCGGGATCGCGGGCAAGCACGTGACGACGATCGAAGGGTTGCAGAGCAAGCCCGCGCAGGCCGTGCAGGCCGCGTGGGTGAAGCTGCAGGTGCCGCAATGCGGCTACTGCCAGTCCGGCCAGATCATGTCGGCCACCGCGCTGCTCGAACAGAACCCGAAGCCGACCGACGCGGACATCGACGCCGCGATGAACGGCAACATCTGCCGCTGTGCGACCTACGCCCGCATCCGGGCCGCGATCCACGACGCGGCCGCGACGCTGGGAGCCTGACCATGACGATCGAACTCGACAATGCCGGTGCGGTGCGTCCGTCGCGCCGCACGTTCCTGAAAGCCGCGGGTGCCGCGACCGCCGTCAGCCTGACGATCGGCTTCGAATGGGCCGGGCTCGGCCGCCGCGCGCTCGCCGCGACGGCACCGGCCGCCGACTTCGCGCCGAATGCGTTCCTGCGCATCACGCCCGACGGCGCGGTCACCGTGATCGCCAAGCACGTCGAAATGGGCCAGGGTGCGTATACGGGCATCGCGACGATCGTCGCCGAAGAACTCGATGCCGACTGGTCGAACGTGCGCGTCGAAAGCGCGCCGGCCGATGCGAAGCGCTATGCGAACCTCGCGTTCGGCACGATGCAGGGCACGGGCGGCAGCTCGGCCATGTCGAACTCGTGGCAGCAGTTGCGCGAAGCGGGCGGCAAGGCGCGCGCAATGCTCGTGTCGGCCGCGGCCGCGCGCTGGAAGGTGCCGGCCGGCGAGCTGACCACCGCCAACGGCGTCGTCACGCATGCGAAGACCGGCAGGACGGCCGCCTACGGCACGCTCGTCGCCGATGCGTCGAAGCTGCTGGTACCCGACAAGGTCACGCTGAAGCAGCCGGCCGACTTCAAGCTGATCGGCCATCGCATTCCGCGCGTCGACGGGTCGGCGAAGTCGAACGGCACCGCGCATTTCACGCTGGACACCACCTTCCCCGGGATGCGCGTCGCGCTGCTGCAGCGCCCGCCGCGCTTCGGTGCGACGGTCAAGTCGTTCGACGCGACGGCGGCGAAGGCCGTGCCCGGCGTGGTCGCGGTCGTGCAGGTGCCGCACGGCGTCGCCGTCGTCGCGAACGGCTTCTGGGCCGCGAAACAGGGCCGCGATGCGCTGAAGATCGACTGGGACGAAACGCACGCCGAAAAGCGCGGCTCGGACGAGCTCATGCGCGAATACCGGCAGCTCGCCGAGAAGCCGGGCGCGTCGGCGCGCAAGGACGGCGATGCCGACGCGGCGATCGCGGGCGCCGCGCGCAAGATCAGCGCGACGTACGAGTTCCCGTATCTCGCGCACGCGCCGATGGAGCCGCTCGACGCGGTCGTCAAGCTGACGGCGAACAGCTGCGAGATCTGGGCCGGCGACCAGTTCCAGACGGTCGACCAGGGCAACGCGGCCAAGGTCGCGGGCCTGAAGCCCGAGCAGGTGCAGATCCATACGCTGTACGCGGGCGGCAGTTTCGGCCGGCGCGCGAACGCGTGGTCCGACTACGTGGTCGAGGCCGTGTCGATCGCGAAGGCGCTCGGCGCGGACGGCAAGCCGGTGAAGCTGCAGTGGACGCGCGAGGACGACATCCAGGGCGGCTTCTATCGCCCGATGTATTTCCACAAGCTCGACGCGGGGCTGACCGCCGACGGCCGGCTGGTCGGCTGGCGCCACCGCATCGTCGGCCAGTCGATCCTCGCCGGCACGCCGTTCGAGGCGTTCATGGTGAAGAACGGAATCGACGCGACGTCGGTCGAGGGCGCGGCGAACCTGCCGTACGCGGTGCCGAACGTGTCGGTCGAACTCACCACCACCAAGGTTGGCCTGCCGGTGCTGTGGTGGCGCGTGGTCGGCAGCTCGCACACCGCGTATGCGGTCGAGGCGTTCATCGACGAAGCCGCACACGCGGCGGCCAAGGATCCGTACCTGTTCCGCCGCGACCTGCTCGCGAAGGAGCCGCGGATGCGCGCGGTGCTCGAACTGGCCGCGCAGAAGGCCGGATGGGATCCGGCCAAGCCGCTGCCGAAAGGTCGCGGGCGCGGGATCGCGGTGGCCGAGGCGTTCAAGAGCTTTGTCGCGCAGGTGGCCGAGGTGTCGGTCGACGCGGACGGCAAGGTGAAGGTCGAGCGCGTGGTATGTGCGGTCGACTGCGGGATCGCGATCAACCCGGACATCGTCGCCGCGCAGATGGAAGGCGGCATCGGCTTCGGGCTCGGCGCGGCGCTGCACAGTGCGATCACGCTGAAGGACGGCCAGGTCGAGCAGCGCAACTTCGACGGCTATCACGTGTTGCGGATGGCCGAGATGCCGAAGGTCGAAGTGCATATCGTGCCGTCGGCGGAAGCGCCGACCGGGGTCGGCGAGCCGGGCGTCGCGCCGATCGGGCCGGCAGTCGCCAACGCGATCTTCGCGGCGACCGGCAAGCGCCATTACGTGCTGCCGTTCGATTCGGGCGATAGCGCGAAGGCTTGACGGAGCGACGGCGCGACGCCGGACCGGCCGCGTGACGGGAACGTTGCGCGGCCGGTTCGTTGTCGCGCTGCCGCGCGTGCCCGATTTTTTGCCATCCCGGATCGAACGATCGGCCCATTCGCTACCTCACTATCACGTTACGCCCCCCGTAACGCCCGTAACGTTCCCGTTTGATGCTACGTAACAATCCTTCACTATTGGTCCGACCCTGTGTCGCGCATCGCTCGCCCCCGCGTTAAAAGTTCTTTTAGATTCAAGGCCGGCGCGCCGTCCGCCCCGCCCGCGTCCGTCGTCGCGTGCGGATAGCCCGTCCCTGGCCCGGAAGTTGCAGCACATGGCCCGCAAACACTCCTTTACGGACATGCGAGGGCCACCATGGATTGCAAATACCTGTACATCGACAACATAAAAATCAACTTCGTACGTCGCACGATCGAAATCGACAACAAAGTCGTCGACGTCACGCCGCGTGAATTCGATGTCGTCGAATTCCTGCTCGACAACATGAACAAGATCGTGCCGCGGCAAGCGATCCAGGAAGCGGTCTGGGGCCGCGAGCTCGGCGTGTCGTCACGCACGCTCGACACCCATATCTCGCGCATCCGTTCGAAGCTGCAGCTCGATCACGACAAGAACCTGCGGATCATCCCGATCTATGCAGTCGGCTATCGGCTCGTGCTGTTCGGTGCGGCCATGACGCACGTCGAGCGCCACGACGCGGCGCCGCTGCTGCGCGCCGCGCCGCAGCCGTCGCTGGCCGCCGACTACGTCTGACGCGTCGCGGCTTACCCGCGCGCCGCCATCGCGCGGCGCGCCGGCACGGTTCTCCACCACGCTGCGCCGGACGCGCAGCGCATCGCGGCCCGACACGCTCGCCGCGCCGCGACACGAACGCCGCCTCCGGGCGGCGTCCGTCTTTGTGCCCGGCACGTGGACCCGCGCCGGTGCGCGCCGCCATGCGACAGCCTCTCCACCTCCTCTCCTTTCCTCGCTCCCCGCGCAGCGGCCTTCGTAGCTCGCCACCACCTGCACCGCCACGCGATGCGCGCGACTACGGATTCCGGCGCGGCACGCGGCCGGCGCCATCCCTACAATCGACGCAGCAGCCGCGCGCAACCCGCGCCGCCGGCCACGACAACCCGACGAACCAACGCCGAATCCGCCCAATCCCGCCGTGCCTGCGCTGCCCCTGACGAATGCCGACGCCGGCGACGCCGCGAACCGGGCGCCGCCCGCCGCGGCCGCCCCGGCCGCAGCCGCCCCCGCCCTGCCGCATGCGACTGCGCCGGCCGCCGTCGCGCTCGACGCGTCGCCGTATCTGCCGCGCTTGTCCGCCGCCGCCGCGCGCGGACTGTCGCATGCATACGGCGCGACGGCGGCTGTCCCCGTCACGCTCGGCGAACACGCATACGAGGTGCGCTGGCGCGTCGACGCCGAACCGGCCGCCGATGCGCACGCATACCGCTTCGTCGTCGGCCCGGCGGCCGGCACGCTGTGGATCGATCCGGCCGCGGAAAGCGAATGGCTCGGCGACGCCGCCGATCCGGCCGTGCCGGCCGTGATCCGCGCGGCACTGCTCGCCGACCTCGCCGCGCCGCTCGCGGCCGTCCTGCAGGCAGCAACGCGGCAGCCCGTGGAACTGCTGCCGCCGCCCGCGAGCGAGTCCGCCTCGCACACCGCGCCGGCCGCGCTGCGCTTCGAGCTGCGCCGCGCCGACGGCGCATGGCGCTGCCACGGCGCGCTGCTGTTCGATGCGCCGGATGCGCTCGCGGTGTTCTTCGCGACGCCGCCGGCCGCGCGGCCCGAGACGCGCGCCGCGTACGCGAGCCTGCCGGTGCCGCTGGTGTTCGAAATCGGCCGGACCGAGCTGACGACGGCCGAGCTGGCCGATGTCGTCGGCGGCGACATCATCGCGATCGAGCGCTGGCGTGCGCACGAGCAGAACCTGCTGTGCGTTGCACGGCTGCCCGCCGCGCCGGCGTGGGAGATCACCGGACGGCCGTCGGGCACCCGGCTGACCGTCGAACGAATCAGGGAGATGCCTTTGGAACCGACCCGCAACGACACCCCGCCGGCGACGACGAGCGCGCACGACGCGCCGCCGGACGATGCGCCGCGCTCGCTCGACGGCCTCGCGGTCGATCTGCGCTTCGAATTGCCGCCCACGTCGATCCCGCTCGGCGAACTCGGCACGCTGCAGCCGGGCGCCGTGATCGAACTGCAGCAAGGGATCAACCAGAGCGTGATCCATCTCGTCGCGAACGGGATGCTGATCGGCACCGGCCATCTGATCGCGGTCGGCCAGAAACTCGGCGTGCGCGTCGTCACGCTGACGCAACCCGCGCCGCGCGAGCGCTGAACGATGGGCAATCTGCCGAATCCGGTCGCGCTGATCGCGGTAATTGCCGCGCTAGGCATCGCGCCGTTCGCGGCGCTGATGGTGACGAGCTATACGAAGCTCGTGGTCGTGCTCGGCCTGTTGCGCTCCGCGCTCGGGATCCAGCAGGTGCCGCCGAACCTCGTGCTGAACGGCATCGCGCTGATCCTGTCGCTGTTCATCATGGCGCCGGTCGGGATGTCGATCCGCGACGCGCTGCAGGCCCGCCACTTCGACGCGTCCGGCCAACTGTCGACCGCCGATATCGGCGCGCTCGCCGATGCCGCGCTGCCGCCGATCAAGGACTTCCTGGTGTCGCATACGCGGCAGCGCGATCGCGAATTCTTCGTGCGCACGGCCACCTCGGTGTGGCCGAAGAACCGCGCCGACGGCATCAAGGACGACGACCTGCTCGTGCTGGTGCCGAGCTTCACGCTCGCCGAGCTGACCAAGGCGTTCCAGATCGGTTTCGTGATCTATATCGTGTTCATCGTCGTCGACCTGCTGGTCGCGAACATCCTGCTCGCGCTCGGGATGCAGATGATCTCGCCGACGACGATCTCGGTGCCATTCAAGCTGCTGCTGTTCGTCGCGCTCGACGGCTGGTCGCTGCTCGTGCACGGGCTCGTGCTGTCGTATCGCGTCGCCGGAGCCGGATGATGCGCGCCCGCACCCTGCGAACCGCCGCCGCGTGCGTTGGCGCGCTCGTCGCACTCGCGCTCGCGTGCGCGCAGCACGGCGTCGCGCATGCAGCCGGCAGTGCCGCGGGCTTCGCGCAGCTTGCGCGCGCGTGCGCGCCGAACGTCGATGCCGCTACGCTCGCCGCGCTGGTGCGCACCGAATCCGGCTTCAATCCGTATGCGATCGGCGTGGTCGGCGGCCACCTGACGCGCCAGCCGGCGTCGCTCGACGAAGCGCGCGCGACCGTGCGCGAACTCGCGGCGCGCGGCTTCAGCTACAGCGTCGGGCTCGCGCAGGTGAACGAACGCAACTTCGCGAAGTACGGACTCGATGAAACGACGATGTTCGAGCCCTGCCGCAACCTGCAGGCGGGCGGTGCGATCCTGACCGAATGCTTCGCCCGGTCGTCGAATACCGGCCGCCCGGCCCAGGCCGCCTTGCGCGCGGCGCTGTCGTGCTACTACAGCGGCAACTTCACGACCGGTTTCTCGAGCGGCTACGTGAGCCGCGTCGTCGCGAGCGCGCAGCGCAACGCGCGCGAAGGCGGCGTGGAGCCGATTCCGGTGGTGCGCGACGTGCCGCCGCCGGCGCGGCAGCGGCGCATGGACGCGGCCGCGACCACGCCGCCCGAACGCGCGCGCAGGATGCCGTTGCCGACCGCGTCCGCCGACGCACCGTCGTGCCATGCGCGCCCGGTCGTGATGATGTGCCGCGGATTGTCGGCAAGCCAGGCGAAGCGGCTGTGCGTGCGGTGTCTCGATCAGTGAGCGTCGACGCGGCGCGCGCGTGACGTGCGCGCCGCCCCGCTTCACGCCGCGCGCTGCCCCTCCAGCCACGCCTGGAACATCAGCACCGTCCACAGCTGGTGCTGCCAGTTCATCCGGCCCGTCTGGTGCTGGCGCCACAGCCGCTCGACCGCCGCCGCGTCGAAGAAGCCCTCGTCGCGCAGCCGCGACGGCTGCAGCAGCGCATCGGCCCAGTCGCGCAACGCACCGCGCAGCCAGTGATCGACCGGTGCGCAGAAGCCCTGCTTCGGCCGGTCGATCAGCGACGACGGCACGTACTGGTCCAGCAGCCGGCGCAGCAGCGCCTTCGATTGCCCTTCCGGCAAACGCACCGACGCCGGCACGCGCCACGCGAACTCGACGACGTGATGATCGAGGAACGGCATGCGCGTCTCGAGGCTCACCGCCATCGCCGCGCGGTCGACCTTCGCGAGGATGTCGGTCGGCAGGTACGTGAGCGTGTCGATCGCCATCGCCTGCTCGGCGAAGCTCAGGTTTGCGGGCCACGCGGCCACCGTATCGAGCGGCGTCGGCGGCTCCTGTCCAGTGAGCGCGATGCGCTCCGGATGATGCACCGACGACATCAGCAGCCGGTACAACCCGATCCGGCTCTCGGCCGTCATCACGTGGCCGAGCTTGTGCAGCCGGTCGCCGATGCGGGTCGCCGAGTCGCGCGCTTCCACGCCGCCCCAGGCGCCCTGCGCGACCGCCGCGAGCTGATCCGCATGATCGGGCCGCAGCGCGTGCAGCGCGGCGGCGATGCGCGCGCGCACCGCCGCCGGCACGCGATGCAGCTTGCGCCACAGGCGCGGCGTCAGGAAGTAGCGCGTATAGCCGCCGAACAGTTCGTCGCCGCCGTCGCCGGACAGGCTCACCTTCACGTGCCGGCGCGTCAGCTCCGACACGAGGAAAGTCGGAATCTGCGATGCATCGGCAAACGGCTCGTCGTAGATCGCCGGCAGCTTCGGCACGACGCCGAGCGCATGGTCGGCCGTCACGTACAGCTCGGTATGCCGCGTGCCGAGGTGGCGCGCGACCGCCTTCGCATAGCCGGCCTCGTCGTAGCCGGCCTCGTGAAAGCCGATCGTGAACGTGTCGACCGGAGTGGCCGACTGCGCCTGCATCAGCGCGACGATCGCCGACGAATCGATGCCGCCGGACAGGAACGCGCCGAGCGGCACGTCGGCTTCCATCTGCCGCGCGACCGCCTGGCGCAGGATCGCGTCGAGCTGCCCGACGGCCTCGTCGGCGCTGCCTTCGAACGGCCGCTCGCGGCCCGCGTCGATCGCCTGCTGCAGCGTCCAGTACGCGCGCACGCGCGGCGTGTCGCGCGCATGTTCGAACTGGATGAAGGTGCCGGGCGGCAGCTTGCTGATGCCGCGATAGATCGTGTGCGGCGCGGGCACGCTCGACTGGCGCAGGTACAGGCACAGCGCGTCGCGATCGATCGCGCCGTCGAAGCCCGGATAACCGCGCAGCGCCTTCAGCTCCGACGCGAACACGAGTGCGTCGCCGATCCGGCCGTAATAGAGCGGCTTCTCGCCGATCCGGTCGCGTGCGAGCGTCAGCACCCGCGACGCGCGGTTCCACAGCGCGAACGCGAACATGCCGGTCGCGCGCCGCAGCGTCGCGTCGACGCCCCATGCGGCGATCGCCGCGATCAGCACTTCGGTGTCGGAATGGCCGCGCCACGCCGGTGCGCGACCCGCGCGCTCGAGCTCCGCGCGCAATTCGCGGTGGTTGTAGATTTCGCCGTTGAAGACCATGACGTAGCGGCCGCATGCGGACGCCATCGGCTGCCGGCCGTGGACCGACAGATCGACGATCGCGAGCCGCCGGTGGCCGAGCGCGATGCCGGCTTCCGGGTCGACCCAGAGGCCCTGCGCGTCCGGCCCGCGATGCGCGAGGCTCGCCGTCATTCGCGCGAGCGTGCCGCGCGCTGTCTCCTCATCGAAGGCGACGCTATTCAGAAAGCCGTCGATTCCGCACATTGATTTGTCTGCCCCTGTTGACCTGTTCCGTCAGCGGCGGCGCACACCTCGCGGCCCGCCGTCCGGCTGACGGTCGAGCCATATTACGAAGAAATAAATCAGCAATAATTCATGGGTGAATGCGGGGCAAGACCGGAAAAAAAGCGGCGTCAAGCGGTGGGCGCACCGTACGGCGATACAAGCAGGCTGGCGATCAAAGCGCGCGTGCGATCCGACCCCGCACTTCCCAACGGTCAGTGGCCGCCCGTGGCCCACTTCAGCAACTGCGCGACCTCGCGGAAATGCTGCTGCTGGATTGTGCCCTTTTCCGGCGTGCTGTCGTACAGCGCATGCGCGAGACCGGCGTTCGCGAGCGTCGGGCGCAGCGCGTCGCGCGCGAGCTTCACGATCCGCTCGGCCGCCTCGCCCTCGCCGCGCGCGAGCACCCACGGCAGCGTGCCGATCCCGCCGTAATAGAGCGCCACCGCGACGCTGGACGAATACACGACCACCGACGCAAAGCCGATCCGGTCCTGCAGCGACGAGAACTGCGCTTCGCGCGCGAGCTGCCGGCGCTTGGCCTCGATGTGCGGATCGCCTTCGTCTTCCTTGTGCTCGCGCCGCACTTCGTCGATCGACATCTTCATCTTCTGGTTGAACTCGTGACGCTGGTGCACGATGTCGATCAGCGCCATCACGATGTAGATCAGCGCGGCCCAGCCGAACAGCAGCATCAGCAGCTTCACGATCAGCGCGAGAATCGACATCGGCCGCGTGAAGCCCGACTGAACCGACGGATCGAGCGACTCGACGATCAGCCAGCCGAGCGTCGCGACCAGCAAGGCGGTCTTCAGCAGCATCTTCGCGAGATTCACGAGGTTGCGCATCGACCACATGTTCTTCAGCCCCTCGGCCGGATTGAGCCGCGACAGCTGCGGCACGAGACGGCTCCACGCCATCACGCCGCCCACCTGCACGAAGCCGGCGAGCAAACCCGCCAGCAGCCCGGCCGCGACGATCTGCGCGGACAGCATCGCCCAGTCGCGCGCGGCGCCGTCGATCAGCACCGCGAGCCGCGCGGACGGATCGGCCGCGCCGGCCGTGTCGAACACGAGCCGGAACAGCGCCTGCAGCCGTGCGAACAGCGTGCCGAGGCCGACCGCTAGCGCGACGCACACGCCGACGAAGAACGCCGACGAGATCGTCTCCGCGCTCTTCGGGACGTCGCCTTTCTCGCGCGCCTCGCGCAGGCGCTTCGCGCTCGGCTTCTGGTCCTTTTCGGCCATGGATGTGCGTCCGGCTCCGGCGGCCCGTCACGTGCCGCCGTGCGCGGCGAACAGCGCGCGCAGCAGCGCCACCAGCCCGCTGTCGGGACTCAGCAGCGCATGCAGCGACGCGTACACCACCGGCAGGAACAGCACCATCATCAGCACCGCGAGCGCGCTCTTCAGCGGCTGCGAGAACACGAAGATGTTCAGCTGCGGCACCGCGCGCCCAACGAGGCCGATGCCGAGCTCGACCAGCACCAGCACGATGATCACCGGCGCGGCGAGCTTCACCATCCATTCGAAGATCGTGTCGGTCTGCCGCACGACGAAGGTCTGCAGCATCGACGAGAAATCGGGGCCGAGCGAACCGATCGGCCACCACGCGTACGACTGCGCGAACAGCTGCACGAGCACCTGCAGGCCGCCCGCGGTGACGAACAGCGCGATCGCGACGAAATTGAGAAAGCCCGACGTCGGGCCGCCTTCGTGCCCGCCCATCGGATCGAAGAACGCGGCGCTGCCGCTGCCGGTCTGGAAATCGATCAGGTAGCCGACGCCCTGGATCGCGAACAGCACCGCGCTGAACGCGCCGGCGAGCAGCATGCCGACCACCGCCTCCTTCGCGACCAGCAGGCACCACATCAGGAACGGCAGCGCGGCGACCTGCGCCGGGTCGATCACCGGCGCGACGAACGCGGCGATCACGACCGCGATGCCGTTGCGCACGAGGCCGGTGATGATCTGCTCGTTGAACACCGGCACGACGAACATGATCGGCAACAGGCGCGGCATCACGTAGAGCAGCGGGCGCAGCGTGCCGGCGATGTCGTTGAAGTTCGCGGCGTGGTCTAGCATCGGCGCTCCGCGGCGTCAGGAGCGGTGTCGTCGGCGGGCAGGATCGCCGACGGTGCAGCGGCCGCGGCAGTTCCCGCATTCGACTCCGTCGTCGCCGCCGCGTCGGTCGCCTTCACATCCGCCGCACCACCGGCCATCTCCGCATCGAACGCGGCAGCCAGGCCCGCAGGCGCCGGCGCAGCGCGATCCGCATCGCCGGCCCACACGCCGGACGTCGCGAAACGCCGCACCGCATGCGCGTCCGCGACTTCGTCCGCGTCGCGCTCGACGCGTGCGGCACGCGCGTGCAACGCCTTCTCGCCGGCCTTGTCGAGCTTGTCCTCGGCGGCCTTCGCCTTGCGCGCCGCGCGCTGCAGGTCCGCGAGCGTCGCCTCGTGATCGCGATGCGCGTGCGCGGCCTCGCTGACCGACGCGTTCGCGACGCCGATATGGCGGTCGAACGTGCGCGTGTCGGCCGCCGCGTTCTGCAGCGCGCGCGCCTCGCGCACGTCGCCGGCGAGCCGCGTCTGGATCGCCGCCTTCGCCGCGACCTGCTGCGCGAGCTGCG
The DNA here is from genome assembly GCF_052851275.1 of Burkholderia sp. SR8. NCBI lineage: Bacteria > Pseudomonadati > Pseudomonadota > Betaproteobacteria > Burkholderiales > Burkholderiaceae > Burkholderia > Burkholderia sp. SR8. The sequence continues at coordinate 166,370 of NZ_JAULUC010000010.1, forward strand.
CCTGTGCGGCGTCGAGCGCGCGGCGGCTCTGCGCGGCGATGCCCTGCTGGCGCGCGGCCGCGACGCGCGCGATCTGGCTGCGCATTTCGCGCACGCGCTTCAGGCGTGCGAGCGTCGCGAGCACGAGGCGGTCGTCGGCTTCAGACATGATCGTTCGCGAGTGTCGTCAGCTTCGCGAGCAGCGCATCGAAACGCACGTCCTCGTGCGACGCCTGCGCGCAGAACGCACCGATCGCATCGCGCGCACGCAGCGCGAGATCGCCGAGCCGGTCGCTGCCTTCGCGATACTCGCCGATCTGCACGAGCAGCTCGATCTCCTGGTACTTCGCAATCAGCTCGCGCACGCGCGCGGCCGACTGCTGATGCGCACGGCTCGCGACGAGCGGCATCACGCGCGACAGGCTCGCGAGCACGTCGATCGCCGGATAGCGGTTCGCCAGCGCGATCTTGCGCGACAGCACGATATGGCCATCGAGGATCGAGCGCACTTCCTCGGCGATCGGATCCGATTCCTCGTCGCCTTCGACGAGCACCGTGTACAGCGCGGTGATCGAGCCGGTCGCGCCCTGCCCCGCGCGTTCGAGCAGGCGCGGCAGCACCGCGAACGTCGACGGCGGGAAACTGCGCCGCGTCGGCGGCTCGCCGCTCGCGAGCCCGACCTCGCGCTGCGCGCGCGCGAAGCGCGTCAGCGAGTCGACCAGCAGCAGCACGCGCTTGCCCGCATCGCGGAAATGCTCGGCGATCGCGGTGGCCACGAGCGCGGATTTCACGCGCTCCATCGCCGGGCGGTCGGACGTCGACACGACGACGATCGAACGCGCGCGCACCTCGGGCGACAGGCTGTGCTCGATGAACTCGCGCACTTCGCGGCCGCGCTCGCCGACCAGCGCGATCACGTTCACGTCGGCCTGCGCACCGCGCGCGATCATCCCGAGCAGCGTGCTCTTGCCGACGCCGGACGGCGCGAAGATGCCCACGCGCTGGCCGACGCCGAGCGTCATCAGGCCGTCGATCACGCGCACACCGGTCGCAAACGGCGTGTCGATCATCTTGCGCGCGAGCGGATTCGGCGGGTCCTGCTGCGTCGACACCCACGCGGCGCCCGTCACCGGCCCGCGATCGTCGAGCGGCCTGCCGAGACCGTCGAGCACGCGGCCGAACAGCGCGTCGCCGACCGGAAACACATGCTCGCGTCCGGACGGCACGACGGTCGTCTCCGGCGACAGGCCGGCGACGTCGCCGAGCGGCGTCAGCAACGTGGTCTGTCGCGAGAAGCCGACCACTTCGGCGAGCAGCGTCGGCTGGTTCGGCGTGCGCAGCTCGCAGATCTCGCCGAGCCGCGCGCGAATGCCGGTCGCGTTCAGGATCTGACCGACCGCGTGATTGACGCGGCCCTGCACCGACACCGGCGAGAAGAACGCGAGCCCCGCGTCGAGATCGCCGACGAGCCGGCCGCGATCGAACGGCGCGGCGTCGTCGGCGCGTTCGCCGCCGTCCGGCAGCGGATCGTCGAGCGGCGCGTTCATCGCGTCGCGCCCTTCAGCGCGTCGCGGCGGATCGCCTGGCGCAGCGCGTCGATCTGCAGGTCGAGGCTCGCGTCGATGCGCCCGGACGGCGTCTCGACCGTGCACGCGTGGCGTTCGAGCTGCGCGTCCGCGACGATGCGGATCCGTTGCCGGTTCGACTGGCCGGCGAACGCGCGTTCGAGCGCGTCGCGCATCTCGTCCTCGCGGCCGGGCGCGACCCGCACGATCAGGAATGCTTCGTCGCGCACGAGCGGCGCGATCCGCGCGAGCGCGGCCTCGTACAGCTTCTGCGTGCTCATCTCGCCGACGATCGCGCGCACGGCCTTCACGACGATGTCGGCCATCGAATCCTTCATCGACTCCATCGTGCGCGCGGCGGCGAGCGCCTGCGTATAGGTCTGCGCCGCATGCTCGCGCTGCGCGCGGCGCATCCCTTCGTCGTAGCCGGCGGCCTGGCGCTTGTCGAATTCGCGCTGCGCATCGGCGACGATGCGCGCCGCTTCGTCGCGCGCGGTCGCGATCACCGCGGACGCATCGAGCAGCGCCGCGTATTCGCGCTCCTTGAGCACCTTGCGCTCCGACAGCAGCTGCAGGTTGTCGCTCGTGATCAGAAAAGCCAGTCCCATGATGCGAGCCTCTCGGGAATCAGAAACAGGAACAGCAGTTCGCCGAACTGGTCGCGCTGCGCGCGGTTCAGCCAGTACGGCGCTTCGTCGTCGATCGCGCGGTTGAATTTCAGGCGCACGCGTCGCGCGACCGCGTCGCCCGCCACGCCGATGAAGTCCGACAGCAGCCGTCCGCCGCGCGCGCGAATCACGACCGGCAGCGCGGCCGGATCGGCTCGCCACGGTTCGAGCGTGTCGGCGAGCGCGCCGAATTCGGGCGCGCGCTCGAGCGCGAGCTCCAGCGCGTCGCCACCGAGCTTCGCCGCGACCTCCGCGCGAATGCGCCGCACGCCGAGCGCATCGCGCAGCCAGCCGCGATGCAGCAGCAACCCCGCATACGACGCGAGCTGTTCGAGCGCCGCACCGGGCAGCAGCGCGAGCCGCGCGCACGGATTCGCGACGTCGAAGTCGTGATGTCCGGCCACGCCGTTCGCGTCGAGCAGATGGCGCGCAAGCAGCTTGCGGCCGGCCGGACCGAACGCGTCGGGCGAACGATAGCGCGCGGGCCAGTCGGCCGGCACGCGCGTCACGTGCAGATAGCGGTCGGGCCGCAGGTTAAATTCGCAGACGAGCGCGTGAAACGCCGCGCGCCGCGCGGCAGGCGGCGGCGCGACCGGTTGCAGCCACGGCAGCGGCGCCGCGTCGGGCGCGGCGCCCGCCCGCAGCGCGTATGCGTCGTTCATGCGCCGTCGCGCGCGCCGTCCGGCGTGCGCAGGCTGGCGCCGCCAGATGGCGCGGCAGCACCGCCGGCGCCGTTGCCGCCGCGCGGCGCAACGCCGACCAGCGCGGCCAGCCGCGCGCCGAACATCCCGCGCCGTGCGGCCGACAGCGCGATCACCGCGCAGGTCAGCAGGATCAGCGCGAACACCAGCCAGCCGAGCGGCGAGCGCAGCCGCAGGATGTCCGACACCGCGCTGCCGATCCCGTCGACGCGCGTCGTGCGGGCCGCGGCCGGCTGCAGGAACAGCGACACGTTGTCGTACTGCAGCCCTTCGATGCTGTGCGCGACGAGATCCTTGACCATCGGCGCCATCGCGCGCAGGTCCACGCCGGGCCGGTAGCGGATGTACACGGCCGCCGACGACGGCTTGATCTTGTCCGCGAGCGGATCGTTCTCCGGAATCACGACCTGCACGCGCGCGACCACCACGCCTTCGATGTCCTGCAGCGTGCGCGACAGGTCCTGCGACACGCCGTACAGGTAGCGCACGCGCTCCTCGGCCGGCGTCGACACGAGCCCCTGCTTCTGGAACAGCTCGCCGAGGCTCGCATAGCTCGGCTTCGGCAGCCCGTTCGCCTGCAGCACGGTCAGCGCCGACTGCATGTCGCCGTCCGCGACGCTGACCTGCCACGCGTTGCGATCCGACGTGTCGCGCGCATCGTTGTCCTTCGACGCGCTGATGCCCGCATCGCCGAGCACGGCGACCATCTGGTTCGCGTCGCGCTCCGACAGGCCCGAGTAAAGCTCCTTCTGGCAGCCGGCCAGCAGCGCGAGCAGCCCCGCGAGCAGCGCACGCGCCGCCCGGCTGCGCCACGCATGCATGCGCGGCGTCGAATCGATCGTCGTCATCGTTTGTCCGCTTCAGGGCGCGCGGCCGTTTCGGGCACACGCACCGCCTTTCGTCACTCCTGCGTCTTCAGCACGGTGTGCGTGAAGCCGTTCGCCGCCTGCGCGACCGACAGGCTCAACTGGTATTCGGAAATCGTGGTGGTCGCCGTCCACTGGAAATCCATCGCCTGCACCATCGTCATCAGCGGATCGCTGCGGCTGTCCGCCATCGACGTCAGCATCTCGGTGCGATGCTTGTCGATGTTCGCGTACCGCGTGTCGAGATCGTTGCCGTACGTGCGCAACCGCTCGACGAGCGACGACTGGTTGGCCTGCGCGGGTGTCGCGGGCGTCATCTGCACCGCCGGCGCCGCATCGGCCGGCGCGCGCGACATCGCGACGCCGGATGCCGACGGCGACGTCGCGGCCGGTGACGCACCCGGCTGCATCAGCGCATCGAACTGGCGCACCTGCGCCGGATCGGACGCCGTGCCCGCCTGCTGCGCGGCGCCCGCGAGCGCGGCTGCGCCCGGCGGCGCCGCGCCTACGCCTGTTACCGACATGATCGTGTCCTCCTTGACCGGCTAAGCCGGGAACGAGCCGGCCGTCACGCGCGCACGCCCGGCCGGGCGCCCGTCGGGCGCAGCCCCCGGCATCCGGCGTCGCGCGGCGCGGCCGGCGACCGGCGTCATGCGCGGCCGGCGGAACTCAGGTGTTGCGCAACCTGGGCATTCGCCGTCCCCTCCTGCGCGGTCACTGCGTTGCTGGTTTCGAACGTCGCGGTCGACTGCTGGACCTGGAAGTTGATCTTCGTCAGTTCGAGCTGCGTCTTGGTCAGGTCGTCCGCCTGCTTCTGCACGTCGCCCGTGTTCGTCACACCACCTGCTGCCGAGGTACCCATGCTTCGCTCCTTTACGTGAACAACACTCCATATTCCGGCGGCGGCCCCATGCCCCGCCGGCGACGTGACGCGCCGCATGCGCGCGGCGTGTCGCGTAATGCGCGCACCGCGCGATCCGCGATGCGCAGGTCCTGTCGCGGCGCTAGTGCGCCGTGCCCTTCGATGCGGCGGCCGCCGCGACGGCCGGCGTCGCCGGCGCGTCGGGTACCAGCGTCGGCCCCGGCACCGGCTGCGCGACGCCTGCCGCCGCGCCGCTCGCGAGCGGCGCCACGGGCGGCGCCGGCGCCTGCTCCGGTGCGTGCGCGGACGGGCCGCCGAGCGGCATCGTGATGCGCTGGCCGTTGCGTTCGAACACGACTTCGTCCGGCCCGATCGACACGACGGTCGGCCCTTCCTTCAGCCGCGCGCCTTCGAAATAGCGGCTGCCGTCGACCGTCTCGATGTAGCGCTGGTCGCCGTCGCCGGCGAAGACGGTCGTGATCTCCGGAATTCCCGCGACACCGCCGAGCGTCGTCGTGGTCCGCGGCGCGGCCGCATCGGCGTCGCGCACGTGATCGACCACTTCGAGCGCGGGACGCGCGTCCTTCATGTAGTTGCGGATGCGCGGCTCGATCTGCGCGCGCGCGGCCGCGCCGGTCAGCTCGATCCGGCCGCGGCCGAGATAGGTGACCGTCAGCGCCGTGTCGCTGAAATACGTCTGCGCGGTCGCGACGAGATCGCTGACCACGTAGATGTTGCCGAGCGCCGCGTTGTCGACGCCCGCGACGATCTGCGCGACGCGTTCGCGCGCGGCCGGATCGCTCACGTAGCCCGACACGATCACGCCGTCGTCGCGCGGCGCGACCGCGAGTTCCGGATACGCATGCAGCAGCTGCTGCAGCCGGTGCGTGCGCGCGAGCACCGATTCGTGCTGCCACGGCAGCCGTCCCGACCACGCGACGAAGCCGTACCCGAGCGCGCCGAGCAGCACGCCGATCCACAGCGCGACCAGCGCGATCACGAGCCGCCGGCTGCCGAGCCGGCGCAGGCCGCCGGTGAGCCAGCCGAGCCACGCGGCCTCGCGCGCGGCGTCCGGCGCATCGGCTTCGTCGGGCACCGCGACGCTCGCCTGCGCATGCCGCGCGATGCCGAGCTTGATCGAGCCGACCGTCACGACGTCCTGCGGCGTCATCGAGCGGCGGCCCGCGCCGAGCGGCTCGTCGTTGAACAGCACCGGCGCACCGCCGTCGCCGCCGTGGTTCTGTACCGTCACCGCGAGCGCGCCGACCTGCAGACACACCTGTTTCGCGCCGATCTCGCGATCGGGCAGGATTACTTCACAATCGGCCGCGGTGCCGACCCAGTTCGCGCCGCGCGCGAGCGACATCGTGCGGCCGTACATCGGGCCGCTGAGGAAACACAGGTTCCACGGCGACGCGAGCGCGGCCGAGCCGGCCCCCGCGCCCGCCGCGCCGCCGGGCAGTGCGCCGTCGCCGTGCGGCTCAATGATGCTCGTCGACATGGGTTGGCGCTCCTGCGGTCGTCGCCACCGGCTGCGATGCCGCATTCGGCGGCGGCGGCAGCGCGGGCGGGCCGAACTTCGTGCCGGGCAGCGGCTTCGGCGTCAGCGGTACCGCGATGTCGTTGTCCGGCGGCCGATACATCGACATCGCGTTCGGATCGGCCGGCGCGTCCGCGCCCGGATTCACGGGCGAGCCGTCCGGCGCGTACATCGACGCGGTCGTCACCACGCGCGGCGTCAGCAGGTAGAACCGCTCCATGTGGTTGCCCGACTTGTCGGTGTACTTGAACAGGTTGCCGATCAGCGGAATGTCGGACAGCCACGGCACGCCGCTCTTGTTCAGCCGCACCTCGTCGTCGTTGAAGCCGGCGATCAGCAGGCTCTTGCCTTCGTCGATCATCGTCTTCGTGACGATGTTGCGCTGCTGGATCACCGGCACGTTCGACACGGCCTGCCCCGGCACGATGTTGCCGTCCTGGATGTCGATCGACATCATCACGCTCTGCGAATTGCCCGACACCGCCGCCGCGTTGCGGATCGCCTCGTCGACGATCATCGGCGTCACCTTGATGCTGGTGCCCGTCGTCACGCTGTACAGCGACGAATCCTGGTAGCCCTGCACCTGCACGTAGAACTGCGTGAGGTTCTCGAGGATCGCCTCGGTATTGTCGAGCGCGAGCACCTTCGGCTTCGAGCGCAGCTGCGCCTGCCCTTTCTGCGCCAGCGCGTTCACGCGCGTGAGCAGATAGTTGCGCAGCGAACCGCCGATCGACGCAGTCAGCGCGATGCCGGTCGGCATGAAGCTGCCGGTCTGACCGGTTTCCGACGTGCCGATGCCGAACGTGAGCGGCGGATTGCCGGCGCCGTTGTACTGCGTGTTGCCGTTCAGCGGATTCTGGCCGTTGCCGATCTGCACGTCGCCGTGCGTCGTGTGCAGGCGCCAGTCGATCCCGAGGCTGTCGAGCGAATCCTCGTTGATGTCGATGATCGTCACGTTGATCTCGACGATGCGCGGCCGCTCGTCGAGCTGGTTGATCAGCGACTGGTAGCGGTACATGTTCTCCGGCAGGTCGCGCACGATCACCGCGTTGATCGCAGGATCGGCGACGATCTGCGGCAGCGCGTCGCCGCCGGCTGCGTTCGAGAACGGCGAGAAGCCGCCGGCCGCGCTGTCCGCGCCGCCATAGCCGCCCTGCCGCGGGCCGCCGGAAATGTCCGGGAAATCGAGCCGCGGCACCGCGATCGTCAGGCCCGAGCCGAGCTTCACCTGGCGCGCGGCCTGGCCGAGCGGCGTGCTCGACGGCAACGCGCTGGTGCCGCCGCCCTTGCCGAACAGCCGGCGCAGGATCGACGCGACGCCCGGCACCGTCACTTCCTTGCCCGAGCGATTGATCGTGAAGTCGGACGCCCAGCCGTACCTGAGCCGGAACGCGCGGATGTCCGCATGCGCGCCGTTCGCCGACGGATCGCCGACCGAGCCGACCGCCTGCCGCACGAGTTCGACGTAGCGGCGCGGGCCGGCGACGTACACGCTGTTCGCGCGATCGTTGATCACGAGCGTGTAGCGCTTGTCGGGAATCTGCATCGCCTGCAGCGCGCGGCCGATCTCGCCGGCCGCGTTCGGCGGGATCGGGATCATCTGCGTCTGCGACTGGTCGGCCGGATCGACGTACAGGAACGAGCCGTCGTAGTACCACGTGAGCCCGTAGGTCGAGCAGATCGTGTCGAGCGTCTGCTGCGGCGTGCCGGAGAAGCGGCCGCTGATCACGCCGTCGACCTTCGGGTCGACCACGGCCGTCACGCCTTGCGACGACGCGAGCTCGCGAATGAAGTCGCCGATCTTCTTGCCGTTCGCGACGATCGTGAACGGCTTGTTGCGCCAGCGCAGGTCCGCCGCGCGGGCCGGCTGCGCGGCCGTCATGCACAGCGACGCCGTGAGCAGCGCGGTCGCGCACATGGCGAGCGCGACCCGTTGCAGGCGGCGCGGTTGAAACCGGATCGGGGCGACGCGTCGACGCATCAAAAGACTCCTGTGGAAGAAACGAACATGCGTTCCAGCGCCTGCTGCGCGAACCGCAGCACCTCGCTGCCGAGCCAGCCGGACAGCAGCACGAGCGCGACGACGAGGCCGGTGACGGTCGCGATCAGCACGATCGGCAGCGACAGCAGCAGCACCAGCATCAGCGCCTGACGCGTCAGGTCGAGGATCGTCGAGCTCGTCATTGCACGACTCCCGGCGTGCGCACGCCGGCGCCCGCGCCGAGCGTGCCGTCGTCGGGCGGGTTCTTCACCCAGCCGATCGTATGCAGCTGCACGTCCTCCTCGACTTCCTGGTACGACAGCACCGCGAGATCGGGCAGCACCGGCTGCAGGATCGTCTTCACGTAGCGGCGCGCGCCGAGCGCGACCATCACCGCGAGCCGCGGCGTGCCTGGCGGATTGCCGTGGCCGCCGGCGCCGGCTGCGTGCGCGGCCGTCGCGGCCTGCACGATCGCGCGCACCTGCTCGCCGATGTCCTGCTTGATCGCGCTCGACAGCGCGAGGAAATTGCCCTGCTTCGTGCGCATCACCGCGTTCTCGATCCGCTCCTGCAGGTTCTGCTCGAACAGCACGACGCGCAGTTGCCGCGTCGCGCCCGCATGGCGATCGGTGATCATCCGCCGCAGGTCGACGCGCACCAGCTCGACCAGCGCGATCACGTCGTCCGGCTCGTTCGGCGCCCACGTGATCAGGCTTTCGAAGATCACGCGCAGGTTGCGGATCGGCACCTGTTCGGCGAGCAGCCGGCGCAGCACCTCGGTCACGCGCTGCAGCGGCACGAGCCGCGTCAGCTCGCCGACGAGTTCGGGATGCTCGCGGCGCACCAGGTGCACGAGCGCCTGCGTTTCCTGGATGCCGAGCAGCTCGTCCGCGTGCTGGCGCACGATCTGCTCGACGTGCGCGGCGAGCGCGCCTTCGCTCGTCAGCCACTTGCCGTCCGGCGCCGCGCCGTCGGGCTTGATCCACAGCGCGGTCGCGAACGGGCCGAACGCTTCGGCCGGCTGGCGCTCCGCGCGCTCCGGCAGCGGCGCGACGCCGTCCCACAGCAGCCAGCCCGGCTTCAGCGCGCCGTGCGCGGCGAGCACGTCCTGCAGATAGATCCGGTAGGTGCCGGCCGGCGCGCCTTCGTCGTCGTTCAGCGTGATGCGCGGAAACACCGTGCCGATGTCCGCATCGACGCGCGCCTTCGCGCTCGACAGCGCGCTCTGCAGCTGCGCGAGGTTCAGCGTCGTGCGCAGGTCGTCCGACAGCGACACCGCGATCAGCGACGTGACGCCCGCCGCATGCGACACCTTCGCGGGCTGGCCGTCGTCGGTCGCGCCGATGCGGCCGGCGATATGAATCAGGTTGAAGCTCGGCGCGGCCGTCTTGCGCTTGAGCTGCGTGAACGCGAACGCGCCGAGGCCGAGCGCGATCAGCGCGAACGACCACTTCGGAAAGCCGGGCACGACGAGGAAGCCGGCCAGCACCAGCGCCGCGATCAGCAGCGCGCGCGGATGCGCGCCGAGCTGCTCGCCCAGTTGTTCGCCGAGCTGGCGCTGCCGCGTGTCGCGCGTCGCGACACGCGTCGTCACGATGCCGGCCGCGATCGATACCAGCAGCGACGGAATCTGCGACGCCATCCCGTCGCCGACGGTCAGGATCGCGTAGCGCTGCAGCGCGTCGCCGATGTCCATCCCGTGCATCAGCGTGCCGACCGCGATGCCCGCGACGATGTTGATGAATGCGATCACGAGCCCCGCGATCGCGTCGCCCTTCACGAACTTCATCGCGCCGTCCATCGCGCCGTGCATCTGCGATTCCTGCTCGAGCTTCTCGCGGCGCTCGCGCGCTTCGTCGGCGCTGATGATGCCGGCGCGCAGGTCTGCATCGATGCTCATCTGCTTGCCCGGCATCGCGTCGAGCGAGAAACGCGCGCCGACTTCGGCGACCCGCTCCGACCCTTTCGCGATCACGATGAACTGCACGACGGCGATCACGAGGAACACCACGCCGCCCACCACGACGTTGTTGCCGACCACGAGCCGGCCGAACGCGTCGATCACGTGGCCTGCGTTCGCGTGCAGCAGGATCAGCTTGCACGACGCGATGTTCAGTGCGAGCCGGAACAGCGTGGTGAACAGCAGCAGCGCCGGAAACGACGAGAAGCTGACCGCCGACGGCACGTACGTCGACACCGTCAGCAACACGACGCTCGCCGCGAGGTTCAGCGAAATCATCCCGTCGAGCGCGGCCTGCGGCAGCGGCAGGATGAACAGCGCGACCACCGACACGATGAACGCGGCGAGAAACAGATCCGCGCGCGGCGACGCCCCGAGACGCCGCCCGGACACGCTGCGGCCGGCGGAAAAGATCCGCTGCCAGTCGCGAGGGAGCGCCTTCGGTTCAGCCATCGTGCCGTCGTCCTGTCGTTGTCGCCGGCGGGCGCGGGCGATCCTGCCCCGCGTCGCGCGGACCGTTGAATGGGACGAGTGTAGCGACGCGAAACCGCGCAAGAACGGGCGCGCCTCGTAGCGCCGCGGCGGTTTTCGTATGACGATCGGATTGGACTACGAAACCCGGCGGCGCCTGCGCGCGCCCTTCGCCGGAACCGCTTCCATCGCGCGGCGGCCGCCGCGCGGGCGGCCGGAATCAGGACTCCAGACGGCGTGCGGCGAGATACGCGAGCTGCGCGCGGTTCCGTACGTTGAAGAGTTTTTCGAGCGAGCGGATATGGTGGCCGACCTTGTGCAGCGACGTGCGCAGCGCGCTCGCGATCTCCTGGTCGGACAACCCGTGCACCAGACGATCGAGCACCTGCTGCTGCTCGTCGCCGAGCGCGAAGCCGCGCATGCGCGCGATGCGCGCTTCGAGAAACGGCAGCGCGACGCGATGCACGGCGAGGCTCACCGACAGCGCGCCGCCGATCACGCGATCGTCGATCCATTCGGTGCCGTGGGCTTCCGACGTCACGTTCACCGCGACGCGCAGGTCGAGCCGCGGCGCCGACAGGCTGAAGATCACGCCGCTGTTCATTGCGTGCGCACGCAAGTGGCCGGCCAGCGCGAGCACCTTGCGATCGCCGCTGCCGTGCCCGACGCCCTCGATCTCGTCCAGCCGCCACGCGACCGGGAAGCCGCTCTGCCGCACCTGCGCGAAGCGCGGGTCGTTCTCGTAGAGCATCCCCTCGATATACGGCTGCATGAACGTCGCGGGCGCGAGGTCGCGCAGCAGATGCGCGCACAGGATGCGCCGCCCGATCATCTCGTATGCGCCATAACCGAGCGTGCTGAAACCGATTTGCCGCAATCGCGCGTGGCATTGCGCGAAATCGACGGGAGCGAGGTCGGATTTACCGGGCGCGATTTGAATGCCGGTAAAAACGTCACGCTCGATCGCGTGTATTTCTTTCGAATAAGCGGCATTGGCCGCGATATCCGCTTGCGAGAACCACTCGACGCGTGGCGCGTCGTCAGCATATGTCATGAGCAGCCCACCTTTCCCAATATGTGAACTTGCCCCGTCACGACCTGGTCTTTTCTTTATGATTTTCTGGTTGTCTCTATTCGACCGCGAGCATGAACCTTTCGCCGCGATTAGTATTACGGCATATTACGCGCACACCGGCATTTTTGTACAATGCCCCCGCGTTTCGTCAGGATGACGATCGGCGCATATCATAAAGATGCTCGATCGCACCGTTGCGGGCACCGTGCACGACACGGCCGCCGCCGCGCTGCGCGTCGATTCCGAGGGATGGCTCATGTCCGACATTGCATTGCATGAAGAAGCGGTCGCCCCAACCATGTTGTCCCGTCCGTCGCAGCGGACAGCCGGCTGCACCGACGCGTCGAGAGCGCGGCCGGTCCAGGTCGTCTGGTGCGACGACGTCAAGCGCGGCGACATCGCGCAGCCGCACGCGCCGAAGCTCGGCGTCGCCGATACGCTCGCAAACGCGCAGAGCACCGCCGAGCGCAACCGGATCGTCGCGAGCCTGCTGCATCTGACGGGCTTCTCGACGTTCGCGTACTTCGCGCTCGAATTCTCGCGCGAGCGCGTCGAGAGTCTCTACCTGCACGAGGCGTTCACGCCCGCCACCTACCGCGGCGACTACGTGCGCCACCACCATCACGACATCGATCCGCGCACGCTCGGCGCGCGCGTGTGCAACATGCCGATCGTGTGGGATCTGCAGCAGCTGCGCCGCGAACACCGCGAGCGCGACGATGCGCCGTACGTGACGCCGGCCGCGCTCGACGGCTTCCTGCAGACGATGCAGGACGACGGCATGTGCAGCGGCATCATGTATTCGATGGCCGTGCCCGGCACGCGGCTGCATGCGTTCATGAGCTTCACCGCGCCGCGCCGCACGCGCGAGTGGATCACGCCGGCGACGATCGAGCAGGCGCTGTCGATCGGGCTGTCGGTGCACAAGTTCGCATCGCCGCAGTTGATCGCGACGTCGCGCGAACGTGCGGTCAACGGGCTCACGCCGTTCGAGCAGGAACTGCTGCTGGGCATCGCCGAAGGCGCGTCGGACAAGGAGATCGGCCGCCGCCTCGATACCAGCGCGCACAACGTCGACTATCACCTGCGCAAGCTGCGCAAGCGCTTCGGCGTCGCGAACCGGATCCAGCTCACGTACCTGACGTCGAAGCTCGAGCTGATCTGACGCGCGCGTCGGCGGCCCGCGTAAATGCAGATGCCGGCCTCGCGGGCCGGCATCTGCGCACGTCCGACGAAGACGGCGGCGTTACTTCAGCAGCGTCATCTGCACGACCTTGACGATCACGAGCCCGACCGCGACCACCAGATAGCCGCGCAGCACGGCCATCCACACGCGCGTCGCGACCGTCATCTTCTGCGGTGCGAGCGTGTCGAGCGGCGGCATGCGCCACGTGTCGCGCAGCGAGCGATCGATGCCCGGCTCGACGACGCGCTTGTTGCGGCGGATCAGCACCGTCGCGAGATAGCCGGCGATCGCGAGCACCGTGCCGCCGACCAGCACGTCGATGATCGCTTCGCCGCTGATGTCCGGATACATCACCGATGCCGTCAGGATGATCGACAGCAGCACGAGTACCCACACCACCGCGCCGGTGAACACGTTGAGCTTCGTCGAATTGACCCACGGACCGAGCACCTGGCGATCGTTGCAGAGCACGAGCAGGAACACCGTCGCGCTCGGCAGCAGCACGCCGGCGAGCGTCTGCACCGCTTCAGTCAGCAGCCCGAGCGGGCTGCCGGGAATCAGCACGAGCGCGGCGGCGGCCGCGACGATCCCGAAGTAGACGAGATAGAAGCCCTTCGCATCGGACACGCCGCGATGCAGCGAATGGCGGATCTTGAACACGTCGCCGATCGCGTACGCGGTCGACAGCGACACGGCCGCCGCGCCGATGATGCACGCATCGAGCAGCGCGACCGCGAACAGCGTCGCGCTCGTGCGGCCCGCGTACTTCTCGAGCCCTGCGATCACGCCCCCCGCGTCGGTGAAGTTGCCGGCTTCCGGATGGCCGCCGAACAGTGCGGCGCTGAAGCCGATCATCGCGACCGAGCCCAGCAGCACGAACGCGATGCCGATCCACAGGTCGACCTTCTCGTACTTCATGAAGCGCGGCGTGATGCGCTTGTCGATCACGTAGCTCTGCTGGAAGAACAGCTGCCACGGCGCGACCGTCGTGCCGACGATGCCGATCACGAGCAGCATCACGTCGGACAGCTTTGCATGGGCCGGCCAGTTCGGCACGAAGAAGTCGCGCGACATCTGCGACACCGGCGGGTGGATCGACACGAGCACCGGCACGAGCAGCAGGCTCAGCACGCACAGCACGATCGCGAACCGCTCGAAACGCCTGAAGTCGCCGGTACTCACCGCCGCCATCGTCAGCGCGGCCGCGACGCACACGCCCGCGACCTTCGGGAGCCCGAAGAAAGCGAGCACGAACGTGATGCCGATGAACTCGGTGACGATCGTCAACGCGTTGAGCAGGAACAGGTCGATCACGCTGAACGCGCCCCAGAACTTGCCGAAGCGCTCGAAGATCAACCGTGCATGGCCGACGCCGGTGACCGCGCCGAGGCGCAGCACCATTTCCTGGTTCACGTACAGCACCGGCACGAGCAGCAGCAGCGTCCACAGCAGCGTCGTGCCGTAGTTCTGGCCGGCCTGCGTGTAGGTACCGAACGCGCCGGCATCGTTGTCGCCGACCATCACGATGAGGCCGGGGCCGATGATCGCGAGCAGCGTACGCAGGCGCGCCCACCACGTGCCGCGCGCGGCGGTGTCGTGATGCGAGATCGTGCCGAGCGCGCCGCGGATGTCGCCCAGGTGGGCTTCGTCGAGCACGGCGCTGCGTTCGACGACGATCGGGGAAGAGACGTTGGATGGCGTGGACATGATGAATTCCGTACGGCTGGTTCTTTTATCCGGCGAGCGTGTGGCCTTGGCATGCGCGCGCGGCAGCTCCGCGTGCGCATGCCGAGACGCGCTCGGCGTGTCGAGTTCAGGAAAGCAGCGATTTCAACCGCGTGAACAGACGGGAGAACACCCGCGGACGGGCGTCGAGCATCAGCATCGCGTCGTAGTGCGGGCGCGATTCCGTGACGTGCGGAAGGTTCGACAGCAGAAGGCCGAAGTTCATGGTCTGGCTCCTGGCGGCGGGCATGCGTGCCGGCCGCGTGGTGGGCGCGGGGCCAGTCCGGGGCCTGAACGGCGTGTCAGGCTAGTCGGCCGGAATGTCCCTGCGACCCGGGTTCATGAGGGTCTGTTGATGCAACGGGCATAAGGGACAACTGTCACTGTCGTTCATGGCGGCTCCTGTGCGGTGTTCCGGGGAACACGGTTGGCCGTCGCCCGACACGCGGGCCGCCGTCCGGATGCATGCGGGACGCATGCGCGAACGCGGCCGCGCGTCGAGCGGCGGCGAAACCGGATTGCGCATGCGCTGACGCATCACGCTAACCGGCGCGAATCAGGGTGCACGTAGGGAGATACTGCGGAATACTGCTGCGCGCACCGTTTGCCTGGGGACAAACGGCGGCTTCGATGAGGCGCGGACGTCGGTCGCTCAGGCGGAAATTTCGTTCGAAGATCGACTACTGCAGGCGTCCAAGGCGGCGGCCCCAAGAGTGAAGATGCCGGATTCTATGGACCGGCCGAAACGGAAGTCAACCCTTTGACCGGCGTTCCGTGGAATATTTTTCCCGCGTCCACGCGCTGAAAGATTCGCGCCCGAAATGACGCGCCGCAACCTTTCAACGCGTCAGGGTCGCACCGCCGCGCGGCGATGCGTTTCAGCAACAGTGGCCGCGGCCAGCCGGGCGGCGCCGTAACGTCCCCCGAACCGACGCGCGCTCATGCAAGGCGGGCCGCACCGCCGCTCGAGCGGCGATCCGGCCCGGTCCGTCGGCGTGCGCGCGGGACTTACGCCCCCGTCACATGCGTGCGGCGCGCACGTCAGCGTCGTCCATCACTCGCCATACAGCCCGAGCAATTTCAGCGTGACGCCGTTGGTCCAGCCGAAGCCGTCCTGCAGCGGATACTCGCCGCCCCCGCCGCCGCCCTCGCCCGCGCCTTCGACCACGTACTTCTCGACGAGCTTGCCTTCGGTCGCATACACATGCTTCACGTCGGCCAGAAAGCGCGTGCCGATGTCCTTCGCGAGCGCCGGTTCGCCATAGCGGCGCAGCCCTTCGATCGCGATCCACTGCAACGGCGCCCAGCCGTTCGGCGCATCCCACTGCTGGCCCGTGTTCACCGTCGTCGTCGCGAGGCCGCCCGGCTGCAGCAGCGTCTTGCGCACCTCGCGCGCGGTCGCCTTCGCGCGCTCGGGCCAGGCGACGCCCGCGAACAGCGGATACAGCGCGGCCGCCGTCACCGCGTCGCGCGGCTTGCGCAACTGCCAGTCGTAGTCGCCGTAATAGCCGCGACGGTTCCACAGGTAGTGATTGATCGCCGCCGCACGGCGTGCCGCGCGTCCGGAGAAGTCCGCCACGCATGACACGTCGCGCGCGATCGCGCAGCCCTTCACGATCGTCGTCTCCAGATGGAACATCAGGCTGTTCAGGTCGACCGGCACGATCGACGTCGTGCGGATCGTCGCGAGCGTCCTGCCGTCGCCGAACCAGCGCGAGCTGTAGTCCCAGCCGCTCTCGGCGCCCGCGCGCAGGTCGCGGTACACCTCGTTCGCCGGACGGCTCGGCACGGCCTTTGCGGTCGTCACGTCCTCGAGATACGACTCGTCGCGCGGCGTGTCGCTCGCGTCCCAGTAACGGTTCAGCACCGCGCCGTCCGGCATCGCGACCACGTGGCGCGCGGCCTGCCCGCGCGGCGTCGTGGTCTCGCCCTGCATCCAGTACGCATACTCCTTGCGCAGCGCGGGCAGGTATTTCTGGTAGACCTTGTCGCCTTCGGCCTGCGCGGCGAGCGTGACCATGTACGCGAAGAACGGCGGCTGCGAGCGGGTCGCATAGTACGTGCGATTGCCGTTCGGGATGTGGCCGACCGTGTCGATCAGATGCGCGAAGTTGTCGAGCATGTCGTCGACGAGATCCTCGCGACCCGACACCTGCAGCCCGAGCATCGTGAAATAGGTGTCCCAGTAGTAGCCTTCGCGGAAGCGCCCACCGGGCACCACGTACGGTTTCGGCATCGGGATCAGCGAACTGTACGGCGGCACCGTCGTGCTCGTGCGCGTCAGTTGCGGCCACAACCAGTCGATGTGCTGGCGCAGCGTCTGGTTCGGCGGCGGCGTGACCCCGCCTTCCGGCGGCGGCGTGAAGTGCTGGTCGACGAACGCCTTCAGCGAAAAGCCCGTCTGCGACTTCTGTTGCTGATACAACTGCACGATCGTCGCCGGATCGGTATCGGGTGTCGCGTCGACGAAGGTTTTCTGGTCGGGATACAGCTGCGCGGTCTGCACGGCGACGAACAGGTCGCCGTAGAGCTGGCTCGGCGGCGGCAGCAGCGTGCTCGCGTTCTGGTTCGTGAGTGCGGCCGACGCCGGCACGGCGGCCTGGCCGGCCGCCTGCGCGACTGCGTGGTTCGCGCTGTCGGCCTGCGCGGCGCAGCCGGCGACGGCCAGGTACGCGACGGCCATGACGGCGGCCCAGCGCAGACGCGGCGCGGGCGGCGACGGATACGGCGCGGAATGCGATGCGGTCGATGCGGCACGACGTGACGTCATGGCGTGTCCCCTCCTTTCGATGGTGAATGGATCGGCAGGGGTCTCGTTCGCGCGTGCGCTCGTCTCGATGGCCGTCGATCGATGCGCTTCGTTGTATTCCACAGACGAGTTTGGACTGTCGCACGAAACGCGCATCGCGCGCAAGTTGCAGCTCCTCGCCTGCTCGCCGGTGTCGTGTGGCTCGTCACTCGATGCGTCGCCGCCGCAGTCGTCTCTTTTTGCGCGCGCCCAGGCAGGAACGACTGTTGCAACATGCGGAACAAGCGTTGTCTCGCGTGACGCAACGACCACATTGTGGGCATAATGGCGTCTTTACCGCGCGCCCTGCCCATGTCGCCCGTCTTTCTAGCACCGCTCATCGTTGCCTGTGCGTTGTTCATGGAAAGCGTCGACGCGAACATCATCGTCACAGCCCTCCCCGCGATGGCGAGGGACTTCGGGCACAATCCCGTCACACTGAACATCGCGATCACGGCCTACGTGGTCGGCCTCGGCGTCTTCATCCCGATCTGCGGATGGCTCGCCGACCGCTTCAGCGCGCGCGCCGTGTTCCGTACCGCAATCGGCATCTTCGTCGCCGGCTCGCTGATGTGCGCGGCGTCCAACTCGCTCGGCGTGCTCACGTTCGCGCGCTTCGTGCAGGGCGTCGGCGGCGCGATGATGGTGCCGGTCGGCCGGATCATCATCTTCCGCGCGGTGCCGCGCTCCGATCTCGTGCGCGCGATGAACTACCTCGCGATACCCGCGCTGTTCGGGCCCACGGTCGGGCCGCTCGTCGGCGGCTTCATCACGACCTACCTGCACTGGCGGATGATCTTCTTCATCAACGTGCCGATCGGCATCTACGGGATCTACCTCGCGAGCAAGCACATCGCGAACACGCACGAGCCCGATCCCGGCCCGCTCGACTGGTTCGGCTTCCTGCTGTCGGCGAGCGGCGCCGCGCTGCTGCTGATGGGGCTCACGCTGATCGACGGCTCGCTGACGTCGCGCAGCAACGCGATCATGATGTGCGCGGTCGGCCTCGCGATGCTCGCGCTGTACGTGCCGTACGCGCGCCGCAAGGAGCGGCCGGTGCTCGACCTCAGCTTCCTGAAGATTCCGACGTACCACGCGAGCGTGGTCGGCGGGTCGCTGTTCCGCATCGGCCTCGGCGCGGTGCCGTTCCTGCTGCCGCTGGCATTGCAGGAAGGCCTCGGGATGAGCGCGTTCCACTCGGGGCTGATCACCTGCGCGTCCGCGCTCGGCGGCGCGGTGAGCCGCTCGACGGCCACCCATACGTTGCGCCGCTTCGGCTTTCGCACGGTGCTGATCTACAACGCCGCGTTCGCGGGCCTCGCGATCGCCGCGTACGGCGTGTTCCATCCGGGCATGCCGACGTGGGCGATCTGGACGATCGTGCTGGTCGGCGGCATCTTCCCCGCACTGCAGTTCACGAGCCTGAATTCGATGATCTACGCGGATATTTCGCAGGCCGATGCGGGCCGCGCGACGAGCCTCGGCAGTGTCGTGCAGCAGATGTCGCTCGGCCTCGGCGTGACGGTCGCCGGCCTCGTGCTGCACGTGTCGCACTGGGCGCAGGGGCATCAGACGATGGTGTGGTCGGATTTCTGGCCCGCGTTCGTCGTGGTCGGGCTGTGCTCGTTCGCATCGATTCCGATCACGCGGCGGCTGCCGCCCGGCGCCGGCGACGAAGTCGCGCGCGGCAAGCGGCAATAGACGGCGAACGTGCGGGAAGCGGCAGGAAGACCGGAAAAACAAAAAAAATCAGCGGACATCCACACGGGGCCGGTGCACAGCCGCATGGATGTCCGCTCAGGGCTCCGGGTCTCTCGTTGGGGGTTGAGAATCCCGGATCTGCTTCCTGCGTGCCATGGACATATGTGCGTCGGAAGCCGAATCGTTGCGCGCACATTTCGTCGCGCCATGTCCGAACTATAGGGAAACTCGCGCCGCGCATCTGTCAAGCATTGTCAGACGCGCGCCCGGCACGCGCCGCACGCGTGCGCCGCTTTCGCGCTACAGTGGTGCCCGACCGTCACCCTCAGCCTCCGTTCCGATGCTTACGCTCTCGCCCGCCGCCGCCCGCGCGCTGCATCTCGCCGCGCAGGGGCTGCTGACCCCGCCCCGCCGCAAGGCCACCAAGGCCGACGTGCTCGACACGATCCGCCGGATGGCGCAGTTGCAGATCGATACCATCCACGTCGTCGCGCGCAGCCCGTATCTGGTGCTGTTCAGCCGGCTCGGCGAGTTCGCGCCGCAGTGGCTCGACGAACATCTCGCCGAGGCGCGCCTGTTCGAATACTGGTCGCACGAGGCGTGTTTCCTGCCCGTCGAGCAATTCGGGCTGATGCGCTACAAGATGCTCGATCCTTCAGGAATGGGCTGGAAATACGCGGCCGACTGGCACGCGCAGAACCGTGCGGAGATCGATCGGCTGCTGGCCCGGATTCGCGCGGAAGGACCGGTGCGGTCGGCCGACTTCATCCGCGAGGACGGCGCGAAAGGCAACGGATGGTGGGACCGCAAGCCCGAGAAGAAGCACCTGGAAGTGCTGTTCACGCTCGGCGAGCTGATGGTGTCCGAGCGCCGCAATTTCCAGCGCATCTACGACGTGCGCGAGCGCGTGCTGCCGGACTGGGACGATGCGCGCGACCTGCCGCCGCGCGATGCGGTGCTGCCCGCGCTGCTCGATTACACGTGCCGCGCGCTCGGCGTCGTGCGCGCGGACTGGGTCGCGGACTATTACCGGCTGCCGCGCCGTTCGTACCGCGCGGAACTCGAGCAGCTGGCCGACGCCGGCGAGCTGATTCCGGTGGCGATCGCCGACTGGAAGGAGCCGGCCTACGTGCATCGTTCGCTCGACGCGCTGCTGCCTGCGGCGGCCGACGACACGCTGCGCTCGACGGTCACGACCTTGCTGTCGCCGTTCGATCCGGTGGTGTGGGACCGCCGCCGCGCGTCGACGCTGTTCGGATTCGATTACACGATCGAGTGCTATACGCCCGCGCACAAGCGGCGCTACGGCTATTTCTGCCTGCCGGTGCTGCATCGCGGCCGGCTGGTCGCGCGCGTCGACGCGAAAGCGCATCGCGCGCTCGGCACGTTCGAATTGAAGGCCGTGCATGTGGAGCCCGGCGTGCGATTCGGCGCGGGGCTCGCGGCCGACGTCGCGAAAGCCGTGAAGCGGCTGGCGGCGTGGCATGGCACGCCGGAAGTAACGGTCGTGCACGGGCCGGCCGAGTTGACGAACGCGCTGGCGGGCGCGTAAGGCCGGCGCGGCCGGATGGGCGGCGACGTGGGTGCCGCTTCCTGTACCAACGCGCCCGCCGAGTGTCGATGCGCTCAGTCGCGCAGCTTGCGAAAGCGCGGCGTACCGTCCGGCAGGTTCTCGTTGAACATCGCTTCCGGCCGCACCCACAGGCCGCGCGCGTGCGGCCACAGATGCTCGTACACGACCACCGACTCCTCGGTTTCGGAATGACGGGCGACACCGATGTAGCGATACAGCCCGCCCTTGTAGTGACGATGCGTGGCGAGCTGTTCGGCTTCCTGTTCGGTCATGATGGGCTTCCCCTTCGGCAAAAACGAAAGCGCGTATTGTATGCGTTCGCCGCGCGTCAGCGTTTCGCGTAGATGTCGGACCGGCGGATCTCCATCAGCAGCTCGGGCTTCGCCGGCGGCGCGAAACCGACCGGGCGATACAACGCGTGCGCGTCGGACGTCGACAGCATGATGCACCGCAGGCCCTGCAGCATCGGCTGCGCGAATATGTGGTCGACCAGCGCGCGGCCGTAGCCGTTGCCGCGTTCGGCCGGCAACACGAATACGTCGCACAGGTAGGCAAACGTCGCGTGGTCGGTCACGAGCCGCGCGAACCCGACGAGCCGGTTGCCGACATACGCGCCGAAGCACAGCGATCCGTCGATCGCCCGCTCGACCACGTCGCGCGGAATGCCGCGCGACCAGTACGCGTCGCGATGCAGGAACTCGAAGATGGTGTCGATGTCGAGCTCGCGCTTGTCGGTGGAAAATCTCAGCGCGGCGGATGGGGTTGCGGGCACGTCGGCTCTCCGGAGGATCGGGGTGAAGCAGCAACGATAGCTCGGTGTGGGGTGCCGAACAAGCGAGGCCCGATGCAACATGTACAGCAACCGGTACAATGCATCGACCCATGCCATACTTGCAAGTCATGCGCACGATTCACTTTTCCGATGGCCGCAGCAGTTTGAAGACCGTCATCGATCGGGTCGTCGACGATGCAGACGTGACGCTCGTCACGCGCCGCGACGCGCCGAACGCCGTCATCCTGTCGCAGGAATACCCTGACAGCCTGAGGAAGACCGTTCAGCTGCTCCGCTCGCCGGCCGACGTCGCCCGTCTGGAATGCTCGATCGCGCAATTGCGCAACGGCAAGCTCAAGGAGCACAAGCTCACGGGGGACGATGAACGAGCGCTCGCCGCGTGCTCATTACTTCCGACGCGCGGGACGATCACGTTTCCTCGCAGGGGCAAGACCGCAAAACGCGCAAGCGCATCAACCCGCTCATTCGCGCAGCCCGACGGACGCCGTTCGAAGGTATCGGCAAACCTGAACCGCTGAAGGCCAATCTGTCCGGATTCCGGTCGCGCCGCATCGACGACACGAACGGTCTCGTCTACGAGGCGGACGATCTCCAGATCAGCATCGTGTCTTGCCGCTACCACTACGAATAACAACAACCCGCTCCCGCCCCACCACTCCATGCCTTATCGACTCGTCGCGTTCGACTTCGACGGCACCCTCGCCGATTCGCTCGACTGCTTTCTGTCGGCGTTGACCGATGCGTCGCGCCTGCACGGTTTCCGCGACGCCACGCCCGAGCTGCGGCCGATGCTGCGCGGCATGTCGGCACGCGACATCATCCGCGCGCTCGAAGTGCCGATGTGGAAAGTGCCGCGCGTAACGCTCGACATGCGGCGGCTGATGCGGCCGCGCATCGCACACGTGAAGCTGTTCCCGGGCGTCGACGCGACGTTCGACGCGCTCGCCGCGCGCGGCATCCGCATCGCGATCGCCACGTCGAACAGCGAGGACGTCGTGCGCGACCGGCTCGGCCCGCATGCGAGCCGCTGCGTCGACACGTTCGCGTGCGGCATTCCGCTGTTCGGCAAGGCGCGCCGGCTGCGCGCGCTCGTGCGTGAAAGCGGCATGCAGCCCGACGACGTGCTGTACGTCGGCGATGAAATCCGCGATGCCGAAGCGGCGCGCCGCGCGCGCATCGCATTCCAGGGCGTCGCATGGGGCTACACGGCGCCCGACGCGTTGCAGGCGCATTGCGCGACGCCGCTGCTGCCGCATCTCGACGCGCTGCTCGATCGCGTATGACGATGGCGCGCGAATCGCGCGTTCACTTCGACGCGCCGTGACGCGCAGTGACTCGTCGCGACACGCGCGCTCTACCCGCACGACGATGAAACGCCGATGACAACCGCGCACATCGCATTCGTCGCATACGCATCGCGCACGCAAAAATTGCCGCCACGCCAGACGCGACAGGTACGCACTACCTGTCCGCACGCGCACGCCTCGATTCGTCTTACCAACCGTTACACAAACCACAGCGCGGTTGCACCTGCTACCCGGGCGCTCTCCTAGAATCAGTCGGGCCGGCACACACGCCGAACGCCACCGCGGCAGAGCGGCGCTCGGATCCGGCCCGGGCGCGCCCGGTCTCTCGCACAGCCGCGGATCACGCGATCCGCCCGTTAATCAGAGCCCCGATCGAAAGGAGGTCCCATGAACCGCTTTCCCCACATCTCGCGCCTTGCACTGTCTGCCGCTGGCCTGCTTCTCGTCGCCGTGACGGCGAACGCGCAAACCGCGCAACCGGCTGCATCCGCACCGGCCGCCGCCACGCAAACGCGCATCCACGAAGCCGACCAGACCTTCATCACGGACGGCACGAAAACCGTCTCGACCCAGCACGATGCCGCGCGCATCGCCGATTCGCGCACGTCGGACAGCCAGGTGAAGGCATTCGCGCAACGCGTGTCGACCGACGACGAGAAGATCATCCAGGCGATGCGCGCAGCGAGCCCGCGCGGCGTCGACGTGCCGGCCAACGATCCGGACAAGACCGTGCTGGACAGCATCAAGAGCCTGCGCGGTGCGGAATTCGACAAGGCGTACATCGAGCAGGTCGCGCTGGCCGGCCAGCAGAAGACGATCTCGGCATTCCAGGCCGAAATCGCGTCGGGCCGCGACACGAAGCTGAAGGAAGTCGCACGCCAGGCGCTGCCGATCCTGCAGGCGCACTACGCGGACGCGCAGAAGCTCGCGCAGCGTCATCACCTCGCATCGGCGCAGTAACGCGATGCCCCGCCGCGCGTCGTGCGCGGCGGCACGCCGTTTCCCCGCCCGTCGCGTCGCCGCCTCCCCCCGGCGGCGCGACGCACGTCACCTGGGGGCGACGCGGCACGCGTCACGTCGCGAGCTTCGCTTTCAACCGGTCGCGGATTGCCGGCCACTCGTCGTCGATGATGCTGAAACGCACCGAGTTGCGCTTGCGCCCGTCGGGCATGATCCGCTCATGACGCACGATCCCTTCCTGCTTCGCACCGAGCCGCAGTATCGCGGCGCGTGACTTCTCGTTCAGCTCGTCGGTCGTGAACTGCACGCGCACGCACTCCAGCGTATCGAACGCGTAGGTGAGCAACAGCCATTTCGCTTCGGTATTCGCGCGCGTGCGCTGCGCCGATTCGCTCAGCCACGTATGACCGATCTCGAGCTTGCGATGCTTGCGGTCGATCTTCCAGAAACGCGTGCTACCGAGCGCGCGGCCCGATGCCCGGTCGACGATCACGAACGGCATCACGGTGCCGGCCGCGCGGCCTTGCAGCGCGGTGTCGATATACGCGTCGATCGTGTGTTCGTCCGGCACGACCGTGACCTTCAGGTTCCACAACTCGCCGTCCGCCGCCGCAGCGAGCAGCGCCTGCCGGTCGGACGCCGCGAGCGGCCGCAATGCGATGCGCTCGCCGGTGAGCGTCGGCTGTTCGGGCAAGGACGAAGTGTCGGTCATGACGGATTCCATCGAAGTGAGGATGCACGCAGCGAAACGTCATCATACGGCCGGCGCTAGCCGGGCAATGCGGCAAGCCGGCGGCGGATCGCCTTTGCCTCGCCGCGCAGCGCATCGGTGAATGCATCGACCAGCAGGTTCTTCGGCCGGTGCTCGGGCACGATCACGCTGACGCGATACGGGAACGAGCGCATGAGCGGCCGCACATGCAAATCGCGCCCGACGAAATCGAGCGCGGTCAGCGGATTGACGATCGCCGCGCCGAGCCCCTGCCGCACGAACGCGCACACCGACACGGCCGACGGCGTCTCGACCACCGAACGCGGCGCGACGCCGAGCTGCGCGAACGCCTCGTCGATCAGGATCCGGTACGGATCGTTCAGCGACAGGCTCACGAACGGGCGATCGGCGAGATCCGCGAGATCGATCGCCTGCTTGCCGAGCAGCGGATGACCGTCGGGCAGCACGCACACTTCGTCGACCTCGAGCAGCGGCGTGAGCACGGTGCCGGCCGGCGCGACGTCGTGTTCGGTCAGCCCGAGATCGTAGCGCTGCGCGGTCAGCCACTCCTCGAGCACCGGCGACTCCTGCGTCGCGATCGATACGCTGACGCCCGCATGCGCGTCGTGAAAGCGCCGGCACGCGCCGGGCAGGATCGCATGCGAAAACGCGGGCAGCGCGATCACCGACAGCTGCCCGTCGCGGAATTCGCGCAGCCGCGCGGCCGTCGCGGCGACACGCTCGAGCCCCACATACGCGAGCCGCACGTCGTCGAACAGCGTGAGCGCCGCCATCGTCGGCCGCAGCCGCCCGTGCGAGCGCTCGAACAACGCGAAGCCGACCACCTGCTCCATCCTCGCCAGCTCGCGGCTGATCGTCGGCTGCGACGTGTAGAGCATCTCGGCCGCGCGCGTCGTGCTGCCGGTCACCATCAGCGCGCGGAAGACTTCGATGTGCCGGTGTGTAAGCATGGCCGCCCGTCTATATCAGAAATGAATCGAATACCGATAAACAGGCATTTTACTGTATAGCCGTTCTGGCGCATGATTCACGCTATCCGTTCATTCGACCGATCCATCCGCCATGTCCCTCGATTCCCGCCAGCTCGCGGCGCTCGCGCAGCAATACGGCACCCCGCTGTGGGTGTACGACGCCGACGTCATTCGCGACCGCATCGCCCAACTGCGCCAGTTCGACGTGATCCGCTATGCGCAGAAGGCGAACTCGAACCTGCATATCCTGAAGCTGATGCGCGAAGAAGGCGCATGCGTCGACGCCGTGTCGCTCGGCGAGATCGAGCGCAGCCTCGCTGCCGGGTTCAGTCCCGCAGGCGAGCCGGAAGGCGTCGTGTTCACGGCCGATCTCATCGATCGCCCGACGCTCGCAGCCGTGCTGAAGCATGGCGTGACCGTGAACGCGGGCTCGCTCGACATGCTTGCACGCGTCGGCGAGCATGCGCCCGGCCATCGCGTGTGGCTGCGCGTGAATCCCGGCTTCGGCCACGGCCACAGCAACAAGACCAACACCGGCGGCCCGCAGAGCAAGCACGGCATCTGGATCGACGACGTGCCGCGCGCGATCGAGATCGTGCGCCAGTACGGGCTGAAGCTGGTCGGCATCCACATGCATATCGGCTCGGGCGTCGACTACGGCCACCTGTCGCAGGTGTGCGACGCGATGGTCGACCTCGTCACGTCGCTCGGCCACGACATCGATGCGATCTCCGCCGGCGGCGGCCTGTCGATTCCGTATCGCGACGGCGAACCGCGCGTCGACGTCGGTCACTACTTCAGCCAGTGGGATGCCGCGCGCAAGCGGATCGAACGCCACCTCGGCCATGCGGTGCGCATCGAGATCGAACCGGGCCGCTTCCTCGTCGCCGAAGCCGGCACGCTCGTCACCGAAGTGCAGGCCGTGAACCATCGGCCGAAGCACGACTTCGTGCTGATCGACGCGGGCTTCAACGATCTGATGCGGCCGTCGATGTACGGCAGCTACCACGCGGTGTCCGTGCACGCGCAGGACGGCGCGCTGCCGGCCGGCCGGCCGCTCGTCGACATCGCGATCGCCGGGCCGCTGTGCGAATCCGGCGACGTGTTCACGCAGGATGCAGGCGGCGTGGTCACGCACCGCAAGCTCGCGCAGCCGCAGATCGGCGATCTGCTGTTCCTGCACGATGCGGGCGCGTACGGTGCGTCGATGTCCTCGAACTACAACAGCCGGCCGCTCGCGCCGGAAGTGCTCGTCGATCGCGGCACGCCGCGGCTGATCCGCCGCCGGCAGACGATCGGCGAACTGCTCGCGCTCGAGACGTTCGAGTAACGCGCACCCGCGCAGTCCACCCGCACGTACGCGCCGCGTTCGACGAGTCGGACGCCGACGGCCACGCTTGCCTCGACCGGCATGCGTGGCCGTTTCGCTTTTCGGCGGTTGTCCTCGGGGCAACCGCCCGGCCCCGCCGTAGCACCCGATGCTGCGCGCCCCGTGCAACCGCAGCAGATCGCTTGCATCGCGCCCGACGCGCAGAGAAAAACTTTCCACGCCACGTGAAAAGTCCGCGCGTTTTTGGAAGCACTTTCCTTTTTGACAAAACTAAGATTGCCGTCAGTCGTTCAGCATTTGCGTCACCGGACATGCATCGACGATGCAGCCGGTCTACTTCACTCGCAAGCCGCACGGGCACTCATGAACACGACGCTTGAACTCTTCGCCGCGCACCGTTACGCCACCGTGCGCGAACGCATGCCGTAACGCATCGCGGCACACGGCTCGCGCCGTCTCCCGCCGCACTTTCCTCGCCGCATCCACCGCGGCCCGCTTCCCGCCCACGGCGACGCTGCCCGTCGCCGCGGACGCGCTCACTCCGAATTTTCGACATCGACGTTTCGACAACAACCCAGGAGACAACCATGAAGCCCTTCGCCCCGACGCTCAAGCAAGGCCTCGCCGCCGTCCTTCTTTGCGTGGCAGCCACCGTCTCGCACGCGGCCGACCTGCTCGACACGGTCAAGCAGGCCGGCGTGCTGAAGATCGCGCTCGAAGGCACGTACCCGCCGTTCGACTATCGCAATGCCGAAGGCCAGCTCGAAGGATTCGACGTCGACGTCGCGAAGGCGGTTGCCGCGAAGCTCGGCGTGAAGCCGCAGTTCGTGACGACCGAATGGAGCGGGATCCTCGCCGGGCTGCAAGCCGGCAAGTTCGACGTGATCGTCAACCAGGTCGCGATCACGCCGTCGCGCCAGCAGGCGCTCGACTTCAGCACGCCGTACGTGTACTCGTCCGCGCAGCTGCTGCAACGCCAGAACGACACGCGCACGTTCAAGTCGCTCGACGAACTGAAGGGCAAGAAGGTCGGCGTGACGATGGGCAGCAACTACGTCGATCTCGTGAAGACGGTGCCCGCGATCGATCTGCAGGTCTATCCGGGCACGCCGGAGAACCTGCGCGATCTCGCGGCGGGCCGCATCGACGCGGCGGTCAACGATCGCCTGATGCTCGCGTACCTGATCAAGAACTCGCACCTGCCGCTGCGCCCCGGCTCCGTGCTCGCCGGCGGCGAGGACAAGATGGGCATTCCGTTCCGCAAGGGCAATCCGAAGTTCGCGAAGGCGATCGACGACGCGGTCGCGGCGTTGCAACAGGACGGCACGCTGAAGAAGATCTCGATGCAGTGGTTCGGCTCGGACACGACGCGGCCCGTCGCGCAATAACGACGCCGGCGCGCCCGCGCGTACGCACGCGCGGGCCGGCCTGCAACCAGCCGACACGCGAGCGGCACACGGCACATACTCAGGAGACACGCGATGGAAGCATTCGATCTCGTCATTCATACGCTGCCCGTCATGGTGAAGGGCGCGCTGTTCACGCTGAAGTTCGCGGTGGCGTCGATGGCGCTCGGCCTCGTCGTCGGGCTCGTGGCCGCGATCATGCGGATCGGCAGCAACCGGTTCGCATCCGGCCTCGCGCAGGGCTACGTGAGCCTGATGCGCGGCACGCCGCTGCTCGTGCAGATGTTCGTCGTCTACTACGGGCTGCCCGATCTCGGCATCACGCTCGATCCGACGACGGCCGGCATCTTCACGCTGACGCTCAACGCCGGCGCGTATCTGTCCGAAAGCATGCGCGGCGCGATCCTCGGCATCGGCCGCGGGCAATGGGCGGCCGCGCACAGCCTCGGCCTCACGCACGTGCAGACGCTGCGCTACATCGTGTGCCCGCAGGCGTTGCGCCTTGCGGTGCCGAGCCTCGGCAACACGCTGGTCAGCCTGATCAAGGACACGTCGCTCGTGTCCGTGATCACCGTCACCGAGCTGCTGCGCTCGACGCAGGAAGTGATCGCCGCGACGTTCCAGCCGCTGCCGCTGTACCTCGCGGCTGCCGCGATCTACTGGGTGCTGAGCACGCTGCTCACGCGCCTGCAGGGCCGTGTCGAGACGCGCCTGTCGCTGCCGTCCGCGCATTGAGCATGCTCGCGCCCGTCACTCCGAACCTCCATCAGGGACACACGATGATTACGCTCGACAACGTTTCCAAGTGGTATGGCAAGCATCAGGTCCTTTCCGCATGCAGCGCGGCGGTCTCGAAAGGCGAAGTGGTCGTCGTCTGCGGGCCGTCGGGCTCCGGCAAGTCGACGCTGATCAAGACGATCAACGGCCTCGAACCGTTCCAGAAAGGCAGCATCGTCGTCGACGGCATGCGGCTCGGCGATCCGGCCGCGAAGCTCGCGCAGCTGCGCGCACGCGTCGGCATGGTGTTCCAGCATTTCGAGCTGTTCCCGCACCTGTCGATCACCGACAACCTGACGCTCGCGCAGGTGAAGGTACTCGGCCGCCGCAAGGACGAAGCGACCGACAACGCGATGGCGCTGCTCGATCGCGTCGGCCTGAAGGCCCATGCGCACAAGTATCCGGCGCAGCTGTCCGGCGGCCAGCAGCAACGCGTCGCGATTGCACGCGCGCTGTCGATGAACCCGGTCGCGATGCTGTTCGACGAGCCGACGTCCGCGCTCGACCCCGAGATGATCAACGAAGTGCTCGACGTGATGGTCGAACTCGCGCGCGACGGGATGACGATGGTGTGCGTCACGCACGAAATGGGTTTCGCGAGGAAGGTCGCGCATCGCGTGATCTTCATGGACCAGGGCACGGTGGTCGAGGATGCGGCGAGCGACGCGTTCTTCGCCGCGCCGCGCTCCGAACGCGCGCGCGATTTCCTCGACAAGATCCTGCACTGACCGCAACGGCTTCGCTACGCTTCGACCGACTTTCCAAGGACGCCATCTTGAACCACCTGCATTCGACCGACACCCTGCTCGCTCACGAAGGCCGCTCGCACGGCCAGCCCGGCTCGCCGGTGAATCCGCCCGTCTATCGCCAGTCGACGCTGCTCTTTCACGACACCGACGCGCTCGACGCGGTGCGCGGTACGCCGCTCGCATACGGGCGTCACGGGAGCCCGACCACGCGCGCGCTCGAAAAGGCGCTCGCCCGCGTCGAGGGCGCGCACGCCGCGCTGCTGACGCCGAGCGGCCTCAGTGCGATCACGACTGCGCTGCTCGCGGTGCTGACCCCGGGCGATCACCTGCTGATGGCCGACTCGGTGTACGACCCGACCCGCTCGTTCTGCGACGAGACGCTCGCGCGCCTCGGCATCGAGACGACCTACTACGATCCGTCGCTCGGCGCCGGCATCGCGTCGCTGATGCGACCCAACACGCGCGCGGTCTTTACCGAATCGCCGGGCTCGCTGACCTTCGAAGTGCAGGACATTCCCGCGATCTGCCGCGTCGCGCACGAGCACGACGCGGTCGTGCTGCTCGACAACACGTGGGGCACGCCGCTGAATTTCCGCTCGTTCGCGCACGGCGTCGACGTGTCGATTCACGCGGCGACCAAATACATCGCCGGCCACTCCGACGTGCTGATGGGAGCGATCCTGACGAACGAAGCGCTCGCGCAGAAGGTCACGCGCTGCTATCGGCAGCTCGGCATGACCGTCAGCGGCGACGACGCGTATCTCGCCCTGCGCGGGCTGCGCACGCTGTCGGTGCGGCTCGAACGGCATCAGCGCAATGCGCACGTGCTGACCGACTGGCTCGCGCAGCAACCGGAAGTCGCGCAGATCCTGTACCCGGCGCGACCCGGCGATGCGGGTCACGCTTTGTGGCAGCGCGACTTCACCGGCGCGTGCGGCCTGTTCGGCCTCGTGCTGCATCCGCAGCCCGACGATGCGGTGCGCGCGCTGCTCGACGGCATGACGTGCTTCGGGATGGGCTACAGCTGGGGCGGCTTCGAAAGCCTGATCATCCCGTCCAACCCGTCGCGCCATCGGACCGCGACGCCATGGACCGCAGCCGGCCCGCTGCTGCGCATTCATGCCGGGCTCGAGCATCCGGACGACATGATCGCCGATCTCGCCGCGGGTTTCGCGAGAATGCGCGCTGTCGCGGCCGCGCTCGCGGAAGCCTGAGGCCGCGCAACGCGGCGCACGCCGCTCCACACCACGATTTTCCTCAACGTACGACCATTACCGATAGCGAGACCATCATGAAAGACACGCTGTTCATTCTGCGCCCCGGCTTCTTCAAGGACTCCGAAGGTCCGTTCTACTGCGGCGACTCGGTCGCCGTCGAAGGGCTGCTGAGCTTCTATCCGCAGTTGCGCGACGCGGTCGCGGTCGAGTACGTCGACGCGCCGCGGCCGCGCAAACCGATCGTCGCGCTGATCGGCGAGGACAACCAGTCGGCGCCGGTGCTCGTGCTCGCCGACGGCCACGCGCCGAACGACGACACGGTCGCGATCCGCGAACACAACGGCCGCCGCTTCATCGATTCGCCGGCCGATATCCGCCGCTATCTGTCGTCGCAGTACGGCGTCGCGCACGTCGCGTAAGGCCGCAGCGCCTTCGTTCGATCGGCGCAGCCGGACGGGGCGCGCGGCATGCGCGTGTCTCGCCCGCCGCGAACGCGTGCGAACGTGCATCAGCTCGCGCGCGTCGCGGGCGCCATCTTCGAGAAGTACTTCGCACCAGCCACGCAGCCGACCACGATCAACGTGACGACGAGCATCGACGGCGGCACCGCCTCGTGCAGCAGCCCGGCCGCGAGCAGGAAGCCGAAGAACGGCTGCAGCAGCTGCAGCTGCCCGACGCCCGCGATCCCGCCGAGCGCGAGGCCGCGATACCAGAACACGAAGCCGATCAGCATGCTGAACAGCGACACGTACGCGAGCCCCCACAGCGCGGCCGCGTCGACGCCGTCGAACGTCGCGGGCCACGTGAACCACGTGAGCGGCAGCATCACCGGCAGCGACAACACGAGCGCCCACGAGATCACCTGCCAGCCGCCGAGCTGGCGCGACAGGCGTGCGCCTTCCGCATAGCCGAGCCCGCACGCGACGATCGCGGCGAGCATCAGCGCATCGCCGACCACCGACGCGCTGCCACCGTTGCGCAGTGCAAATGCAGCCACCGCGCCGCTGCCGACCAGCGAGAAGATCCAGAACGGCAGCCGCGGCCGCTCGCCGCCGCGCCAGACGCCGAACAGCGCGGTCGCGAGCGGCAGCAGCCCGACGAACACGATCGCGTGCGCGGACGTCACGTGCTTCAGCGCGAGCGCCGTCAGCAGCGGAAAACCGACCACGACGCCGAGCGCGACGACGACAAGCGACACAGTCTCGGCGCGCGTCGGCCGCTTCTGCTTCAACGCGACGAGCAGCATCAGGCCGAGCACGCCGGCGATCGTCGCGCGCGCGAACGTGAGGAACAGCGGGTCGAGCCCCTGCACCGCGACGCGCGTCGCGGGCAGCGAGCCACTGAAGATGATCACGCCCAGCAGGCCGCTGAGCCATCCGTCGGTCGTCTTTTGCACGGGAGATCCTGGTCGAAAAAAGTGGATGACCGATGATGCGCCGCGCACGAAAGGCGCGTAAGCTACGGCCCAATACAATTCAGACAAACTGTACTGGACAACCGGCCGTACAGTTCCTTTCAGCCATGAGCCGTTCCGTGCAGGTTCCTGCCCCGCCCGCGCCGTCGCGCACGCGCGTGGAAACCGTGATGGACACGCTGCGCGCGCGGATCGCGAGCCGCGCGCTGATGCCCGGTGCGCGCGTGCCGTCGATCCGGATGATGGCCGACGCGCTGCACGTGTCGAAGTCGACCGTCGTCGACGCGTACGAACGGCTCGCGAGCGAGGGCGTGCTCGTCGCGCGGCGCGGCTCCGGCTTCTACGTGTCGGGCCATGCGCCGCCGCTCGCGCTCGCGGAGCTCGGCCCGCGTCTCGATCGCGCGCTCGATCCGCTGTGGCTGTCGCGCCAGGCGCTCGAAGCCGCGCCCGGCTCGGTGAAGCCCGGCTGCGGCTGGCTGCCGCCGTCGTGGCTGCCGGACGAGAGCCTGCGCCGCGCGCTGCGCGCGGTGTCGCGCGACGAACCCGATGCGCTGACCGACTACGCGACGCCGCTCGGGCTGCCCGCGCTGCGCCAGCAGCTCGCATGGCGCCTCGCGCAGCATGGCATCCACGCGGAGCCCGCGCAGATCATGCTGACCGACGGCGGCACGCACGCGCTCGATCTCGTGTGCCGGCTGCTGCTCGAGCCGGGCGACACCGTCGTGCTCGACGATCCGTGCTACTTCAACTTCCAGGCGTTGCTGCGTGCGCATCGCGCGCGGATCGTCAGCGTGCCGTACACGCCGAACGGTCCCGATCTTGCGCGCTTCGAGCAGGTACTCGCCGAACACCGGCCGCGGCTGTATATCACCAACGCAGCGCTGCACAACCCGACCGGCGCGACGCTCGCGCCGCCCGTTGCGCATCGGCTGCTGACGCTCGCAGCGGAGCACGGACTGCTGATCGTCGAGGACGACATCTTCGCCGATTTCGAGAGCACGCCCGCGCCGCGCCTCGCGGCGTTCGACGGGTTGTCGCGCGTGGTATCGATCGGCAGCTTTTCGAAGACGCTGTCGGCTGCGATCCGATGCGGCTATGTGGCCGCGCGACCGGAGTGGATCGACGCGCTCGTCGACCTGAAGCTCGCGACGTCGTTCGGCAATGCGCAAATCAGCGCGAACGTCGTGCACCGGCTGCTGGTCGACGGCACGTACCGGCGTCATCTCGACGGCTTGCGCGCGCAACTGGCCGACGCGATGGGCGAAACGATCCGGCGGCTCGTGCGGGCGGGGCTCGGGATCTGGACGGAGCCGCGCGGCGGGTTGTTCGTGTGGGCCGAACTGCCGGACGGACTCGATGCGGCGCGGGTCGCGCGCCTTGCACTCGACGACGACGTGGTGCTCGCGCCTGGCGATGTGTTCAGTGCATCGCGCAGCGCGACGTCGTTCATGCGCTTCAACGTGTCGCGCTGCAAGGGGCCGGCGGTGTTCGATGCGCTGGCGCGAGCGATGGAGGCGGCGCGAGCCGCGGAACGCCGCGGACCCACGCTGGCCGGCGAACGATGACGCTCGGAGGCGTCGGGGCGAATGGCCGCCCCGACGCCAGCCGTTACACCTCCGCCGCGTGCGCCCTCGCCCGCACCTCGGCGAACGTCGCATCGACGAGCATCCGCCCGGTATCGAACACCGTCTCGAGCGCATCTTCCCATTCGCCTTCGAGCGCGCGATCGTCCCATGCAACCGGCAGCGCCACCGTCCGATACTCGCCCGTGCGCCGATTGCGCAGCAACGTCAGCCGCCCCTTCTTCGAGCGCTTGCCCCGATCGGTGACCGGATCCTTGCTGACGTCGTGCCATACGTCGCCGCGCCGGATCGCCGAGCATTTCATTGCAAAGCGCTGCGTATCGCGATTGACCCGCTGCAGCAGCGCGCCGCCCATTCCGAACACGACGTTGCCGGCCGCATAACCCGCGTCGTCGAGTGCGACGAGAATCGCCTCGATCGAATGCTCGTCGACGCCGTCGCCCTGGATCACGCGCACGTGGTTCAGCACGCGCCGCCCCCTGCCGTTCACGGTCGAGCCGAACGACGCATCGAGCGCACGCACGGTCTGCAGCACGATCGTCACCGGGTCGCCCGAATCGGGACGCACGACGAGTGTCGCGCCGGAATCGATCACCGCCTGACGCAGCGGGCCGCCCCACATGTCGAGTGCGGCGAACAGGTCGTAGGAGTCCGACACGACCGACACGATTGCGCCGGGCAGACCGAAGCGGCCGATCATGTTCCGGTACGCATCGGCTTCGTGCTCACGCCCCCACGACGTGATCGTGCTGTGCTCGGCCGCCGGCACCGAGTACGCGGCCATCGGCTCGCGATAGAAGCGGTTCGCGGCGAGCACGCCGAGCACCGTATCCGAACCCATGAAGCTCACGAGGTGCGCCGCGCCGCCGATCGCGGCCGACTCGGCACTCGACACGCCGCGCGCGCCGAAGTCGTGCAGCTTGAACGGCAACTGCGCGAGATCGTCGTCGGTCTTCTCGAGGAAGCGGCGGATCGTCTGCCGCAGGTGCCAGCTGCGCGTCGCGACCGTCACCGGGTACCACACGCGCAGCAGCATCGTCTCCAGATACGACGCGAGCCAGAACACCTTCGGATCGTCGCATTCGACGGTCATCAGCACGTTGTGCACGGGCACGATCGACCCTTCCGGCACCGCGCGAATCTTCACGGGCAGGCAGCCGTCGTAGCGGTCGACGATATGGCGCCAGCCGTCCTCGTTGAACGGCTCGCCGTGCACCGCGAAGAAATCGCGCGCGTCGTCGATCATCGCGTGCGTGATGGGGCGGCACAGATACTCTTTCAGCAGCATCTGCAAGCCGAAGAACAGCGTGCGGTCGTAGCGGCCGCCACGCGATTCGACGTACGAGAACATTGCCTGCGCGTCGGGCGAATACTGAAGGAAGTGGGATGCCTTGTACGAATCCGTGTTGAGGATCGGATTGGCGAGAACCGCGGCAAAGCCGCCGGGATCGTTTTGCATGGCTAGAGCTCCTCTAGGCCGTTGAAGTGCCGCCGCGTCTGTCGCGGCGGACCTGAATCCGGGGAATCAGCGGATCACAGTTTCCCCAGGAAGTGGTACGCGATCTCGAAGTGATCCTCGAACATCACGTTGCGCATCTGCGCGAATTCGTTGAGCGGCACCCAGCGCGCCTTGTCGGCATCGTCGCTGCCCTTCACGCGCGGCAATTCGCCGGTCGGAAAGTTGAACAGGCACGCGTGCGTGATCGTGCGGCCGCGCAGCGAGCGGCTCGGGTGGTCGAACACCTGGCGATCCCTGATCGAGCCGCGCAGCACGGGCTCGGGCAACTTGAGGCCGGTTTCCTCGCGCAGTTCGCGGATGCACGCCGCGTCGAGCCGTTCGTCCTGGTTCACGAACCCGCCTGGCAGCGCCCATAACCCGCGGCCGGGCTCGCTGCGCCGGCGCACCAGCAGGATATGGCCCGAGTGCACGACCACCGCGTCGACCGTCACGAACGTGACCGGATACGGCGCGGCCGCCCATGCCTTGCGATAGCCGGCGATGAATTCGGCCTCGGCCTTCAGCTGCGCGAATTCCGGTTGCGTGCGGAAGCGCTCGAGCCAGCCGAACACGGGTTCCGGCACCGCCCACTGCACGAAGCTGTTCGTGCGTTCGGCGAAATACTGGTCGCGTATTTCGGTGGCGGAGATGTCTTCGGTTGCATCGACGTCGACGAGCTCCCATTGCGGAAACATCCGCAGGTAGTACGACGTCGCGTCCTTCTCGTGGCCGATCAGCCCGACCTTGCGCTGCGCGACGTCGCCGAGCGCGGCGGCCACCGCATCCTGCACCCAGCGCACCCAGTCGCCGTCGTTGTACGTCGAATCCTGCACGGGTGCGACCGTCACGCGTTCGCGCTCGGACGGATCGAGCAGCGAAGCCAGCATCTGGCGGCGCTCGTCGAACGAGAACGGATCCTTGATGGTGCGGGGCTTGTCGGTCGAGCCGATCAGCACGCACACGCGCTCGGCCCGGCTCAGTGCGGACTTCAGCACGTTCAGGTGACCACGATGCGGAGGCTGGAAACGACCGATGAAAACGAGCGCGTCGAAGCGCCGGTTCTGTTGCGTACTCATGAGGCTCCCTCAAGAGGTGGAAACGCTTCGGGTCTTTCCCGAAGGCATGGAATCGATCGTAGGGGAATTCCCGGAGAAGGTCAATCGAGCATGCATTCGACTTGACGAAGTCTGACGAAGCGCCCGGCTTTGGCGGGTTACACTGGATTTCATCCCACTCCGAGCCCGTTGCGCCCGCCATCCATCATGAGGATCTCAGTCAGCCGGATCGTCGGCGTCGATCGCAGACGCCTCTTCACGTGGTCGCAGGACTACGCGCGGCGGCTCGTGTGGGACAACTTCCTCACCGACGCCTATCTGCTCGACGGAATGACGGCCGACGTCGGCGTCGATGCGTTCTGTCGCAGCCAGTCGGGCGCGACGATGGTATCGCGCTACATCTCGTATCGCCCGCCGCAGGTCGCGGCCGTCGAGATGGTCGACGGGCCGAAGGTGCTCGAACGCTTCAGCGGCTGCTGGAATTTCACCGAACGCGCGCCGGGCACGACCGAAGTCAAGTTCACCTACCAGTTCCGCGCGCAGCCGGCATGGCTGCGCTGGCTGCTCGAGCCGCTGATCGGCGGGTTCTATCTCGTGCACACGCGCCGGCGTCTCGACTCGTTCAAGCGCTGGGCCGAAGCGGAAGCGCTGCCGCACTGAGCGCCGCTCACGCGACGCCGCGTGCGACCTGTTGCCGGCCCTGCGCGTGCGTGCCGCGCGCGGCGGCAATCGCGTCGACCGCATCGGCTGCGTGCGCGGTACCGCAGATGAACGCGTCCACTGCCGCGATACCGTGCGCTCATTGCCGCGCCGCCGGCAACGGCTATAATCGCGCGACATTCCGACTGCATTGAGCAGGCCGATGGCGCCGCGCCATGCGACGCGCCGTATGCCCTCCTCGACAACAACAATGACAAACCGAACCGCCCGACGCCTTCGCCCGTTCGCGCGCGCCGCCGTGCGCATACTCGCATGCGCGCCGTTGCTCGGCGCCGCGCCGGCGCTGCCCGCGGCCGATGCCGCAAGTCCCGATGCGCAATCGGCGTCGGGCCGCTACATCGTCGTCGACACCGGCCATACGCCGGCTCATCCCGGTGCAACCGGCGCAAGTGGCCGTGTCGAGTACCGGTACAACCTCGACCTGTCCACCGCCGTTGCCGACAAGCTCGTCGCGCACGGCGATCGCGTGCTGCGCACGTCCGCCGACGGCCGCGAGATCGCGCTCGACCAGCGTTCGACGCAGGCGCCCGATGCGAACCTGTTCGTGTCGATCCATCACGATTCGATGCAGCAGCAGTTCATCGACGCCGGCCGGCAACGCGAATTCCGCGGCTTCGCGGTGTTCGTGTCGGAACGCAATCCGCATTACGCGGCAAGCCTGCGCTGCGCGAAGTCGATCGCCGAGCGGCTGGTCGCGGCCGGCGAACGGCCGTCGCTGTATCACGCGCAGCCGATCAAGGGCGAGAACCGCCCGCTGATCGATCCGCAACTCGGCATCCACCGCTTCGACGATCTCGTCGTGCTGCGTACCGCGCCGATTCCGGCCGTGCTGGTCGAAGCGGGCGTGATCGTCAATCCCGACGAGGAAAGGCGTCTCGCACAACGCGACACGATCCAGCGCCTGGCCGCCGCGATCGCGGGCGGGATCGATGCGTGTACGGCGCCCCGGTAAAGACGGGGCCGTCCGGTTTCAACGGTTTTCACCCAGTGAGGAGCACCGCCATGAAGAAGAAGAATCTGCTTGCATCCTGTGCACTGCTCGCGCTTGTCGCGCCGTTCGCCGCGCAGGCGGCCGGTTGCGGGAAACCGCGCAGTGCGTTCGATCAGGTGTACTGCAGCAGCAATGAATTTTCGCAGATCGACCGCGAACTGAACGACGAATACGGCCGCGTGCGCAAGCAGCTGAGCGGCGACCAGCAGGCGAAACTGAAGACGGGCCAGCTCGCGTGGATGAAGCAGCGCGACGACCGCTGCAGCGAAACGCGCGACGACGGCTATCTCGTGAACCTGCAGTGCGCGATCGACCTCACGCAATCGCGTTTGTCGTTCCTGCGCGAACGCGAGCGCGAATGTGCGAGCACCGGCTGCGTGACGGCGAAGCTCGGCGAGTAAGCGCGCCCCGGGTGCCGTGCCGCGAATCGAATCCAGTCGCTTCGCGGCGCGGCACGTCACAGAAACCACCGATACTCCCGCGCCGCGATCTCGTTGCGGAAATCCAGCTCCTCCTGGCGCTTGTTCTCGCAATAGACCATCACGAACTCGCTGCCGAGCCCGTCGCGCACGGCCGCGTGATCCTGCATCGCCGCGACGGCCGACAGCATCTCCGTCGGGAAATCGATCCCGCTGCCGCGATCGTCGTTCAACGGTGCAGTCGGCTCGAGCCGCGCAGCGAGCCCGTGCTCCATCCCGGCGAGAATCGCCGCCAGCACCAGATACGGATTCGCGTCCGCGCTCGCGAGCCGATGTTCGATCCGCAGGTCGCGCGCATCCGACTCCGGAATCCGGATACACGCATCGCGGTCCTCGAAACCCCAGCTTGCGCGGCTCGCCGCGTTCACCATCGAGCCGTAGCGGCGGAACGCATTGTGATTCGGCGCGAATACCGGCATGCAGTGCGGCAGCAGCGCGAGGCAGCCGGCCACCGCATGCCGCAGCGGCCGCTGGCCGTCCGCCGCGAGCAGGTTGCGGCCCGCGTCGTCGTACAGGCTCACGTGCACGTGCATCCCGCTGCCCGGCGCGTGCAGATACGGCTTGCCCATGAAGCTCGCGCGGTAGCCGTGCTGCAACGCGACGCCGCGCGTGCTGCGGCAGAACAGCGCCGACCAGTCGGCTGCGCGCAACGCGTCGTCGGTATGGCCGAAGTTGATCTCGAACTGGCCGGGCCCGAGTTCGGCCGTGATCGCCGTCGCATCGACACCCTGCTCGCGTGCGGCGTCGACCATCTCGTGCAGCACGTCGGAAAACCGCGACAGGCGTTCGATATGCATGTTCGGCTGGTCGTCGCGGTCGTCGCTCAGGCGATCGCGCGGATATTGCGGCATCCCGTCCGCGAGCTGCGCGGCGAACAGGTAGAACTCCAGCTCGAACGCGACGACCGGCCGGACTCCGCGGGCCGCGAACCGCCGCAACACGCGTGCGAGCACCTCGCGCGGCTCGAACTCGATCGGCGCCGCCGTGCCGTCGGAACTGACCAGCATCTGCGCGAGCGGCTGCCGCTCCCAGCGCACCGGCTTCAGCGTGCCCGGGACCAGACGACGCGGCACATCCGGATCACCGTCGTTGAAGCAGTAGTCGCCGATCCTGTAGAGACCGCCCTGCGTGCCGAGCAGCACGCAGTTCTGCGGCAGCTTCAGCAGCGAACCCGACGCGACCTTCTCGAGCGCGTCGATCGGATAGCGCTTGCCGTAGAAGTGGCCGGGCAGATCGAGACAGATGAGGTCGACATAACGGATCTCGGGATGCGCGTGCCGGAATGCGCGCACTTCGTCGACCAGCACGGAAACGACGTCAGCCATGTGTGATCCTCTCCATATGTTGCAGGGCGGTGCCGCACCGCGGCGAACCGGATTCATCGGCATGCGGCAGGTCGTGCATGTTCGATTTCGATCAGTACTGCGAATCCATGACCACGAAAGACGACCCGATTGGTCGCCCTGTAACGAATCAGG
Source organism: Burkholderia sp. SR8 (assembly GCF_052851275.1). NCBI lineage: Bacteria > Pseudomonadati > Pseudomonadota > Betaproteobacteria > Burkholderiales > Burkholderiaceae > Burkholderia > Burkholderia sp. SR8. The sequence goes on from NZ_JAULUC010000010.1 coordinate 206,472, forward strand.
TGAACACCCAGATCACGCGCGTCGGCACATCGCCGAGATTCGCGTAGCGAAACCGCTTGTGCGCGGGCAACTGGAACGCGTCGTTCGGGCCGAGCGTGACGGGCGTGTCGTCGCCGTCGAGCCAGATCGTCAGCTCGCCTTCGAGCACGAAGCCGCCCTGCTCGTCGCTGTCGTCGACGGAGCGCTCGCCGCTGCTCGCGCCCGGCGCGAGATGGCTTTCGAGGATCGAGAAGCGCGAACGCATGTTCGGCGACACGAGAATATCGGTGATGCCGGCCGCGTAATACACGGTGCGCCGCTCGTCGGGCCGCGTGACCCACGGCACGCTGCGCGGCTTGCTGAGGCTGTAGAAATACGTGGTCGGCACGCCGAGCGCCTCGCCGATCGCGGTGAGATCGGCGACCGTCGGCCGCGACAGCCCGCGCTCGACCTGCGACAGAAAACCGACCGAACGGCCGATCCGTTCCGCTAGATCGTTGAGCGTGACCTTGCGATGCTTGCGCAGGTCGCGGATCAGGATCGCCAGGCTTTCTATCTCTTCCTGTTCGTTCATATTGAGTTCCGGTGCGTCAGACGGTATCGCGCAAACGGTACCAGGCCTTGCCGAGCGCTTCCAGCGGCGCGGCGAGGCAAGCGCCGCCGGGGAAGCGCGGGTTGCGGATGCGCTGGTACTGCGCGAGCAGGCGATCGTCGCCGAGCACGGCATCGGCGACCGCGCGCGCACCCGCGAGCGTCGGCAGCACGCCGTGCCCCGAGAAACCCTGCAGCCAGAAACGCTGGCCGCGGCGGCCGATGTCCGGCGTGCGCCGCATGCTGATGTCGATGTGGCCGCCCCACGCGTGGTCGAGCGGCACGCCTCGCAGTTGCGGAAACACGCGTTCGAGATACGGGCGCGTCGCCGCGGCGATGTCGGCCGGAATCCCGCCGAGATACGTGCAGCCGCCGCCGAACAGCAGGCGGTTGTCGGGGCTCAGCCGGAAATAGTCGGGCACGAACTGGTTGTCGATCACGCAGCTGTTCCGCGGCAACAGCGAACGCGCGACGTCCGGCGCAAGCGGCGCGGTCGCGACCTGATACGTGCCGACCGGCAGCAGCCGGCGCGACAGCTCGGGATCGAGCCGGTCGACATACGCGTTGCATGCGAGCACCAGCACGTCCGCACGTACTTCGCCGCGCGCAGTGCGCGCGACGTGGCCGCCGGCCGTCTCGCGACAGTCGAGCACACGGCTTTGCTCGAAGATGCGCCCGCCGGCCCGTTCGATCGTCTGCGCGAGCCCGAGCGCGAGCTTCAGCGGATTCAGGTGACCGGCCTCGGGATCGTGGAGCGCGGCGAGATAGCGCGCGCTGCCGATCCATTCGGGCATTTCGTCCTGCCCGATCACGCGCAACCGGTCGTAGCCCCACCGCTGCTCTGCCTCGTCGCGTGCCTGCGCGAGCATCGCGACGCGGCGCGGCCGCACCGCAGCCCACAGGCTGCCAGGCCGGTAGTCGATATCGAAGCCGTGCCGTGCGGGCAGCTCGCGCACTTCGGCCGCGGCCCAGCGCATGCTGTCCCATAGCATGCGGGCGCCGTCGCGGCCGAGCGAATCCTCGAGCGGCTGCATGTCGCACGACCAGCCGAGCAGCGCCTGACCGCCGTTGCGGCCCGACGCGGCCCACGCGACGCGGCTCGCTTCGAGCACGACGACACGCTTGCCGGCAAGCGCGAGCCGCAGCGCAGTATGCAGGCCGCTGAAGCCGGCGCCAACGATCAGCACGTCGGCGTCGATGCGTTCGTCCAGCTCCGGCCGATGCGGGATCGGCGCCGGGTACGTAGCCGCGTAGTAGCTCGCGACGTGACGGTCGGACTGCACGAACATGCGGACTCCCGTGAAATTTTTGCCGATTAATTTCATGAAAAATTAGCACGGCAATTTCACGGCGGCAAGCGGAAGTATGAGATCCGGTATTGTCGGGAGTGATCCGCTTGGACCCGGTGTTCGCTCGGATGTACGACAGCGGCGGCGTCACCTTCCACGGTAGCGGTTCGTCCACGCGGTTGACCGGATGGTCGGCGATGCGCTCGAGTACGTAGGCGAGATACGCGTCGGAATCGAGGCCGTTCAGGCGTGCCATGCCGATCCGGCTGTACACCGCGGCGTCACGTTCGCCGCCGGAGTCGGCGCCGGTCGAACCACTGCTTTATGTCGCCGTGCACCGGCACCGCTCGTGCCTGCGCATGCGGTGCCGCTCATCAGGTGGCTTGCCACGGATCCGCGCCTCGATCTCGTAGAGCGTGCCAATCGGACGTAGCGCCGCCAGCATCGCCGAACTGCCGATCAACTGCCGGCACGAGGACCTGTTCTGATGACCACCGTGGCCGGCTGGCCCTACCCTGTTTCGGACCAGCCGCCGCCGAGCGTCTTGTAGAGCGTGACGAGGTTCGACAGCTTCGCGAGCTGATCCGTGACCAGCTGCTGCTGCGCCGTGTACAGCGTGCGCTGCGCGGTCAGCAGCGTCAGGAAGCTGTCGCTGCCGGTGCGGTAGCGGGCCAGCGCGAGATCGTAGTAACTCTGCGCGGCGCTCACGTAGTCCCGATCGGCCGCCAGCTGCGCCACGTAGGTTTCGCGGCCGGCCAGCGCGTTCGCCACTTCCTTGAACGCGGTCTGGATCGCCTTTTCGTAGTCGGCCACGTCGATGTCCTTCTCGATCTTCGCGACGTCGAGCGACGCTCGGTTGCTGCCGTAATCGAAAATCGGCACGGAGATCGACGGCGCGAACGTCCACGCGCCGGTGCCGGCCTTGAATAGCGTCGAGAGGCCGCTGCTGGCGGTGCCGGCGTTGGCGGTCAGCTCGATCTTCGGGAAGAACGCCGCACGTGCCGCGCCGATGTTCGCATTGGCCGCCTTCAGCGTGTGCTCGGCCTGCACGATGTCCGGCCGGCGCTCGAGCAGATCCGACGGCAGGCCCGGGCCGACGTCGGCCAGCATCGCATCGCTGTCGAGCAGGCCGGGACCGCTGTCGAGGTCGGCCGGCAGCGGGCAGCCGATTTCGGCCGCGAGGTTGTTGCGATCCTGCGCCACGGCGCGCGTGTAAGACGCCGCGCTGGCGCGCGCGCTGGCCAGTGAGATTTGCGCCTCGCGCACGTCCTGCAGCGACGCGCTGCCGATCTTCATCATGCTGACGGCCAGCTCGTAGGTCTGCCGGTCGGCCTCGGCCGTTTCCGTCGCGATCTTCAGCATCGCCTGGTCGGACAGCAGTTGCAGGAAATCGGTGGCCACCGTCGCCACCAGCGAAAGCTGCGTGCTGGTGCGCGACGCGTCGGTCGCCAGGTAGGTTTCCAGCGCCTGTCGCTTGAGACTGCGCAGGCGGCCGAAAAAATCGATCTCCCACGAGGTGGTGCCCACCGACACGCTGCTCGAGCGGCTGACCGCGCCCGAGCTGCGTGCGTTCGTCAACGAGCCGCCGGCGTCGATCGTCGGCGCCAGCGCGGCGCGCGTGATCCGGTACTGTGCTTCGTATTGCGCCACCTGCAGGGCGGCCACGCGCAGGTCGCGGTTGTGGTCGAGCGCGAGGCCGATCAGCGTTTGCAGGCGCGCGTCGCGGAAGAACGTGCGCCAGCCGACGTCGGCGGCGAGCGGTGCGGAAGTCGTGGCGCTGACGGCGGCTGAGGCAGACGATGCCGTCGATGCTGTGGAAGCCGCCGAGGCAGGCGACGTAGCCGAAGCCCCCGTCGAATAAGCGGCCCCCGTGGGCCAGGTACCGGCCATCGGCGCGGTCGGCCGCTGATAGGCCGGGTCAAGCGAACAGGCGCCGAGCGCCAGCGCGCACAGCAACGAGACGAGTTTCAGTTTCATACTTGATCCCTGGCGGAGCCGGCGGCGTCGCCTTCGCGGTCGCGGCGCGATGCGCCGAACAGCTTGCGCACCACGACGAAAAACACCGGCACGAAGAAAATGGCGAGCACGGTGGCCGCGATCATGCCGCCGGCCACGCCGGTGCCGATCGCGCGGCGCGCCGCCGAGCCCGCGCCGGTGCTGATCACGAGCGGGAGCACGCCGAACACGAACGCCAGCGAGGTCATCAGGATCGGCCGCAGCCGCAGATGCGCGGCTTCGAGCACCGCCTCCGCGACGCTCTTGCCCTGCGCCTGCAGATCCTTCGCGAATTCGACGATCAGAATCGCATTCTTGGTCGATAGCCCGATCGTGGTCAGCAGCCCCACCTTGAAGTAGACGTCGTTCGACAGCCCGCGCAGATGCGCGCCCAGCAGCGCGCCGAGCACGCCGATCGGCACCACCAGGATCACGGCGAGCGGCACCGTCCAGCTTTCGTACAGTCCGGCCAGGCACAGGAATACGACGATCAGCGAGATCGCGTACAGGTAGGTGGCCTGCGAGCCGGCCAGCACTTCCTGATACGACTGGCCTGTCCATTCGATGCCGAAGCCGCTTGGCAACTGCTGCGCGATCTTCTCGACCGCCTGCATCGCCTGGCCGGTACTGACGCCGGGCGCTGTCTGTGCGCTCATCTCCATCGCCAGCTCGCGGTTGTAGCGCTCGATCTGCGGTGGGCCGAAAGTCCAGCGCGTGCTGGAGAACACCGAGAACGGCACCATCCGCCCGTCGTAGGACGTCGTCGAGGACGACGACGTGCTCGACGACGAGCCGGAGGACGAAGAGGAAGATGAAGACGATGAATCCGCGCGCACATACCACTGCCCGATGTCCGACGGCATCATCCGGTAAGGCGCATCGGCCTGCACGTAGACCTTCTGGATCCGGCCGGTATCGATGTAGTTGTTCACGTACGACGAGCCGAACGCGGTCGACAGCGTCGTGTCGATATCCGAGATCGACAGCCCGAGCGCACTGGCCTTCTCGCGGTCGATGTCGACATAGAGCTGCGGCGTGTCCTCGAGGCCTCCCGGGCGCGTCATCGCGAGCGACGGTTCCTTCGCGGCCAGCGCCATGAAGCGGTTGCGCGCGCTCAACAGCTTGTCGTGCCCCTGGCCCGAACGGTCCTCGATCTCGAAGTCGAGGCCGCTTTGCGTGCCGAGCCCCTGGATCGCGGGCGGGTTCATCACGAAGATCTGCGCATCGCGACGCTTCGCGAACGCGGCGTTCGCGCGATTGATCACCGCCTGCGCACTGTCGTTCGCGCCGCGCTGGCCCCAGTCCTTGAGCTGCACGAAGGCGAACGCGTTGTTCTGCCCCTGGCCGTTGAAGCTGAAGCCGTTGACCGTCATGATGTGCGCGACGGCCGGCTGCTTCAGGAAGTACTGTTCGACGGCCTGGACCGTCTTCAGCGTGCTCGATGCCGGCGTGCCGACCGGCGCGGAAACGGACACCATGATCGAGCCCTGGTCCTCTTCCGGCAGATACGACGACGGCAGCGTCACGAACAGCAGCGCGACGATGCCGGCGATCAGCGCATAGGCGATCATCCAGCGCGCGGGCTTCGCGACGACGCGCGCGAGCGTCGCACTGTATCGCGCGTTGCTTTTCTCGAACATCCGGTTGAACGCGCCGAGGAACCCGCGGCGCGCGTGCTGCTCGGCCGACGCGGGCGTGAGCAGCGTCGCGCACAGCGCGGGCGTCAACGTCAGCGCGAGCAGCACGGACAACACCATCGCGGACACGATCGTCACCGAGAACTGCCGGTAGATCGCGCCCGTCGATCCCGAGAAGAACGCCATCGGGATGAACACGGCGGTCAGCACGGTCGTCACGCCGACCAGCGCGCCGGTGATCTGCCCCATCGCCTTCTTCGTCGCGGCCTTCGGCCCGAGCTTCTCATCGGCCATGATCCGCTCGACGCATTCGACGACGACGATCGCATCGTCGACCAGCAGCCCGATCGCGAGCACCATCGCGAACATCGACAGCACGTTGATCGAGAACCCGATCGCCGACATCGCGCCCAGCGTGCCCAGCAGCGCGACCGGCACGACGATGGTCGGGATCAGCGTCGCGCGCAGGTTCTGCAGGAACAGGTACATCACGAGAAACACCAGGATCACGGCCTCGACGAGCGTCTTCACGACTTCCTCGATCGAGATCTTCACGAACGGCGTCGAATCGTACGGATAGCTGATCGCGACGTCCTTCGGCAACTGCGGTTGCAGCTCGGCGAGCTTCGCGCGTACCTTCTTCGCCGTCGACATCGCGTTCGCGCCGGTCGACAGCTTGACCGCGAGCGCGGCGGCCGGCTTGCCGTCGCTTCGCGACGAGGTGCCGTACGAATCGCCGCCGACCTCGATGCGCGCGACGTCCTTGAGCAGTACCTTCGAGCCGTCGGCATTGACGCGCAGCAGGATGTTGCCGAACTGCCCGGGCGTCGTCAGCAGGCTCGACGACGCGATGGTCGCGTTGATCGCCTGCGCATCCGTCGCGGGCGCTCCGCCCAATTCGCCGACCGACAACTGCACGTTCTGGTTGGTGATGGCGGTCGTCACGTCCGACGCGGTGAGCCCGACGCTCTTCAGCCTGACCGGGTTCAGCCAGATCCGCATCGCGTGCTCGGCGCCGAACAGCGTGACGTCGCCGACGCCGGTCAGCTGCGTGAGTGAATCCTCGATCTGCGTCGCGATCACGTTGCCGAGCTCGATCGAGTTCAGCGTGCCGCCGGGCGACGACAGCGCGACGATCATCAGGAAGTTGCTGGACGCCTTCGCGACCTGCACCCCCTGTTCCTGCACGGTTTCGGGCAGCGACGCCGACGCCTGCGTCACCTTGTTCTGCACCTGCACCTGCGCGATGTCGGCGTTGGTGCCGGGTTCGAACGTCAGGTTGATCGTCGCCTGCCCCGCGTTGCTGCTCGTCGACGACATGTACATCAGGTTGTCGATGCCGGACAGCTTCTGCTCGATCACCTGCGTGACGGTCTTGGCCACCGTGTCGGCGGATGCGCCCGGATAGGTCGCGCTCACGCGCACCGACGGCGGCGCGATGGTCGGATACTGTTCGACCGGCAGCGTCGTGCTCGCGGCGCCACCGATCAGCATGATCACGATCGCGATCACCCATGCGAGGACCGGGCGCTGTATGAAAAATCCTGCCATGCGCGCTCCTTACGACTTCGCGGCCGACGCATCGGCCGTCACATGCACCGCCGCGCCGGCCTGCACCTTCTGCAAGCCGTCGACGATCACGCGATCGCCCGCCTTCAATCCGCTCGACACGATCCACCGGTCGCCATAGGCGGTGTCGGCGCGCACGGCCACCTGCTTCGCGTGGCCGGTCGCATCGACGACCCACACGCTCGCGCTGCCGTCCGACGCACGCGTGACGGCGAGCTGCGGCACCAGCAGCGCATTCGCATCGACACCCTCGTCGAGTTCCGCACGCACGAACATCCCCGGCAGCAGTTCGCCGTCGGGGTTCGGGAAAATGATCCGCAGGGTGACGGATCCGGTCGTCTGGTCGACGGTGATGCCGGAGAACTGCAGCATGCCGTCATGCGGATACGGCGTGCCGTCTTCCATCGTGAGCCGCACGACGGCGCCGTCGCCGGCGCGCTGCAGGCGGCCCGATGTATACGCCTTGCGCAACCGCAGCCATTCGGCGCTCGAGCGGGTGACGTCGAGATACATCCGGTCGTATGCCTGGATGGTCGCGAGCGCGGTGGTCTGGTCGGCCGTCAGCAGCGCTCCTTCGGTCACCGACGACGCGCCGATGCGCCCGGCGATCGGCGCGGTGATCCGCGTGTAGCCGAGATTGACGCGCGCGGATTCGAGCGACGCGCGATCGGCCAGCACGTCGGCCTCGTCTTCGCGCACGGCCGCGGCCGCGTCGTCGTTGTCCTGCGCGCTGACCGCGCCGATCTTCGCGAGCTGCGCGTAGCGCGCGGCCTTCGTCTTCGCCGACGCGAGCGTCGCTTCGGCCTTCGCCAGCGTGCCGCGCGCCTGGTCGTAGGTGGCCTGGTATGCGGCCGGATCGATCTGGTACAGCACCTGTCCGGCCTTGACGTCGGCACCTTCGGTAAAGAGCCGCTTGCGCACGATCCCGCCGATCTGCGGCCGCACGTCGGACACCTGCAGTGCCGACAGGCGGCCCGACAGCACCGTGCGCTCGTCGATCCGCTGCGGCGCCAGGGTCTGGACGCCGACCTCGACGGCCGCCGCGGCCGCGCCCGGGGCGGGGGCGGGGCCGGGGGCTGCGCCATGATCGCCGCAGCCCGCGAGCGCGAGCGACGCGAACAACGCCAGCATGACCGGCCAGCGCGTCGGGCGCGTCGGCGATGCAGGCCCGGACAACGCCGGCAAACGCAACCGGCAACACTCCAACTGCTTGTTCATGTGTACGACCACCATCCTTCCAAGATGCGGTGCACGATACGTTAAACCACTCCTAAGTTGTTGATTCTTATGTGCATTTATATAATGTGTCGTGATTGACACAGACCGATCGTGCGCACCGGAGTACATTTGTCGGCGAACGCACCGCGGCCGCGCGCCGCATACGACACGCACGTAACGACGGGGACTCCATTGACCGGCAACTCCATCCTGATCGTCGAAGACGACGCAGACATCAGCGTCCCGCTCGCCGCCTTTCTGTCCGGCAAGGGCTACGTCACGCACGTCGCGGACAGCGTCGAAGCCGCCGACGCGCTGCTCGCGACGGACGACGTCGACCTGGTCCTGCTCGACGTGATGCTGCCGGGCAAGGACGGGCTCGATCTCTGTCGTCGCCTGCATGCGAAGGGCGGGCCGCGCATCATCATGCTGACGGCACTCGACGATCCGACGGACAAGGTGGTCGGTCTTGAGCTCGGTGCTGACGACTACGTACCCAAGCCGTTCGATCCGCGCGAGTTGCTGGCGCGCATCCGCGCCGTGTTGCGCCGCCCCGTCGCCGCCGAGGGCGACGAACGCAAACCGATCACCGAACTGGTCCTGCAGTTTTCCGGCTTCACGTTCTATCCGTACCGGCGCTTCGTACGCTCGCCGGCAGGCCTGCGCGTGCCGCTGACGGGCGCGGAAACCGACCTGCTGCTCGTGCTCTGCCAGCACGTCCGCAAGGTGCTCTCGCGCGAAGAGCTCATCAATCTCACGCGCGGAACCAACTTCCCGATCTCGGGGCGCTCGATCGATTTGCTCGTGAGCCGGTTGCGGCGCAAGCTCGCCGGCAACGATCCGCTCGAGGAAACGATCCGTACGGTACGCACCGACGGCTACGTGTTTCAGCCCGACGTGGTCTTCGTCTGATGCGCCGGATCATTTCCACCACGCTCGGGCAGATCCTGCTGATTCTGACGTGCTCGTCGAGCGCGACGGCCGTGCTCTTCATCGTTCTGCTGTCGCACCACACCGCGCCCGCTCCACCGTGGCCATGGCAGAGCGCCTATCGCATCGCCAGCGCGGTCGAGAGTCTGCGCGCGATGCCCGACGCCGGGCGCAGCGCCGTGGTCGCGACGATGCGGCAGCCGGGGCTGTCGTTCCGGCTGTCGCAGGCTGCGTCGGCCTGCTCCGCAGAAACTCCGGACACGCGAAACCTCGAGTCCGTGCTGAAATCGGAGCTGACGGGCGCGGCGGCCCTGTCCGTACGCGCTTGCGCGGGCGAACATGCCGGCGATGCGCCGATCCGGGTGCGAGTGCCGCTCGGCAACCAGACGCTCGAGGTTCAGACCGTCCGCAATGCGGTCGACCCGCCACGCTATTCCTTTCCGTTCTACGGCGCGTTGATCTTCATGTGCGTGGGCGTGGCCGCGATGTCGGCGTGGGCCATCTCGCGCGTAATCCGTCCGTTGCGGCGGTTGTCCGAACACGCCGACGCGTTCGGCCAGCAGATGTCGGTGTCGCCGATCGCGGAAGAAGGCCCGCTCGAAATTCGATCGGCGGCACATGCATTCAACCTGATGCAGGAACGCATCGCGCTGTCGGTCCAGAACCGTACGCGCATGCTCGCTGCGATCAGCCACGACTTGCGTACGCCGCTGACGCGTATGCGGCTGCAACTGGAAATGGAACAGAGCGAATACGTGCGCGACAAGCTGATACGGAACATCGAGCTGATGCAGTCGATGGTCACGTCCGCGCTGGCCTTCCTCAGCACCGGCGTGGACCGCGAAGAGAAGGAATGGCTCGACCTCGGCGCACTGATCTCCACGCTGTGCGACGAATACGAGGAGGCCGGCACGGCGGTGCGGTATGTCGGCCCGGAGCAGATCCGCTTCTTTTGCCGCCCGGATGCGATGCGCAGGGTGCTGACGAACCTCATCGAGAATGCGCTGCACTTCGGCAGCGGCGTCGCGGTAGCCGCATCGGTCCACGGGCAGAGCGTGCATATCGATGTGGTCGACGACGGGCCAGGCATTCCCGAGGATCGACTGCGAGACGTGATCGAGCCGTTCGTGCGTCTCGATCCAGCTCGCAGCGATCGCCCGGGGAGCGTCGGGCTCGGTTTGTCGATCGTTCGAGAAATCGTTCATGCTCACGGCGGCACGTTCGCGCTCGTGAACCGAAAACCGACCGGGCTCATCGCGCGAATCGTGCTTCCGTGGCCGCGAGGCTAGGCGCATTGGCGACAGGGGAGATTGCGCGTATGCCGATTCCGGTCGGTTACCGCACAATCTCGGCCCCCGCTTTTCCCCGAAAGCCATGCGCACCTCGCCGAGCAATACTTCAGCGGAGCGTTGCCATATCGTGAAGTAACGTCAAGAGCGGGTGAATCTCGACACGGAAGTAATGAGATCCAGTATTGTCAGGAGAATGAAAACGCGTCGGACGCCGGCATGACGCTTGCGCCGCCAGCACAGCGCTGCGCCGCCGTCTGTATCTTTTTCCATCCACGGCCGGCGCCGATAATGCGCACGGCAACGGAGACGAAGCCGCATCGATGCAAGGAGGCTCCCGCATGACGACGCCGTTCAAGCTGGGCGACCACGTCCGCTGGAATTCCGAAGCCGGTTACGTGACCGGCAGGATCGTCGCAATCCACACGCAGGATTTCGACTACAAGGGCCATCGCCACCGTGCGTCGCCCGACGATCCGCAATACGAGATCAAGAGCGACCGTACCGACCACATCGCCGCGCATCGCGGCCGCGTGCTCGAACGCATCGCCGGCAAGGACGACGCGTGACGCTGCCGTTCTACACCATCGGCCACTCGAACCGCACGCTCGACGAGTTCGTCGAGATGCTCGATGCGGTCGACGTCGCGCTGCTCGCCGATATCCGCAAGATGACGCGCTCGCGCACGAACCCGCAGTTCAACGAAGCGACGCTGCCCGATGCGCTGGCCGCGGCCGGCATCCGGTACGAGCACATCGCGGAACTCGGCGGCCTGCGCGGCAAGTCGCGCGACGTGCCGATCGAAGTCAACGACTTCTGGATCAACCGCAGCTTCCATCGCTATGCCGACTACGCGCTGTCGCCCGAGTTCCGGACGGGTCTCGACGAGCTGATCGCGCACGGCCATCGGCAGCGCTGCGCGATCATGTGCTCGGAAGCCGTGTGGTGGCGCTGTCATCGGCGCATCGTGTCCGACTACCTGATCGCACGCGGCGAAACGGTGCTGCACATCATGGGCAAGAACCGCGCGGAGCCCGCGCGGCTCACGGCCGGTGCGGTGATCCGGGATGACGGCACGATCGTCTACCCGGATGCCGACGACCGCGATCCGGCGCCGCGCGCGTGACCGGCCGCGCGCGGCGCGTCAGCGTCAGCGCTCGCGCAACGCCTCGGCCGCGCGATTCAACGGCTTCACGAGGTAGTCGAACACGGTGCGGCGCCCGGTGCGGATCTCCGCGGTGGCGACCATGCCCGGCAGGATCGGGTGTCGCTTGCCGTCGCGGGTTTCCAGATACGCGTGCTGCGTGAGCACGTAGACGCGGTAGTAGTACACGCGCCGGTCGACCTGGTCCTCGATCGTGTCGGGTGAGATTCGCTCGACCTTCGCCGGCAGCGATCCGTAGATCGACGGTTCGAACGCCGTGATCTTCACGGTCGCTTCCTGCCCCGGATGAATGAACGCGATGTCGCGAGGGCTGAGACGCGCCTCGATCAGCAACTGGTCGTCGAGCGGCACGATTTCCATCAGCATGCCGCCCGGCGCGATCACGCCGCCAACCGTGGACACGCGGATGTCCTTCACGATGCCGCGCGCCGGCGCGCGAATCACGGTTCGCCGCAATTGGTCGGCACGCCCTTCTCGAACCTTCAGCAGCGGTTCGAGATCGGCCATCGTCTTCGAATAGTCGGCTTTCAGCGCGACGTAGTATTCGCTCTGCGCGGACGCCAGCTTCGTCGAAAATTCGGCGGCCTTCTGACGCAGCCGGAGCACCTCGACCTCGTTGGTCGCGCCGGTTTTCAGCAGCGGCAGCGCAATCCGCAGTTCGTCCTCGGCAAGACGCAGCTGTTCGCGCAGGTTCGCGACGTTTTCGCGAAACGCGCGACGGTTCGCGACGAACAACTGACGCTCACGTCCGGTCACGGCTTTCTCGTTCGCCAGTTCCGCCGGAAATTCGATGCCCGGCAGGTCGTTCATCTCCGCGTACAGCCGCGCGGCGCGCCCCTGCAACGCGGTGATCCGCTCGAGCGTTTCCTCCATCGACGAGCGTGCGAGCACCGGATCGAGCGTCGCAAGCCGCTGGCCCGCATCGACGACATCGCCTTCGCGCACCGCCAGCTCGGACAGGATGCCGCCTTCGAGACTCTGGATGACCTGCCCTTTGGAGGCCGGCGTGACCTTGCCCTCGCCGACCGCGACTTCGTCGAGGTTCGCGAATACCGACCACACCAGAAAGGCCGCCAGCGCAGCGACGATCAGCCACAGGATCCGCCGCGCAGGCGCCGCTTCGCGCGCACGGTTTGCCGACCACGGGAAATCGCTCATCGTGCCTCCCCCGCCATCTGCGCCGGCAACGGATTCGAGCCGCCGGCCGGCGCGCGCGCCGCGGCCGCCCGCTCCGGCGTGCCGGAACCGCGCAGCGCGGCCAGCACCTCGTCCTTCGGACCGTCACGCACCACGCGTCCGCCATCGAGCACGATGATGCGGTCGACGATCGACAGCACCGGATAACGATGCGTCGCCACGATCAACGTGCGATTGCCGAGCCACTGCTGCAGGCGTTCGACAATCGCGCGCTCGGTGGCCTCGTCGAGCGACGCGGTCGGCTCGTCGAGCAGCAACACGTTCGGCGAGCGCAGGATCACGCGCGCCAGCATCAGCGCCTGCTTCTGGCCGCCGGACAACCCCAGGCCGCTCTCGCGCAGCTTCAGGTCGAGGCCGTGCGGCTGCCGCAGCAGCAACTGGTCCGCGCACGCGACCTTCATCGCGGCGAGCATCGCGTCGTCGGTCGCGAGCGGATTCGCGATCAGCAGGTTCTCCCGCAGCGTGCCGTAGAAGAGACTCGATTCCTGCAACAGCATCCCGACGTCGCGACGCACATCGGCGACATCGATCAGCGGCATCGGCGTGTCGTTGAACAGGATGCGCCCCTGCACCGGCGTCGCGAGCCCGCCGAACAACCGCAGCAGCGTCGATTTTCCCGCGCCGACCCGGCCGAGGATCGCCACCCGCTCGCCCGGCTCGATCGACAGGTTCGGAATACTGAGCACCGGCTTTTCCTGCGGATCGAAGCTGTATCCGACCTGTTCGAAGCGATAGCGGCCGACGAGCGCCGGCTTGTGATACGCATCGACCGACGGATCGTGATCGAGCGGCAGCGCGAGCAGGTTGTCGAGCCCTTTCTTGCCCGCGCGTACGTTCTGGATGCGCGACAGTACCGCGGGAATCTGGCCGAGCGGCGCGATCGTGCGGCTCGTCAGGATCGAACAGGCGAGCACGGCGCCAAACGACAGGCTGGAGTCCAGGATGCCGTACACGCCGGCGACCAGCACGCCGGCGTACGCGAGCTGCTGCACCGTCTGCGCGAGATTCACGAGCAGGCCGGCCAGCCGGCGTTGCTGCAGCCCGATGTCGGCATTCACGCTGTTCGTATGTGCCCACAGCTGCCTGAAGCGCGGCTCCGCCTGCAGCGCCTTGATGTCCTCCGCGCGATAGATCGACTCCATCAGGATCGCGTTGCGCAGCGCCGATTCCGCAAGCCCCTGGTTCGACAGCTTCGCCAGCGGGATTTGCGCAAGCACGCCCGGCAGGATCAGCAGCGGAATCGCCGCGAGCGGCACGAACGCGAGCGGGCCGCCGAGCAGCCAGATGATGAGCAGGAACGCGATGACGAATGGAATGTCGATCAGCACGCCCATCGTGCTCGACGTCAGCAGTTCGCGCAGTTGTTCGAGGTCGCGCAGCTGTGCGACCAGCGTGCCCGGCGAGCGCGGCCGCGCGTCGTTTCGGATGTCGAGCACGCGTGCGAAGAACATTGCGGACAGCCTGAGGTCCGCCTGCTTGCCGAAATGATCGGCGATCGACACGCGCGCGGTACGCAGCAGCAGTTCCAGCGCGAGCGCGAGCACGACGCCGGACGCCAGCACCCACAGCGTATGCGTCGCCCGCGCCGGCACCACGCGATCCCACACCTGCATCGCGAACAGCGACGTCGCGATCGCGAGCAGATTGCCGAACAGCGAGCCGGCACCGAGATCGAGCAACACCTTCCATTGCGCCGAGAACAAATCGTGCAGCCAGGTGTCGGGTTTGGCGGACAGATAGCCGTCGACGCGCTCGTCACGCCGCGCAACCCGCTCGTGGACGAGCAGCACGCGGGCCGGCCACGTGGGTGCCGGCGCGTCCAGATCGAGCGCGCGTTCGACCGGCTTGCCGTCGAAGACGAACTGGACGATTGCGCGCCCCGCCGCGACCGACACGATCACGCCGACATGCGCGTCGTCGAACACGGCGAGCGCCGGCAGCATCGCCGGCGTGAGCCGCGCCGGCGGCAATGCGGCGAATTGCGCGGCGAGTCCCGCGGACGCGGCGACTTCGATGACGGCCGCGTCCGGGTCCGCGAGGCTGGCCCACGCTGCCGCGCCGCGCACCTGCTCGGGCGAAACGGCCAGACCGAGATGGCGTGCAGCGAAAATCAGCGGGTCGGCCCAGCGCGCGATGTCGGCGCCGGCATCGCGCCCGGCGCGAAACGCATCATTCATGACGACTCCCTTCGTGTTCGCGCAGCAATTCGACGAACTTGCCGACCGCCACGTAAGCCTTGATGCGCGCGATCGCGCCGTCGGCCAGTGCGTTGATTGCCTCGACTTCCGATTCGAAGATGTCGCGCTCCGGATTCACGACGTCGGTCAGCGTGCGCTTGTTCAGGATGTATTCCTGCCAGTACAGGTCGCGCGACGCCCGCGACAGCGCGGTCACCTTCTCGTAGCTGTTCAGCCGCGCGGCCGCGCCGGACGCTTCGATCTCCGCCGACTTGAGCGCGCTGCGCGTCACGAGCCGCCGGTTCTCGAGGCTTTCACGGTTCGCGCGCAATTCGGCTTCGGCGGCCGCGATCTGGTGTTTCGCCAGACCGCCGAGCGAGTAGTTGCCGCTCACGGCGAAACCGATCCAGGTGTCGTTGGTGGCGTTCGGACGGCCGCTCGACACCGAACGGCTCGCACCGATGCCGATCGACGGGAAGCGTTCTGCCTGCGCGACGCGCACGCGCGCATCGGCCGCATCGACGGCGGCCGCCGCGGCAAGCACCGACGGCGTCCGTTCGATATCGCCCCCGACGTACCCGAGAGCGCCGACGAAATCCACCGTGCCGCCGAGATTCGCCACGCGCCGCGGACGCGCGCCGATCAATTCCGTGAGCTTCGCGGCTGCGACGTCGAAGCGCGTGTGTGCCTTCAGCACTTCCGCCTGCGCATGCAGGATCGCCAGTTCGACGAGATTGCGATCCGACGAAACCGATAATCCGGCCCGCACGCGATCGAGGATCTTCGTGCGCGTGTCGCTCAGCGCGGCGACCTGACGCCGCGCGGCGGCGACGACGTCCTGGCTGGCGGCCAGTTCGACGAACGTCGACGCCGTCTGGTACGCAACCGTCTCGATCGTGTCGGCCAGCTGATACTGCTTCTGGCTCAGCGTCGAGTCCGCCGCGGAAATCCGTCCCGACGTGCGGCCGAAGTCGTACAGCAACTGCGACACGCCGATCGACGCGCGCGTGCCGGTGCGATTGCCGTTGCTGCCGAAGCTGCCGCCGTAGCCGGGACGCACGCCGTAGTCGATCTTCGGATACCACGCTGCCTTCGCGACCTCGACCTCCGACGTGCTTTGCGCGACTTCCGCATGGGCGCGGCCGATGTCGGGATGGCGCGCGATCGCGACGCCCACCGCGTCGCGCAGCGTCAGCTGGTCGAGCGCGATGCGCAGCGTTTCGCCCGCTGCGCCGTCGGCGACCTCGGCGTCCGCGGGATCCGCTGCGCGCGCGACAGCGGGCGTGTCGAATGCGTCCGGCATGTCCGGCAGATCCGGCGTGATCGTCGTCACCCCGTCACGCGGCGCCGTCACTGGCGATGGCGCGTCGCCCGGCGCCATCGCGCGAGACAGGTTCGCGAGCACGATGCGCCGCGCCGGGTCAGCGGGCGGCAACGGCGGCGCCACGTGCCGGCCCGGTGCGGCAGCGGGCAGACCGGCCGGCAGCGGCACGAACGACGCCGTCGTCGTCGCGGTGCGCATCGCCGGAGCGGCCGCCCGGGGCGCCGCAGGCGGCGACGAACGCGCGGGCGACGCCGCAGCAGCCTGGACCGCAGGCGCAGGCGCCGGCACGCGCGCCGCGGTCGCGAACGAATCGGTCAGTCGGCCGCTCGGTAGCGGCGACGACGACGCGAACGCCGCCGGTGCGGTGTCGAGCAGCGCGATCGCGAACAACATATGGCCTGGATGGAAAACGGCACGCGCCGCGCGCACGGCGCGACACAGGGTGTATCTGGAACGGGCGGTTGTCTTGAGCATCATCGGGATGCCGGCGGCGAACCGTCCGGCAAAGCATGCCCTCGCTTGCCGCGAGGACGGATATGCGTCGGGCAAGCCCGCGTCGCGATGCGAACGGGCTCGCCGTGTCGGGGAGGCAGGCCGGCCTCCCCGTGGCGCTGCGGTCAGACGATGATCTGCTGGTTCGCGAGCAGGGTCTCCAGGTTGGTCGTCACGTTGTTCAGCGTGACGAGGGTTTCGGAACTGAACGCCGTCCCCGCGCCGTCGCGGTCGATGCTGATCACCGTATCGGCGCCGACGTTCGTCACCGACAGGAACTGCCCGATCGTGTCGCCCGCATCGATGGTGGGCACGCCGTCCACGTAATGCGCGGGGCCGTCCGCGTCCGCCGTGTAGCCGACCAGCAGCTTCGACAGATCGATCTTGTCGCCGCTCGTATCGCCGGGGCCGCTTGCGAGCTGGAAGTCGGTGATGACGTCCTGGCCGTTGCCGCCGGTGTTGTCCGCGCCGCCGGCTTCCCACAGGAACACGTCGGTGCCGGCGCCGCCCGTCAGCGTGTCGTTGCCGGCGCCGCCGATCAGGATGTCGTTGCCGTTGCCGCCGTTGAGCGTGTCGTTGCCGGCACCGCCGCGCAGCAGGTCGTTGCCGTCGCCCGCGTTCAGCACGTCGTCGCCGTTGTAGCCGTACAGGCGGTCGTTGCCGGACGTGCCGGTGACGGTGTCGTTGCCCGACGTCCCTTCGATGATCGACGCCGATTGCGTGGAGCCGAGCAGGCTCGCGTTCAGCAACTGGCCAGCCGTGGCCGATGCGGACAGGCCGGTCTTGTCGGTCGCGGAGATCGTCACGCTGTCGAGCGCGCTGACGCTGATCAGCCCGCCGTTCAGCGTGATCGAGCCGAGAAACTCGTTGAGCTTCAGGTTGTCGATCGTGCCGCCGTCGGCCGCGGTGATCGTCAGGTCGGACGACGGCCCGATCACGCCGAGGATCCCGTTGTTGTTGACGACGTTGAAGTGGAGCCCCAGTTCGTTCGCCAGCGCCTGGTTCGCGTTGAATTGCAGCGCGCCCAGGCCGATCAACCCGCCGTAGTGCAGCGTCACGTGATCGAGGTTGTTGTTGTAGTCCGATCCGGAGAACGCCTGCTGCGTGCTGAAATCGATCAGGTTGAGCAGGTTCGCGCCGACGATGCCGAGCAGGTTCCCCGACGACTGCGCCGATACGACCGGTGCGACGTTCGGATCGATCGTGAAGAGCTGCGACGTCGTCGGGCCGACGTTGCCCGCCGCATCGACGACACGCACCGTCGCCGTGTAGTCGGCCGCGGACAACACGCCCGGTGCATACCAGGTCCAGTTCGTGCCGTCGACGGTCGCGTTGGTCCAGTGTGCGCCGCCGTCGAGGCTGACCTGGACGACCTCGCCCGCGCCGAGCGCCGCGTTCAGCGTGCCGCCGAGGGTAGGCGTCGTGTCGCCGGTGATCCAGTCGTTGGGCGCGCCGGTGTTGTCGGTCAGGGTCGTCAGCGTGGCCGCCGCGGTCGGGGCGGTCGTATCGACGGTGATCGCGAACGATGCGCTCGGGAGGCTGACGTTGCCTGCGGTGTCGGTTGCCGTGACCGTCAGGCTGTGTGCGCCTTCGCCCAACGCGGTAGTCGGCGTGAAGGTCCAGTTGCCGGTCGGGTCGGCCGTCGTCGTGCCGAGCAGGGTCGTGCCGTCGTAGATGCTGACCGTGCTGCCCGCTTCTGCT
>NZ_JAULUC010000011.1:0-207985 GCF_052851275.1 Burkholderia sp. SR8
TGAAGCGGTAGGACGGCGAGATGGTGA
This sequence comes from Burkholderia sp. SR8, assembly GCF_052851275.1. Lineage (NCBI taxonomy): Bacteria > Pseudomonadati > Pseudomonadota > Betaproteobacteria > Burkholderiales > Burkholderiaceae > Burkholderia > Burkholderia sp. SR8. The sequence continues at coordinate 28 of NZ_JAULUC010000011.1, forward strand.
GGCGGTGAGGCGGTGAGACGGTGAGGCGGTGAGGCGGTGAGACGGTGAGGCGGTGAAGCCGTGAGGCTGTGAAGTCGTGCACGGACGGATGAAGCGGCGAACTTGAATCTGGCCGCCCCGGCGCGACGGCGTCGCGCAAGGGCGGCCGGCGCTCAGATCGCGGGAATCGGATCCGAGCCGAAACGGTTCGGCCCGTTGGTGCCGCGCGAGCACATCCACACGAGCAGCAGGATCCCGCCGACGATCGGAATGAACGCGATCAGCAGGAACCAGCCCGAGCGCCCCGTATCGTGCAGCCGGCGGACCGTGACCGCGAGGCTCGGCAGCACCAGCGCGAGCGACACGGCGAGCGCGACGAGCGCCAGCAGCAGCGAAATCGCGCCGGTTTCGCGGCCGACGGCCGCGAGTACCTGGCACGCGATCGACACGATGCCGGTGAGCAGCGCGAAGTACCAGTATTCCGCGCGGCGCGCGCGGCCTTCGAATTTCGCGTACTGGTTGAATACGGAACGAATGGCTTCGGTGAAATTCATGTTATTGCCCTCATGTTTTATATCGGCGACCCCGGAAACAACGCGGGCATTATAAATTTGAATTTCAGTGCATGGCATTCGTTTTCTCGCAGCGGCTGCCCCATTCTGTTCAAAATCGCGCAGAGGCCGACGCAACGGCCCGATGCGGCAGCGTCGCCTTGCGTTTCACGCCATTTTAATAATCATCGGGTCCTGACAGAATTAACAGCCCGATAGTCCATCGTTTGATTACAACCGAATGAAACGCATTGCGCTCGATAATCGGCGCGATCGTTCGACACTCGATTTACCGGGCGGCCGATTACAGGTGCGGCGAGCGGGCCGCACCTCCGCCGCAAGCCGCGCGCGCGCCGCACGCCCCGGCCGGCGGCGGGCAGCCGCCGCGCTAACCGGCCGCCGCCTGCTCCAGCACGCGAAGATCGAGCTTCTTCATCTTCATCACCTGCGCCATCACGCGCTCGGCGCGTGCCGGGTCGCCGGCCATCAGTTCGGGCATCTGCACGGGCACCACCTGCCACGACACGCCGAAGCGGTCGCGCAGCCAGCCGCACTGCTGCGCGCGCTCGTCGCCGCCTTCGGCCAGCGCCGCCCAGTAGCGGTCGATCTCGTGCTGGTCGCGGCAATTGACGACGAACGACACGGCCGGCGTCAGCGGAAACGCCGGGCCGCCGTTCAGCGCGAGAAACGCCTGCCCGTCCAGTTCGAACGACACCGTCATCACCGCCCCCTCGGCCTGCCCCGACGCCTGCGCGCCGGACTTGCCGTAACGGGCGACGTGCACGATGCGCGCGTCGTCGAACACCGACACGTAGAAGTTCGCGGCGGCTTCGGCGTCGCGATCGAACCACAGGAACGGCGTGATGCGTTGAATACGCTGGCTCATGGCGCTGTCTCCTCGATGTCGTGCCGGCACCGGTGCCGGTCTTATATCGTAGGCGCTGGAACGGGATGTCGGGTCGGCCCGCCCCGTAGGGCGGACCCGAAGACGGACAAAAAAAAGGGGGCGATCGCTCGCCCCCTTTCGGCTACTGCGCGTCGGGCGCGTTCAGAACGCGACGTAAGGCTTCGCGCCGCCGCTCGACGTCTTGTCCATCCCGAAGTAGATCGTCTTGCCGTAGAAATGCGGCATGCCGAGATCGAGCCAGCCGTCCGAGCCGAACGGTCCGGCGATGTCGTTGAACGCGAACGTCGACGAATTCGCGAACAGCGAATCGGCGTTCGCGACCGGCATCGACACGCCGCCCGTCGTCCCGTTCTGGCCGGTCAGCGTTGCCGTATAGGTGGTCGGCGACGCCGGGCAGTAGAACTGCGTGTTGGTCGAGCAGGTCTTCTGCGCCGAATCGTTGAAGAAGTATGCGTTCGAGCCGGTATCGAAGAACGCGGTCACGCTGCTGCCGAGGAACGTCCCGCTCACGTCGCCGGTCGTCGTCGACGTCAGCACCGTCGATGCGGCGAGCGCGTTGTTGCTCTGCGTGCCGATCCCGAACGTCAGCAGCCCCGTCGCGCCGGCCTGCCCGCTGTTCGAGATGTTCGGCATCTGCACGATCACGCCGTTGTTGTCGGTCGCGAAGCGATGGACCGGGTTCGCGACCTGCTGCGTGACGGGCACCAGCGCGACCGTGCAGCTCGAATTGCCGTTCGGGCACGCGTAGTAGTTGTTGTACGTCGCCGACGTCGACGTCGCGCAGGTCGTGCCGCAGTCGAGCGGCGCCGGCCCGATGCCGAGGATGCCGTTCGCGCCGAGGTCGCTCGCGGTGTTGGCCGACGTTCTCGCACCGCCGTTCGAGCACGAGCTCGGCACGTTGGTCGTGCCCAGATCGCCGATGATCTGCACCGGCAGCGCGCTCGCCTGCTCGCTGCCGATCGACAGGTTGACGGTACGCACCGAGCCCCACGTATAGCTCGACACGAACTTGCCGCATTCGGCGACCGGCGCGCCGCCGCTCGTCACCTGCGGCAGGCTGTTCAGCACGCCGGACACGCTGCTGCCGACCAGTCGCAGCCCGTACGACGCGGTGTCGACGAGCACATTGCCGACCACCTGGCAGTTCGACGTGCCCGGCACGCAGATCTTCACGCTGACGGTCGGGATGTTGATGACATGCGCGACGCCGGTGCCGACCGTGATCACGGCCGTGTTCGCCGTATTGCCGTCCGACACGCTGGAACCGCCGCCGTTGCCGCCGCTCCCGCCGTTGTCATCGCCGCCGCCGCCGCAGGCCGTCACGAGCATCGCGGTCGCAGCTGCCAGGCTCAGCAGGCCGAGCCAGCGCTTGAATGTACGAGGAATTCGCAAGATCGCTCTCCCGCTGTCACTGGATGTCGGTGCCGGTCAGCCCGGCAGGCAGCGCGTTCGGCAGCCATGCCTGGCCGGCGAACGCGCCCATGTGGCCGCCCGTCCGGATCACGAGGCCGCTGGTATTGACGGACACGGGCGCGCGCCAGCCGCGCGCCGCATGCGCCGCCTGGACGCCGGCGGTGTACTGCGGGAAATAGTTGCCGAGCAGCGACTCGAGGTCGGGCATGCTCGGCCCGCGCCACGCGAGGCCGAACACGGTGCCGCCGGCAGTCGTGTATTCGTGGATGACGGTACCCGATCCGAGCGTGATCTCGCGGACGGTGTACGCGGCAGTGTTCGCGGCGGCGCTCGCCTGTGCGCCGTCGGCCGAGCGCATCGCGCGCTGCATCGCGCGCACGGTGGCGGCATGATCGTCCGCCGGCGGCGACATCGGCGCGCCGCCCAGTTCGGCGTGTGCGTGGACCGACCACAGCACACCCGTTACAGCCGCCGCATGCGCGACGGCCCAGCCCAAGCGTTTCAGCTTCACGTTCCCCCCCAAGGGACTGGCTTCGTTACCCGGCGGCCTGCAAGCAGATCCGGCGCCGCCGGTCAACAAATTAAAGTCTTAAGAATGACGCTTCGTTGCTGCTGACGCGTAGTATGCCTGCGGAGTGTGTCGGAGTGTCAATTCGTCGCAGCATGATGCGACGCAACATCGCGTGCGGGACGCACGCCGCGGGCGCGGGCGGGAAACATGGCGCAAGCCATGCGCATCGGCCGCTCCGCGACGGGGAGCGGCGCCGATGCCATGCGATACGGCGGACAGCGTCAGAAGCCGAGGCTCGCGAGCAGGTCGTCGACCTGCGCCTGGTCCTGCACGACGTCGGACTTGCCTTCCGGTGCGATCTGCGGCCCGTTCAGCAACGACTCGGGGCTGCCGGTCGCACTGATCTGCTCGGCCGCGAGCGCGGCGGCGGTGGCCGCGAACTGCTCGCGCCGCTCGGGCGCGATGTTCTCGACCAGCACGGTGAGCAGCTGCTGCTCGATCAGGTAGACCATGTCCATGATCTTCTTGATCACTTGCCCGGTCAGATCCTGGAAGTCCTGCGCGAGCATGATCTCGAGCAGCTGCGCGCTGGTCGCGGATGCGGCCTCGGGCAGCGCGTGCAGGAACGTGCGCGTGTCGTGCATCAGCTCGCGCACTTCCGCGTGCTCGATCGGCGCCGCGTACCACTGCGCCCAGCGCGCGTCGAGCGCCTCGGCCTCGTTGTGGATGCGCTCCTGCATCGGCTTCGCGATCTCGATCGCGTTCAGCACGCGCTCGGCCGCCTGCTCGGTCATCGTCGCGACGTAGCGCAGCCGGTCGCGCGCGTCGGGCACGGCTTCCGCCGCGCGCTCGACGTGCTTGTCCAGCCCGAGCTCGCGCATCGAATCGCGCAGCGTGCGCGTGACGTGGCCGATGCGCGCAAGGATCCGGTCGCTCGCGTAATCGGCGCCTTCGGCGTGGCCGTCGGCGTTGATCGCCGCGCCGGCGAGCGCCGCATGGATCGGCTCGTTCACGTTCAGCTCCCGGCCTTGGCCATCTTGTCGATGATCTTGTTCAGCTTCTCGTCAAGGGTCGCGGCCGTGAACGGCTTCACGACGTAACCGCTCGCGCCGGCCTGCGCGGCCGCGATGATGTTCTCCTTCTTCGACTCGGCCGTGACCATCAGCACCGGCAGGTGCGTGAGCGTCGCGTCGGCGCGGATTTCCTTCAGCATCGCGAGGCCGTCCAGGTTCGGCATGTTCCAGTCCGAGATCACGAAGTCGAAACCGCCGCCGCGCAGCCGCGCGAGACCGGCCGCGCCGTCCTCGGCTTCGTCGACGTTCGTGTAGCCCAGTTCCTTGAGCAGGTTGCGGACGATCCGGCGCATCGTCGGGAAATCGTCCACCACCAGGATTTTCATGCTCTTGTCCATCGTCGTTCCTTTGCAGATTCGTTACCGTCGGGGCACGCAGCATCGCACGTGCCCGGTGACATTTCATTCAGACGCGCTGCACGCGGTCGCCCATCGTCGCCAGTCGCGCCATCACGCGCCGGCTCATCTCGGCAAGCGGCGCGATCTCGTCCGCGCCGCCGAGCGCGATCGCCTCGCGCGGCATCCCGAACACGATGCAGCTCGCCTCGTCCTGCGCGAACGTGTGGGCGCCCGCGCGCTTCATGTCCAGCAGGCCGGCCGCGCCGTCGCGGCCCATCCCCGTGAGGATCACGCCGATCGCGTTCTTGCCCGCGTGCTGCGCCGCCGAGCGGAACAGCACGTCGACCGACGGCCGGTGGCGGTTCACCGGCGGTTCGTCGGACAGCTGCGCGATGTAGTTCGCGCCGCTTCTCGCGAGCAGCAGGTGCGCATGGCCGGGCGCGATGTACGCGTGGCCCGGCAGCACGCGCTCGCCGTGCTCGGCTTCCTTCACCGCGATCCGGCACAGCCCGTTGAGCCGTTGCGCGAACGATTTCGTGAAACCGGGCGGCATGTGCTGCGCGATCAGCACCGCCGGCGCATCCGGCGGCAGCGGCGTCAGCACCTCGCGGATCGCCTCGGTGCCGCCCGTCGACGCGCCGATGATGATCAGCTTCTCGGTACTGACGAGCGGGTTGTTGACCATCGGCGCGGCCGGCTGGCCGCCCGCCGCGGGCGCGGCGGCCTGCGGCTGCGGCGTCTGGCGCACGCGCGCGCGCGAGGCCGCGCGGATCTTGTCCGCGAGCTTTTCCGCGTAGTCGAGCATGCCGTCGCGAATGCCGACGCGCGGCTTCGTGACGAAATCCACCGCGCCGAGTTCGAGCGCGCGCAGCGTGATTTCCGAGCCGCGCTCGGTCAGCGACGACACCATCACGACCGGCATCGGCCGCAGGCGCATCAGCTTCTCGAGGAAGTCGAGGCCGTCCATGCGCGGCATTTCGACGTCCAGCGTCAGGACGTCCGGATTGTGCTGCTTGATGAGCTCGCGCGCGACGAGCGGATCGGGCGCGGTCGCGCACACCGTCATGTCGGGCTGGCTGTTGATGATCTCCGTCATCAGGCTGCGGATCAGCGCCGAATCGTCGACGCACAACACTTTGATCTTCTGCACTGCGGTCATGCCTCCTGCTTTCTCGAAAGGTTGGCCGCATAAGGGCTGCCGGTCTTCGCGCCGGCCGGCTGCGCGCCTGCGCCGCCGCGCGCGCCGAACAGCTCGATGCGCGGGCGCGCCGGCGGCGGCGCGGCCGGCCGCGGCGCCGCGAACAGCTCGACGTGCGCGCGCGGCCGGGCCGCGCGCAGGCGGTCGGCCTCGCGCGCGAGCGCGGCTTCGCGCTCGGTCACGCCCGGCACCTGCAGCCGCAGCTTCTTCACCATCGCGCGGCCGCTGTGCGGCATGAACGCGACCTTGCGCGGATGCACGCCCTGCAGGTCCTCGGCAGTGATCCGGATGCGTTCCAGCGCCAGATAGCGGCGCACGAAATCCGCGTTGCGGTCGCCGATGTTGATGGTCGTCATCCCGGCCAGCACGGCCGCGCCGCCGAACACCTTCGCCTCGATGCGCTCGCGGCGCCCGCCGGCCTTGATCAGTTCGTTGATCAGCACTTCCATCGCGTATGCGCCGTAGCGCATCGAGTCCGACGCGGCCGCACCGGCATCCGCGCCGTCGTCGGGCAGCATGAAGTGATTCATCCCGCCGATGCCCGCGAACGGGTCGTGCAGGCACGCGGCGACGCACGAGCCGAGCACGGTCATCAGCACCATGTCCTCGGACGTCGTGTAGAACTCGTTCGGCAGCAGCTTCACGCCGGGGCGTTCGAAGTGGTTGTCGAAGTAGCGATTGGTCGCGATCGGCAGGCCGCTCATCCGCGCTCTCCGTAAGCGGGCGCGCCGCCCGCGACGCGTGCGGTCATCCGCGGCGGCACCGCGGCCGGCGCGGCCGCGCCGCGCGTGCGCAGGCCGTGCGCCGCATCGCGCGTCAGTTCGTACACGGTCTGCCCGCGCAGCCGGAACGCCTGCGTGACGTACGTGAAATTCTCCGAATGCCCGGCGAACAGCAGCCCGCCCGGCTTCACGAGCGGCTCGAAGCGCGACAGCACCTGCCCCTGCGTCGGCTTGTCGAAATAGATCATCACGTTGCGGCAGAAGATCGCGTCGAACGGCTTGCCGATCCCGTAGTCGGCATCGGTCAGGTTCAGCTGCTCGAAGCGGATCATCGCGCGCAGTTCGGGGCGCACCTTCACGCGGCCGGCCTGCGCGCCGGTGCCCTTCAGGAAGAAGCGCTTGAGCCGCTCGGGGCTCAGGTGCTTGACCTGGTCGTACGTGTAGATGCCGGCCTCGGCCTTCGCGAGCACCTGCGTGTCGAGGTCGGTCGCGAGGATCGACGCGCCGCGCGCGGCTGATTCGCCGAGCGCCTCGATCAGCGTGATCGCGATCGAATACGGCTCCTCGCCGGTCGACGCCGCCGAGCACCACACCGATACCGGCGCCGGCCGCGCCTTCACGAAGTCGGCGAGGATCGGGAAATGGTGCGACTCGCGGAAGAACGCGGTCAGGTTCGTCGTCAGCGCGTTGGTGAACGCTTCCCACTCGAGCGGATCGTCCTCCTGCTCGAGCAGGTCCAGGTAGTCGCGAAACGTGTCGAGGCCGCGGGCGCGCAATCGGCGGGCAAGCCGGCTGTACGCCATGTCGCGCTTGTGCTCGGACAGCGAGATTCCGGCGCGTTGATGGATCAGCGCGCGGATGCGTGCGAAATCCGCGCCGGTGAACGCGAAGTCGCGCCCGGGCTCGCCCGCGCGGGGCGAGGCTTCCGGTGCATCGGATCGAGACGGTGCGCGCGCGGACGGCATGGCTTAGAAGGTCTCCCAGTCGTCGTCGGACGCGCCGGCCGTGGCCAGCGCCGGCTTCTCGCCGTTCAGCGCCGGACGCACCAGCGCGGGCTTGTCGGCCGGCTTGTGCGCCGGTGCGGCCGCCGTCTTCGCGAGGCGCGGGCCGTAGCCGCCGGCGGCCGGCGCATCCTTCGGTGCACGCGCGGCAGAGTCGCTCGTGCGCTTCGTGTCGTGGCTGCTCGACGCCGGTGCCGCGGCATGCGGCTGGGCTGCCGCGCGGCGTGCCGCCGGCTGCGCCGCCGCATGCGGCGCCGGCTGAGCGGCCGGTGCGGCGTCGTGACGGCTCTCGGACGGCAATGCCGGTGCCGCGGTCGGCACGTGCGCGGCCGCGCGCACGGCACCGCGCGCCGGCGCGTGCGCGATGCCGCCTGCGACGCGCCATTCCGACACGATCGCCTTCATCTGGCGCGTCTGCTCCTCGAGCGACGCGGCGGCCGCCGCGGCCTGCTCGACGAGCGCCGCGTTCTGCTGCGTGACCGAATCCATCTGGCCGACCGCACGGTTGACCTGCTCGATGCCGGTCGACTGCTCGTCCGACGCGGCGCTGATCTCGCCCATGATGTCGGTCACGCGCCGCACGGCCTGCACGATCTCGTCCATCGTCGAACCGGCGCGCGCGACCAGCGCCGACCCGCTTTCGACCTTCTCGGCCGAATCGCCGATCAGCTGCTTGATTTCCTTCGCGGCGCTCGCGCTGCGCTGCGCGAGCGAGCGTACTTCGCCCGCGACCACCGCGAAGCCGCGGCCCTGCTCGCCGGCCCGCGCGGCTTCGACCGCCGCGTTCAGCGCGAGGATGTTGGTCTGGAATGCGATCCCTTCGATCGTGCCGATGATGTCGACGACCTTGCCCGAGCTCGCCGCGATGTCCTGCATCGTCGACACGACCTGGCCGACCACTTCGCCGCCCTGCGTCGCGATGTCCGACGCGTTGACCGCGAGCTGGCTCGCCTGCCGCGCGTTCTCCGCGTTCTGGCGCACGGTGCCGGTCAGCTGCTCCATGCTCGATGCGGTTTCCTGCAGCGACGCGGCCTGTTCCTCGGTGCGCTGCGACAGGTCGGTGTTGCCGGTCGAGATCTCGCGCGCGCCGACGTCGATCGATTCGGTGCCGCGATGCACGGCCTGCACCATCGTCGTCACCGCGTCCTGCATCCGCTTGATGCCGCCGAACAGTCGGCCGATCTCGTTGGTGCTGAACACGTTTACCGGCTGCGTGAGGTCGCCGCCGGCGATGCGCTCGAAGTGTGCGATCGCGTCTTCCAGCGGCTTCACGATCAGGCCGCGCAGCGCGAAGCGGATCGCGATCACGACGACGAACGCGATCGCGATGCCGGCCGCGATCAGGCCGACCATCATCGAGATCTGCGACTGCGTCGCGGCCTGGCGCTCTTCCGCGCGCTTCTGCAGCGACGCGATCACCGCCGACGCGGCCTGGTCGTACGCGACGAACATCGGGCTGATCCTGGTGTCGGCGACCGCGTGATACGCGGCCATGTCGCCGGCGCGCGCGGCCGCGAATTCCGGCTCGACGCCTTCCTTCACGATCGTCGCGTAGCGCGCGGCAAGTTCGTCGACGAGCGCCTGCTCGACGCCGGACTTCGCGGTCGACTGGAACGCCTGCCAGTTCTGGTTCGACTTCGTGAACAGCTCCTGCGCGCGCTCGAGCACCTTCGCGGCATCGGCCGTGTTGCCGGCTTCGGTCAGCGAGCGGAAGCGGTCGAGCGACACGCGTGCGCGCAGCAGGTACGACGACGTGTCGTCGAGCGTGTGAATCGCCGGCAGGTCGACGTGCGCGATCTCGTCGAGCGAACGGCTCGCGTGATTGAGCGCGTAGAGGCCGAGCCCGCCGACCGCGGCGGCCAGGCACACGAGGATGAGTCCGACCGCGGTGAGCGTCGTGCGGATCGACCAGTTATGCAACATTGCGGATTCTCCCGAAGTTCCTGCGCGCGCGGCGCGCTTACGCGCCGAGCGTCTCGATCAGCGCCATTTCCCGGCTCGACATCAGCTTCTCGATGTCCATCAGGATCAGCATGCGGCCGTCGACCGTGCCGAGGCCCGTCAGGTACTCGGTCGTCAGCGTCGCGCCGAATTCCGGCGCCGGCATGATCTGGTCGGTCTGCAGCGTCAGCACGTCCGACACGCCGTCGACCACCATCCCGACCACGCGGTTCGACACGTTCAGGATGATCACGACGGTCTGGTGGTCGTACTCGACGCGGCCGAGATGGAACTTGATCCGCATGTCGACGATCGGCACGATGATCCCGCGCAGGTTGATCACGCCCTTGATGAAGTCCGGCGCGTTCGCGATGCGCGTGACGCTGTCGTAGCCGCGGATTTCCTGCACCTTCAGGATGTCGATCCCGTATTCCTCGTCGCCGAGCGTGAAGACGAGGAATTCCTGGCCCGTCGCATCGCCGTGTTCGGCATCGCGGCGGCTGGTGGCCGCGTTCGCCGCGGCCGGATTGATCATTTGAACTTCAGCGGACACGTTTGCCCCCAATCGGTTGAATGGCGAGAGTCAGAAGATCGCGAGCTCGGCGCCGGCTCGGGCGCCGTGCGTCGCACGGGTTTCGCGGTTCAGCGCCGCGACGTCGACGATCAGCGCGACGCTGCCGTCGCCCAGGATGGTCGCCGCCGAGATGCCGTGCACCTTGCGGTAATTGGTTTCGAGGTTCTTCACGACCACCTGCTGCTGGCCGACCAGCTCGTCGATCAGCATCGCGAAGCGGCGCCCTTCGGTTTCCATGATCGTGACGATCCCCTGGGTCGGATCGGTGCGCGCGTCGTCGACCGAGAACACCTCGTGCAGCGCGACGAGCGGCAGGTATTCGCCGCGCACGCGCACCACGCGCTCGCCGTTGCCGACCGTGTAGATGTCGTCGATCGACGGCTGCAGCGACTCCATCACGAAGTTCAGCGGCAGGATGAAGATTTCGCTGCCGACCTTCACCGACATCCCGTCGAGGATCGCGAGCGTGAGCGGCAGCACGATCCGCGTGGTCGTGCCGCGGCCGGCCTGCGACGAGATCTCGACGTGGCCGCCCATCGACTGGATGTTGCGCTTCACGACGTCCATCCCGACGCCGCGGCCCGACACGTCGGTCACCGTCTCGGCGGTCGAGAAGCCCGGCGCGAAGATCAGCTGCCACACTTCGTCGTCGCTGATGTTCTCGGAAATCTGCATGCCCTGCTTCGCGGCCTTCGCGAGGATCCGTTCGCGGTTCAGGCCCGCGCCGTCGTCGCTCACTTCGATCACGATGTTGCCGCCGTGATGCGCGGCCGACAGCACGAGCTGGCCGACGCCGTCCTTGCCGGCGGCGACGCGCTTGTCGACCGTTTCGATCCCGTGGTCGAGGCTGTTGCGCACGAGGTGCGTGAGCGGATCGATGATCCGCTCGATCAGGCTCTTGTCGAGTTCCGTCGCCTGGCCGAACGTGACGAGCTCGACCTGCTTGCCGAGCTTGCCGGCGAGGTCGCGCACGAGCCGCGGGAAGCGGCTGAACACGTAATCCATCGGCATCATCCGGATCGACATCACCGCTTCCTGCAGGTCGCGCGCGTTGCGCTCGAGCTGCGCCATCCCGTTGAACAGGCGGTCGTGCAGCGCCGGATCGAACGCGCTCGCGGTTTCCGCGAGCATCGCTTGCGTGATCACGAGCTCGCCGACCAGATTGATCAGCTGATCGACCTTCTCGACGCCGACGCGGATCGAGCTGCCTTCCGCGCCCGCTGCGGCGGCGGCCGGGCGCGGACGCTTGTCGTCGTGGTGCGCGCCCGCCTGCGCGGCGGGTTCGGCGTGCGGCTGCGGCGCCGGTTGCGCGGCAGCGCCCGGCTGCGCTTGCGCCTGGACCTGCGGCTGCGGCTGCGCTTGCGTCTGCGGTGCGGCGGCGGCCGGTGCGGCGCCCGCTGCGTCCGCGAATACTTCGACCCGCGCGGCCGGCGGTGCGGCGGCCGGTTCCGCGGCGGCCGGCGCAGCAGCGGCAGCGGCAGGCGCCGCCGGTGCGGCCGGCGCGGTGCCGCGCCCGATGCGGATCTGGCTGTCGTCGATCACGAAGCAGCACACGGCGACGATGTCGTCGGACGGCACGTCCGATTCGAGCCACAGCGTCAGGTCCGCGCCCGCTTCCTCGCGACCGACGATCCGGCCGAGATTGCCGAGCTCCTCGGTGAGCAGCGCCTGGTCCTTCGCGTCGACGCCGACCAGCGTGATCTTCAGGTGCGGGCCGTCCGCGCCGGCACCGGCATCGGCCGCCGGATGCGCGGCCGCGACCGCCTGTTCGACCACGTGATCGGGCGCGCGGTCGGTGCCGGCGGCAGGCGCGGGCATCGGTGCGGCGTCGGCGGCCGGAGCGGCCGGCGCGACAGGCGCGACGTCCGCGGGCGCACCCGCGCCGCTCTCGGCCTTCAGCCGTTCGAGCTTCGCGCAGATCGCCGCGGCAGCTGCCGCATCGGGTTCCGCGCTGGCGCGGTAGTCGACCAGCTGGTCGGACAGCACGTCCTTGGTCTCGAGGAACGCGTCGACCATTTCCTTGGTCAGCGTCAGCTCATGGTTGCGCGCGCGGTCGAGCAGCGATTCGAGGATGTGGGTCGTTTCGGTCAGCGCGGAAAAGCCGAACGTCGCCGCGCCGCCCTTGATCGAATGCGCGGCGCGGAAGATCGCGGCGAGATCCTCGGGGTCGGGCGAGCCGACGTCGAGGTTCAGCAGCAGCTGCTCCATCTGCGCGAGGAGCTCGTCCGCTTCGTCGAAAAAGGTCTGGTAGAACTGCGTGATGTCGAGAGTCATGCCCGGTCACCGGTTGGATTCGTCGCGTTCGTGTCAGGAGGCGGTCTGCTCGGACAGCGTCGCGACCAGGTCGATCAGCACTGCCGGGTCGATCGGCTTTTCGATCCAGCCGGTCGCGCCCGCGTCGCGCGCGGCGTCCTTGAAGGCGTCGCTGCCTTCGGTCGTCAGCACGAGGATCGGCGTGTCCGCATACGCGGTGAGCTTGCGCAGCGAGGCGATCACCTCGAGCCCGTTCTTGCGCGGCATGTTCTGGTCCGTCAGCACCAGGTCGTACGGCACGGTGGCCGCCATGTCGAAGCCGGCTTCCCCGTCCGGCGCCACGGTCACGTCGTAGCCGGCCTGCGCAAGCGTCGCCTGCAGCAGTGCACGCATGGTCGCGGAATCGTCGATGGCGAGAATGGTTCGGATCATGTCTGTCTCGGAATCGTTGAAACGTCAGGGTTTCGGCGCGACCGCGACGGCGTTCGCGAGCGCCGGCCGCGCGGCCGGCGCCGCGCCGCCGAGCTGCTGCGCGAGCTGCTTCGAACCCGCGGCGTCGGCCGACAGCGTCGTGGTCGTCGCGTCGTCGCGCATCAGCGCGTCTTCGGATTTGCGGTTCAGCACGATCACGCTGATCCGGCGGTTTTCCGGATCGAGCGGATCGGCCTTGTTCAGGTTCTGGGTCGACGCGAGGCCGAGCACGCGCAGCACCTTCGCCTCGTCCATGCCGCCCGTGATCAGCTCGCGGCGCGACGCGTTCGCGCGGTCGGCCGACAGCTCCCAGTTGCTGTAGCCGCCCTCGCCGCCCGCGTACGGCACCGCGTCGGTATGGCCCTGGACGATGATCCGGTTCGGCACGTCGTTCAGCGTCTTGCCGATCTCGCGCAGGATGTCGCGCATGTACGGCTCCACGTGGTCGCTCGACATCGCGAACATCGGCCGCTTCTGCGTATCGACGATCTCGATGCGCAGCCCCATCAGCGTCGAATCGATGCGGATCTGCTGCTTGAACTGGCGCAGCGTCGGATTCGCCTCGATCGCCGCCATCAGCTTGATCTGCAGGTCGTGCAGGCGCGCCTGCTCGAGCCGGTCCTGCGCGCCCTGCGCCTGCGAGCGCGTCCTGTCGTCGCCGGCCTTCGCGATGCGGTCGGCGAGATTGGTCGAACCGTCGGTGCGGCGCAGCGTGCCGGCATCGACGCTCGACAGATCGCGGCCGCCGCCGTTGATGACGCTCGAGTCCTGCGAGCTGCGATCGCCGCTGCCGAACAGCGCGGCCTTCAGCGGCGTGTTGAAGTATTCGGCGATCCCCTTCAGCTGCACCGGCGTGACCGAGCTCAGCAGCCACATCAGCAGGAAGAACGCCATCATCGCGGTCATGAAGTCTGCATACGCGAGCTTCCATGCGCCGCCGTGATGGCCCTTCTTCTGCGGGGCCACCCGTTTCACGACGATCGCGCGATCCTTGCTCTTGCTCATCGAACGCTCCGCGTCACTTCGCCTTCACGCGGCGCACGTGCTCTTCGAGCTCCGTGAACGACGGACGCTCGGTCGAGAACAGCACCTTGCGGCCGAACTCGACCGCGATCGCCGGCGCGTAGCCGTTCAGGCTCGCGAGGATCGTCACCTTGATGCACTGGAACATCTTGGTCGATTCGGCCACGCGCTGCTCCGCGAGGCTCGCGAGCGGCCCGATCAGCCCGTACGACAGCAGGATCCCGAGGAACGTGCCGACCAGCGCCTGCGCGATCATCGCGCCGAGCACCGCGGGCGGCTTGTCGGCCGATGCCATCGTGTGCACCACGCCCATCACGGCCGCGACGATCCCGAACGCCGGCATCGCGTCGCCGACGCGCATCAGCGCGTGCGCCGGGCCTTCGCCTTCCGCGTGGTGCGTCTCGATCTCCTCGTCCATCAGGCTCTCGATCTCGAACGCGTTCATGTTGCCCCCGACCATCAGCCGCAGGTAGTCGGTCAGGAATTCGACGATGTGGCGATCGGCGAGGATCTTCGGGTATTGCGTGAAGATCGGGCTCTTGTCCGGATCGTCGATGTCGGCCTCGAGCGTCAGCGTGCCTTCCTTGCGCGCCTTCGCGAGCAGCACGTACAGGAGCGCCATCAGTTCCATATAGACGTCCTTCGTGTACTTCGAGCCCTTGAAGAGCGTCGGCAGCACACGCAGCGTCCCCTTGATGGTCTTCATGCCGTTGCCGAGGATGAACGCGCCGACACCCGCGCCGGCGATCATCAGGATCTCGACCGGCTGGATCAATGCGCCCAGATGCCCGCCTGCCAGCGCATAACCGCCGAAGACGGACAACAGCGTCACGAGTGTTCCCACGATAATCAGCACTGCCTGTCCCTCACGAATGACCGGCGGGGAGACCGCCGTTAATCAGGTTTACGGCAGTCGGCAGGAAAACTTTCGCGGCCGTGCCGTGGCGGCACGGCGGTGTTTACCAGCAAGCCGCGGCCGGTGCGCGCGGCGTGCGGCGGCCGTCCGGATGCCGCCCCCGCCGGGCCCTGCCCTGGCCGGCCCGGCGCTCAGGCCGCGGCGGCGGCCAGCTCCGCGCGCGCGGCGGCGGCCTTGCGGGTCTTGCCCGCGCGCGACGGCGGCTGGCAGAGGCCGCACACGAAACCTTGATGCGGATCATGCGCATGCGCGACGAAGTGGCCGCCGCAGCGCGTGCACGGGGTCATCTGCAGCATCCCCGAGTCGAAGAAGCGCACCAGCGTCCATGCGCGCGTGAGGCTCAGCGCGGCCTCGTCGCCGGACAGGTTCACGTGCTCCAGATAGAGCCGGTACGCCTTCACGATCGACTGGATCGGCTCGCAGCGGCCGTGGTCCTGCATGAACCGGTAGATGTTGTAGAACAGCGACGAGTGGATGTTCGGCTGCCACGTCATGAACCAGTCGGTCGAGAACGGCAGCATCCCCTTCGGCGGCGACACGCCCTTCAGTTCCTTGTACAGCTTGATCAGGCGGTCGCGCGACAGGCTCGTTTCCGCCTCCAGCAGCTGCAGCCGGGCGCCCAGTTCGATCAGTTCGATGGCGAGGGTGATTTCCTTCACCTCGATCACGACGCTTTTGCTTGCCATGGTGAAAAATCGTCCGCGTGACGTTTGTTCGGATGAATGGCCGATACGCCGCCCGCCGGCGCGACGCGCCGGAACGAACGCAACGGCAGGGAAGGATCAGCGGACGCTTTCGACCGGCTGCCCGGCCATCAGGATGGCCGAGTGCGCGTGCGTGACGACGTCGCTGCGACCTTTGTCGGCGAGCGAGGACAGCAGCGCGTGATCGTCGAAGCGAAAACGGCACAGCATCTGGTTCGACGCGGCGAGCTTCACGGTCTGGGCGAGCGTGAGGTTCGCGAGCACGTCGGCCAGTTCCTGGGACACGCCCATGCGGAACATGCCCATCGCTTTGTCTTCCCGCAGCAGGCGCTGCGCGAGGAGGAGGTACGACAGGTTGACCTCTTTGATCTCACTGAGCATTTCGCTGGTGGCGCTCATGATTCCCCCGTTAAGAGCTTTGCTTTGGCCTTTCATGTTATGAAAACGTTTGCTCGATCAGGCGCTTGCTGGCCCCGTGTCGGCACGTTTATCAGTCTTACAGGGCGAATTTTGGCCAAACGGGATTTATGCCGGTATCAGCGAAGTGGCGTATGCCATGCAGGATTTGTCTGTAAACCGTGTAGGAATTTTTCCGACAAGGCGAATTGAAAGGGGACAAACGGCAAAACAACTGGGGCGCGAATACGTCTGCAATGTGGTTCCACATGGGACGAATCCGGGGAAGGCCGTCCGGCAAGGCTGCCGGAGATCGAATCGGTAAAAATTATAGTGGTTTTTCACAATAGCGCAACAATAGTTGCGTCCATCTCGCTACATGTTTCCCCGCCCTTTTTATCGGGGTTTTCGCGTATTTCATCGTGTAACAAGCCTTAAGTGTTTGAAAAAACACTCGAACCCCTGAAGGCGATACCGATAATGGACTCCAATGGGCGGCGGCGTGAGCCGCGCCGCCCCGCCCCGCAGCTTGCCGTCCGGCGCCCCGCGTATCCCGCCACGGGCCCGGCCACGCACCGCACAAAGCGTGCGTCGGCGAGTTCCGCAACCCGCATCGGACCAGCATGCGCACTCGAGCGCCCGCGCTGGTCGACACTGGAGAACGCCCATGCGTATTGCCCAGATCGCGCCGCTTTACGAAGCTGTCCCGCCGAAACTCTACGGCGGCACCGAGCGTGTCGTGTCCTACCTGACCGAGGCGCTCGTCGAGCTCGGCCACGACGTGACGCTGTTCGCGAGCGGCGATTCCGTCACGTCCGCCCGCCTCGAGGCGGCGTGGCCGCGTGCCCTGCGGCTCGATCCGTCGATCCGCGACTCGATGGCGCCCCATATGCGCCTGATCGAGCAGGTCGCCCGTGTCGCGCACGAATTCGACGTGCTGCACTTTCACCTCGACTACCTGCCGTTCCCGCTGATGTCGCGTCTCGACACGCCTTACGTGACGACGCTGCACGGCCGCCTCGATCTGCCCGAGCTGCAGCCGGTGTTCGACGCGTTCCCGGACGCGCCGGTCGTGTCGATCTCGAATTCGCAGCGCAAGCCGCTGCCGCAGGCCGCGTGGGCCGGCACCGTCTATCACGGGCTGCCCGACACGCTGCTCACGCCGCAACCGGACGTGAAGCCCGAATATCTCGCGTTCCTCGGCCGGATCTGTCCCGAAAAGCGCGTCGACACCGCGATCCGGATCGCCGCGCAAAGCGGGTTGCCGCTGAAGATCGCCGCGAAGGTCGACAAGGCGGACGCCGACTACTTCAAGGAAGTGATCGAGCCGCTGCTCGGCGAAGCGCACGTCGAATTCATCGGCGAAATCAACGAGGCGCAGAAGCCGGCGTTCCTGTCGGGCGCGAAGGCGCTGCTGTTCCCGATCGACTGGCCGGAGCCGTTCGGCCTGGTGATGATCGAGGCGATGGCCTGCGGCACGCCGGTCGTCGCGTTCAATCGCGGCTCGGTGCCGGAAGTGATCGAGGACGGCGTGACCGGCTTCATCGTCGAGGACGTACAGGGCGCGGTCGGCGCGCTGCACCGGATCGACAGCCTGTCGCGCGCGGCGATCCGCGCGCGCTTCGATACGCGCTTCAGCTCGAAAGCGATGGCGCGGCGTTACGTCGAAACTTACGAAACGCTTTGCGCGGCGGCAAAACAGCCGACCCTGCGTCAAGTCGCCGGCGCCTGACGCCGAAATCCGTCAGGAAATATCCGGTAAAATTCGCGCCGAAATCGGCGTCGAAAAACCAAAGAGCCGCATCGTCGATGCGGCTCTTTCTTTTTGCGCGGTCATTCGATCAGGAAACGATCGCGGTTTTTCCCGACGATCCAATTCGGCGGCTTGCCGCGGCCGCTCCAGGTCGCACCCGACTTCGGGTCGCGGTATTTCGGCGGCAGCGGCGCCTTTTTCGGCGGACGACCGCGCCGCGCTCGCTCCGCGAAGCCCAGATCCTGGGCCGTCAGTCCATATTCGGCAATCATCCGCTGGACGTCGGCGATCACCGCCGCCACTTCCTGGCGGCGCACGTCGTCCGCCTGGGCCTGCAGATCGGCGATCTGCGCCTTGAGTTTCGCGTATTGAGACATTTTTCGACTCCCTCTTTTCCATGATGCGGCTCCGGCGAGTCCGCCCGGAACGCCAACACCCCGTTACGTCATCGGCACCGCCGCCCTGCTCTTCGAAATTAATGCTGCCATCTTTAACCGATTCGGCTATATCGAGAATGCGGACTTATTCTAATAAAGGCCATTCGTCCGGCATTCAAATTTAACAATCGTTGACCCTCCCGAACCCGATTCATTTCCTATAATCCAGACCAATTCCGGGCGTCGGAATAAATCAGGCGCCCGGCCGTTTGTCTTCAATCCACTTGAACGAGGTCCCTACATGAATCTTTCTCAGCGTCTGGCTGCAGAGGTATTCGGCACGTTCTGGCTGGTGCTCGGCGGGTGCGGAAGCGCCGTGCTGGCCGCCGCCTTTCCGGGCCTCGGCATCGGGTTTGCCGGCGTCGCACTCGCGTTCGGCCTGACCGTGCTGACGATGGCATTCGCGATCGGCCACATTTCGGGCTGCCATTTGAATCCGGCCGTGAGCGTGGGCCTGACCGTCGCCGGCCGCTTCCCGGCGCGCGATCTCGCGCCGTACATCGTCGCGCAGGTCGTCGGCGCGACGCTCGGTGCGTTCGTGCTGTACCTGATCGCGACCGGCAAGCCGGGCTTCGACGTCGTCGGCAGCGGTTTCGCGACGAACGGCTTCGGCGAGCGCTCGCCCGGCCACTACTCGCTCGGCGCGGCGTTCATCTGCGAAGTCGTGATGACGGGCTTCTTCCTGTTCGTGATTCTCGGCGCCACCGACAAGCGTGCGCCGGCCGGCTTCGCGCCGATCGCGATCGGCCTGTGCCTGACGCTGATCCACCTGATCTCGATTCCGGTCACCAACACGTCGGTGAACCCGGCCCGCTCGACCGGCCCCGCGCTGTTCGTCGGCGGCGACGCGATCGGCCAGCTGTGGCTGTTCTGGATCGCGCCGATCATCGGCGCGGCGATTGCCGGGATCGTCTACCCGCTGATCGCAGGGCGCGACGATGCCGCCGACCTGCTGCCCGCATCCGCTCGCACCATCGAATAAAAACGCTACGGGGTCATGCGAGCAGAGCAGCGAGCCTCACGCTGTCGAACAATATCGAGGCAGGTAATTTGGACGGGCGCCGCTGGCGCCCGTTTTTCATTGCCGGCGCAGGCGTCGGCTCAGGACGCGGCGACGCCGTCGAGGGTGTCCTCGAGCGCGAACAGCGTGCGCAGGTGGCGCGCGACGCCCGCGTCGAAGTTGTTGCCGATCCGCGGGATATGCGGCAATTGCGCGATCAGGTCGGGATTCGCGTTGTTCATCATGAATGCATGACCGGCCGTTTCGAGCAGGTCGATGTCGTTCATGTTGTCGCCGAACGCGACGCAGTGGCCGGCGTCGACGCCCAGCCGCGCGAGCACCGCGCGCAGCGCGCGGCCCTTCGACACGTTCGCGGTCATCACTTCGAGGCAGTCGGGCAGCGAGTACGTGACGTACAGCGCATCGCCGAACTGCACGCGCATCTGTTCGGCGACCGCCGCCAGATCGGCCGGCTCGCCGATGTACAGCACCTTCGCGATGTCCGTGCCGTCGTGCGCGGCCATGTCGATCACCTCGTAGCGGAAGCCGGAATCCTGGTGGAATTCGAGCAGGTGCGGCGCTTCGCGGTCGATCAGCCAGCCGCGGTCGGTAAACAGATTGACGATCACGCGCCCGTGCGCGCCCGCCACGCCCGGTTGCACGAGGCCGCGGACGATTGCGGGATCGATGTCCTGCGCATGGATCGCCGTATCGTCCGGCGCATGCACGCGCGCGCCGTTCGACGTGATCAGGTACGGCCGGATGCCCAGCACGTCGCGGATGCCGGCGACGTCCGCGTAGTGGCGCCCCGTCGCGATCACGAACTGCACGCCGTCGCGGTCGAGCCGGCGGACGGTCTCGATCGTGTACGGATCGAGCTGGTGGTCGCTGTTCAGCAGGGTGCCGTCGAGATCGGTGGCGATGACTTTGTACATGGGGACGGGTGAATGGCGCGCAGCATGCTGCGGGAACGCCATTTTAACGTCGCGGGCGGATGCGCGCCGGGCGGTTGCGCGAAGCCCTCGGCCCGCTTCAACCCGCCTCTGCCGCCGCCAGCGCCTGCAGCGCGAGCCGCAACGCGCCATGCGCGGAGTCGTCGAGCGGCGCGCGCAGCCGGGCCGCGTGACGCGCCGGCACGGCCGGCGCGAGCGCGTCGGCCAGCCCGCCGCACAGCGCAACCGGCAGCGCGTGCTGCGGATCGAGCGCGTCGATCATCTTGCCGATCTCGTCACCGGCCTGCGCGATGAGCCCCGCGGCGTACGGATGGTCGCGGTACGCGAGCACGATCGGCGCGAGGCGCGCGTAGATCGTCTGGTTCGCGTCGCACGACCACTGGACGAGCGCGTCGCGATCGTTCGCGCCGGTTTCCGCGAGCAGTGCGTCGGCCAGCGCGTCGCGCGGCACGCGGCCGTCGAGCGCCTGCTGCGCGTACGCAAGCGCGCGCACGCCGAGCCATGCGCCGCTCGCCTCGTCGCCGGACGGGAAGCCGAAGCCGCCCGCGATGCGGCATGCGCCTGCCGCGTCGAGCGCCGCTGCGATACTGCCGGTGCCGAGCGCGACGATGAGCCCCGGCGCGCCGCCGTGCGCACCCACGACGGTCGTATACGCATCGCTCTCGACCGCGAGCGCGCCGAGCGGCGCCTGCGCGCGGAACGCGGCGAGCCATGCGGCGTTGTTGACGCCCGCGAGCCCGCAACCGAGCGCGCATTGCGACCAGTCGAACGCGACCCCGGCCCGCGTGAAGGCGTCGGCACACGCCGCGCCGATCGATGCCCACGCACGCTCGATGCCGAGACCGAGCCCGGACGGGCCGCCGCGCCCTTGCGCGAGCTCGCGCCCGTGCCGGTCTGCCAGCACTGCGCGAGTACCGGTGCCGCCGCCGTCGATGCCGATCGCAAAAAGTAATGCCGTCATGCGTTGATCCCGCTGATTCGAACAGGCGCCAAGCTTAACCGGATCGGCGCCGCGCGCCCATCTGCCGTTCGGCCAGCTACCCCGCAAATGGGCGTTCCGCTATGCTCACACGATCGAAATCGACACTGGAACGAGGCTGACGATGTCGCAGCGGTGCAACTGGGTGAAGACGGAAGCGGATGCTCACTATCACGATACCGAATGGGGCGTGCCGTCGCATGACGATCGCCATCTGTTCGAAATGCTGATCCTGGAAGGCGCGCAGGCGGGGCTGTCGTGGTCGACGATCCTGAACAAGCGGGCCGGCTATCGCGAGGCGTTCGCCGACTTCGATGTCGACGCGGTCGCGCGCTTCACGCCGAAGCGCATCGAGAAGCTGCTCGAGAATCCCGGCATCGTGCGCAATCGCGCGAAGATCGAATCCGCGGTGACCAATGCACGGGCCGTGCAGCGCATCCGGGAAGATCACGGGTCGCTCGCCCAATTCCTGTGGTCGTTCGTCGATCACACGCCGGTCCAGAACGCATGGCCGTCGTACCGCGACGCTCCCGCATCGACGGCCCAGTCGGACGCGCTCAGCAAGGCGCTGAAGGAATACGGCTGCAAGTTCGTCGGCTCGACGATCTGCTATGCGTTGATGCAGGCGACCGGGATGGTCAACGACCACGAGGCCGGCTGCCCGTGTCATGCGAAATGTGCGGCACTCGGCGGCAAGCAGACCGCGCGGCACCGGAAGGCGGGCTGACGGCGACGCGCCCTCCGGGCCGTTTTGCCGGATTGGCGCAGCTGTGCGCCATCGGACCACCGTGCGTCCATGCGTGAGTGTCGCAAGTCAGCACGCCTTCACATCAGCGCGCCGCCCGTGACGATGCCGGCGCCGCCGTCCGCACGCCGCGCGCGGCCCGCACGCGCGCGCTGCGCTTCTTCACCCAGATGCAGATGCCCGTCACGCTGAGCATCGCGATGACGATACCGAGCGCGCTCACCGCGATACGGCCCGCGATGCCGGCGATCCGCCCCGAGTGCAGCGGAAACTGCGCCTGCATGAACAGGTCGCCCGCGGAGCCGCGACCCGGCACCTGCGCGGCGACAGGCTTGCCCGTCACCGCATCCCAGTAGAGCCACGCGTTGCCGAGCCCGACGTCGCCGTGATCGTTGCCCGGCGTGAAGAACCCGACCGCATACACGTTCATCGCCGGCGCGAACAGCAGCGCGCCGGGCGGCGGGGCAATCCCGGCCTCGCGTCCGGCCGCGCGCGCGAGCGCGACGATCTGCTCGCGCGGCAGCACGCGGCTGCCCGGCGGCGCCGGCGGGAAATGCTCCGGATTCGTGTACGGCGTCTCGGCCAGCGGCGAAACCAGCGCCACCAGCGGCCGCACGACCGGCACGGCAAGGTTCATCGAGATCGATGTAACTGCAACGACGAGCAACAGCCCCCACACCCACACGCCACCCGAGCGATGCAGGTCGAACACGAGCGGGTAGCCGCCGCGCCGCACGCGGAACGCGAACGACTTGCGCCAGCTTTTCGGGTTCGGAAACGCGAGCACGAGCGCGACCAGGCAGTCGATCGCCCACACGATGCCGACCATGCCCATCACCCAGAAGCCGAAATTGATCCCGCCATACGCGGGCAGGAACAACGAGTAGTGCAGCCGGTAGATGAACGGCATCAGCTCGAGCCGCGCGAGCGACAGCGCGCCCCATTCGCGGCGCCCCTGCACGGTGCCCGTCGCGGGATCGACGGCGATCTGGTTGAAATCGAGCACGGGCGTATGGCCGGTCGCCGCATCGGTGCGCGGCATCACGCCTGCCTGCAGCGTGTGCCCCGGCTCGACCGCAAGCGGCAGGTAGGTCACCTGCACGCGCGGGTCGGCGGCCTCGATACGCGCCGCAAGTTCGAGCGGCGCCAGCGGGGCACCGTCGCCATGCGCGACGTAAAAATCCGGATTCAACGCAGCATCGAGCTCGTGGTCCCACGCGATCAGTGCGCCGGTCAGCCCCGCGACGAACAGGAACAACGCGATGGCCAGGCCGAACCAGCGATGCAGACGGACGAGCAGCGGTCGCAACAGCGCATTCATTGCGCGCTCCGCGCGGGGAAAGCGGGCCGGCACACACGGCGGCCCCGGATCGACGGGATGCAGGTCATGGAAGGTCAGCGCCGCACGACGGCCGTCCCGCCGTGGCGAAGCACGGGCGGAAGTCCTTGTGTGCGGCATGGAATTGTTGCGTGTTCCGCGGGTTTTGATACGATGCGCGACATTTTAACGCAATGCGAATGATTCTTACTTGCATTTTTAATCCGCCGCCATGACCGTCCGCCTCGCCAGCCCTCCCGTACGCCCGCGCCGTCTGGCCGCGGCCCTCGCCTGCTTCGCCGCGTCGCTCGCGCACGCCGACGATTCACCGGGCGACGCCGCCACGCTGCCGGCCCTCAACATCACGGCCGCACACGATTCGCCGCAGCACCTGACCGACGACATCTCGGCCGGCGCGCTCGGCACGCGGCGGCAGCTCGACACACCGTTCTCGACGACCATCGTCACGTCCGAGGAGCTCGAGGCGCGCCAGCCGTACAAGCTCGGCGACGTGTTCGCGAACGATGCGTCGGTGTCCGACAACAGCGGCGCGTACAGCGCATGGGCGAGCTACATGACCGTGCGCGGCATGCAGCTCGACTGGCAGAACGGCTACAAGATCGACGGACTGCCGTTCGTCACGTACGGGATCACGATGCCGTACGAGCAGCTCGAGCGCGTCGAGTTGCTGAAGGGGCTCGGCGGTTTCCTGTACGGCTTCGTGACACCGGGCGGCGTGGTCAACTACGTGACGAAGCAGCCCGGCGCGGAGTCGGTGCGCAGCGTCGACGTCGGCTATCGCAGCACGAACGTCTGGACCGAGCACGTCGACGTCGGACAGCGCTTCGGGCCGAACGGCATGTTCGGCGCGCGGCTGAACGCGACGCATGAGGAAGGCAAGACCTACAACGACGGCAACATCCGCCGCGATGCGGTGTCGCTCGCGCTGCAGGCGAACCTGACGCGCAATCTGTCGGTGACGTTCGGCGCGCTGTACCAGGATCGCCGCACGACCGGCCAGACGCCGTCGATCTTCACCGGCAGCTACCCGGGCGGCGCGCTGCCGGCGACGATCAGCGGCGGCACGACGAACCTCGGCGGCAAGGACCAGTATCTGAACACGAACCTGCAGCTCTACACGGCCGGGCTGCAGTACCAGCTGGCGCCCGACTGGCAGCTCGACGTCGCGTACAGCTACAGCAAGGCGACGCGCCGCCGCAACGAGAGCACGCTGACGCTGGCAGATGCGGCCGGCAACTATTCGGACAGCCGCTACGTCGGGATGGAGGATCACCGCTTCAGCCAGTGGCGCGCGATGGTCGAAGGCAAGGTCCGCACGGGGCCGTTCAGCCACCAGATCGTGCTCGGCGCGGCGTGGCAGAAGCAGGCGAACGACTATTCGGCGAACAGCGTGTTCGTGCCGCTCGGCACCGGCAACCTCTACGCGCCGAACCCGTACCGCTACGACAGCCCGCACGGCTTCGTCCAGTACCGCACGAGCGAAATCGTGCAGAAGTCGCTGTTCGCGAGCGACACCGTGCAGCTCACCCGGCGCTGGTCGGTGCTTGCCGGCGTGCGTTATATGAATTACGCGCAACGCTCGTTCGAGCCGAGCGGCGCCGAGGATCCCGGCTACAGCCAGAAAGGCGTCGTGACGCCGACGTTCGCCGTGATGTTCAAGCTCGCGCCCGCCACGACCGCTTACGCCAGCTACGCCGAATCGCTCGAGCCCGGCAGCCGCGTGAACGACATTTACGCGAATGCGGGCCAGATGTTGAAGCCGCTGCGCAGCAGGCAGTACGAACTGGGAATCAAGAGCGAGCACGCGCGCTGGAGCGCGACGGCCGCGCTGTTCCGCATCGAGCGCAGCGCCGAATATGCGAATGCCGCGAACGTCTACGTGCAGGACGGCGAGTCGGTGATCCAGGGGGTCGAGTTCGGCGCGCGCGCGAAACTCGGCGCGCGCTGGAACGCGGGCTTCGACGCGATGCTGCTCGACGCGTGGTACGCGAAAGGGACCGGCAACAACGGCAACCGCGTCGCGGGCGCACCGCGCTTCGTGCTCGCGGGCGACGTCGGCTATGCGGTGCCGGGCGTGCCCGGGCTGACGCTCGGCGTCGACGCGAAGTTCACCGGCGCGACGCCGCTGCGCGCGGCCGGCGGACTCGATGCACCTGGCTTCCTGGTCGTCAATGCCGGCGCACGCTACCTGACGCGAGTCGGCCGCCACGACGTGACGCTGCGCGCGTCGGTCGACAACGTGCTGAACCGCCGCTACTGGGAATACCAGTACGCGGACTACGTGAAGCCGGGCGATCCGCGCACGGTGAGCGTGAGCGCGAAGATCGACTTCTGAGCGAACCGGGCGGCGCGCCGAAAGCCGGTGCCCGGGCGAACCGGCCGGCGCCGGCAGAGAGCGCCGCCGCCGGTCCTGACGATTGGGCCCTTGCGCGCGCGCCACCTGCCGTCAAAGCCCGACACACCATAGCCGAACGCCACGAAAGCCGTTTTTCCGGCCCGGAAAAGCAAAACGGCGGAGCGGCTTCTTTCGAAGCACACTCCGCCGTTTCGCGGCGAACCGTCAGACGCTCTTAGTGGAGCTTCTTCGGCAGCATCTGGCTGCGCAGACGCTTGTGCAGGCGCTTGACGGCTGCTGCCTTCTTGCGCTTGCGGACTGCGGTCGGCTTTTCGTAGGACTGGCGTTCGCGCAGTTCAGCGATCAGGCCATTTTTTTCGATAGCACGGCGAAAGCGGCGAATCGCCACTTCGAACGGCTCGTTTTCTTTCAGAAGAATCGTCGTCATGTCGTTCCTAAATTGCTTAAACGGTCAAAAACGTAGCGGCCAAGCGCCACGCACCGGCCATCCGGGCGTTCCCACAACAGGCGAAACGAGCGGAAATACGGCCTCGGAGGCCGGAAAAGAGAGGCGGAAAGCACCGCGAGTACGCTTCACAAGCCGCGTGCAGCGCCGCGTTTGACTGCCAGCAGGAATGCCGTAACGGCATAGGCCTGACAGAAAATCTCAATTCAGCCCGCCATCATATCAGGAAATCACAGACAAAACTATCCTTTTGTCGGTCCCGCGCCGCCGTCCTGCGCAGGCCGGACGCGAACGATGCCCGACGAGGCCGTCGCGGGCACCGCCCGAAATCGCGGCCGGCCTTGTCCGGCGCGGACTTCGCGCGAACCCGCCCCTTCAGTCCCGAATTTCCTCGAACATCCCTCTAAAGTTTTCGCCGGGTGCCGCCGTCAACCAGGAAAGGCGGGCAGCGCCACTCGCGATAAAGCGCAACGCCGAAAACGAACCTGATCCTGTCTGTACTCAGGCATTTTCCAAAACGAGGAAGCAAATGCTGAACATCAACACCAACATCCTTTCGCTGTCGACGCAGACGAACCTGTCGGGCTCGCAGAACGCGCTGTCGCAAGCGATCAACCGCCTGTCGTCGGGCAAGCGCGTGAACAGCGCGGCAGACGATGCAGCCGGCCTCGCGATCGCGACGACCCAGACCGCCGCAATCAACGCGCTGAACCAGGGCGTGTCGAACGCCAACAACGGCATCTCGATGGTGCAGACCACGGCCGGCGCGCTCCAGTCGATCGTCGACAACCTGCAGCGTATCCGCCAGCTGGCAGTCGAAGCCGGCGACGGTTCGCTCGACTCCAACGCACGTGCAAACCTGCAGTCGGAAGTGTCGACCCGTCTGACGGAAATCTCGCGCGTCGCGACGCAAACGACGTTCAACGGCCAGTCGGTGCTGCAAGGCCTGGGCACGGTCAGCTTCCAGATCGGCGCGGTCAACGGCCAGACGATCGCAGCGAACTTCGGCTCGCAGAGCTGGGACTCGAACAACCTGGGCATCAGCGCGCTGACGGTGTCGAGCGTGTCGGATTCGCAGGCAGCGATGGGCTCGATCGACGCAGTGCTGACGAAGGTCAACACGTTCCAGGCAACGCTCGGCGCAACGCAGAACACGTTCCAGTCGGCGATCACGAACACGCAGACGCAGTCGACCAACATGTCGGCAGCCCGTTCGCAGATCACCGACGCGGACTTCGCGACGGAAACGGCGAACCTGAGCAAGGCGCAAGTGCTGCAGCAGGCAGGCATCTCGGTGCTGGCACAGGCGAACTCGCTGCCGCAGCAGGTCCTGAAGCTGCTGGGTTAATACCCGCCACCGGCGGCGCGCGTCTCGCGACGCGCCGTCCGCCGGCACGGGCGCCGCGACCTCGGTCCGGCGCCCGCGCCCCTTCATCGCGCATCCGGGAGGCTCGCCTCCCGTTGCGCGCTTGTTCGACACCGACGCGCGCTTCGCCCGACCCTGTCCGGGCACGCAGACCGGAGCCCCCGAATGACCTCGACGACCACCACCACCACGTCCACCAGCGACCTGAATACCGCGCTCCAGCAGGCCGCGCAGTCCATCATCAGCGGCTCGACGAAGTCGTCGCTCGACGTCAATTCGCTCGTCTCCGCGCTCGTCACCGCGAAAACCACCGCGCAATCGGTCGCGCTCACGAACAAGCAGACCTCCGACAACACCGAACTGTCCGCGATCGGGCAGATCAAGTCGCAGCTCGCGGCGCTGCAAACGGCGCTGCAGGGCCTCACCGACGGCACGACGCTGTCGGCACTGACCGCGACGGCCAGCGGCTCCGGCCTCACCGCCACCACCGCGAGCGGCGCGGCGGCCGGCACGTACACGGTGAAGGTCAACGCGGTCGCGACCGCCAACTCGATCTCGTCGCCGGCGATCACGTCGTCCGACACGATCGGCAGCGGCACGTTGACGGTCGGCGTCGGCAGCGGTTCGATGCAGGTGTCGGTCTCGTCGACCGACACGCTCGCGACGATCGCCGCGAACATCAACAAGGCATCGAACAACCCGGGCGTGACGGCCACGGTGATCAATGCGTCCGACGGCCAGCACCTGGTCATCTCGTCGAACAGCACGGGCGCCGCGAACACGGTGTCGATCACCGCCGGCGCGGGCCTGAACAGCAAGCTCGACTCGACCCAGTCGGCGTACACCACGGTGACGCCCGCCGCGGACGCGAACATCACGATCGCCGGCAGCACCGTGACGAGCGCGACGAACCAGATCTCCAACGCGATGACCGGCGTCACGCTGAACCTGAGCGCGGCCGCGGTCAACACGACGCAGACGCTCACGATCGCGCAGGACACGACCGGCATCACGACGGCGATCAACAATTTCGCGAAGGCGTACTCGAGCTTCGTCACGACGGCGTCGAGCCTGTCGTCGTACACGACCACGTCGTCGGGTTCGACGGCCGGCCCGCTGCTCGGCGACGCGATGCTGAACTCGATCACGAACGGCCTCGCGACCGCGCTCAGCAGCGGCGTCACGACGGGCGGCAAGACCTACAGCCTGTCGTCGATCGGCATCAACCTGAACACCGACGGCACGCTGACGGTCGACAGCACGAAGCTGCAGACCGCGCTCACGACCAACAGCTCGGCCGTCTCCGCGCTCTTCAACTCGACGAACGGTGTCGGCGTCACGCTGAACAACTTCACGAATTCGTATTCGGCGACGGGCGGCCTGATCGATCAGCGCACGGCGTCGCTGAACAAGGACCTGTCCAACCTGCAGGATCAGGCGACGCAGCTGCAGAACTACCAGACCGCGCTCACGGCCCAGTACAACGCGCAGTTCACCGCGCTCAACACGCTGATGACGCAGATGCAGAACAACCAGCAGTACCTGACGCAGCTGTTCGGCGGTTCGAACAGCGCCGGCACGCTCGCCACCAACAAGTGACGGACCGGCCCCCGGCCGCTGCCCATCCGGAGCTCTCGCCATGGAACATTCTTCGCTGACCCGCGCGCTGGCGCTCACCCATGCGCTCGCGGACGCCGTCTCGCACGACGCATGGGAGCACGCCGCCACGCTCGTGAACGAGCGCGCCGCGCTGCTGATGTCGCTCGACGCGAACCAGACGCCGCAAGCGCTCGCGATCGTTCGCGAGATCCAGCGGCTCGACGCGGACATCACCGAACGCGCGAAAGCCGGCCGCGAGCGGCTGATGACGAATCACCGGCTCGCGCTGCAGCGCATCGACGCCGCATCGCGCTATCAGTCGACCGGAATGATGGGCTGATACGGCGACATACCACGACAACAACAACGACGCCCGCCAGGGCGCTCCCCTCGAAGAGCCGCAGCGATGCGGCTTCTTTTTTTGGGGCGGCCGCACGACGCCGGCCGCCGGCTGCGGCCCGCCGCCGTCACCGAGTCCGTGCGTCGCCCCGATCGCCGGCGAGCCACGCATCCCACATCTCGTGGAACGCGTTCTCGAGATGGCGCGCGAAGCGCTTCGCGTCGCCGAGCGGCGAGCGCTGCATCTGCTGGCGCAGTCCGGCACGCATCGCCGCGAGTTCGCCGCGATCGCGGGAGAACGCGACGGCCTTCGCGATGTAGTCGGCTTCGTCGCGCGCGATCCAGTCGCCGAGGCCGGCCGCATGCAACAGGCTCTCGCAGATGTGCGTGACGAACCGCTCGCCCTTCATCCCGAGCACCGGCACGCCCATCCACAGCGATTCGGCCGTCGTCGTGCCGCCCGGGTACGGGAACGGGCTCAGCATCACGTCGGCGCGGTTGTACGTCGCGAAATAGGCGTCGCGCGTCGAGCCCGGCTCCAGGATCAGCCGGTCGGCGCCGATACCGTGCGCGGCAAAGCGCGCCCGCGTCGCGTCGCAGATGTCGGTGACCGCGAGCTCGTATGCCTTGAGCAGCAGCTTCGCGTCCGGCACGGTGTGCAACAGGCGCGACCATACGCGCACCACGTCGTCGGTCACCTTCACGAGCTTGCCGAAGCAGCCGAACGTGATGTGCCCGTTGCGCAGCATCGGCAACGGTCCGACCTGCACGTCGTGCGGCGGCGGCGTGAAGCACAGGTAGCTGTCCGGCAGCCGCCATGGCCGCTCGACGAAATGCGCTTCCTCGCCGGGCGGCAGCACGTGCGCATCGCCGAGGAAATAGTCCATCTCCGCGATGCCGGTCGACGCAAAGAAGCCGAGCCAGCTCACCTGGATCGGCGCCGGCTTCCATGCGAACGCAGGCAGGCGGTTATGCGCCGTATGGCCGGCCAGGTCGACGAGCACGTCGATCCGCTCGTCGTGGATGCGCGTGGCCGTCTGCTCCGTGCCGAGATCCGTGATGCGGTGCCAGCCGTCGAAATGCGGCTTCAGCCGCGCGGTGTAGTCGTCCTCGGTGTCGAAGGTCGTGAACGCGACCAGTTCGAGCCGCGTCCGGTCGAGATGCGCGACGACGCTTTCGAGAAAGATGCCGACCGGGTGCCGCCGGAAATCGCCCGACACGAAGCCGACGCGCAGCTTGCGCCCGTTCAGCGGCGCCGGCCGATGCTGCCACGGCCGCGCATGCATCGACATGCGCTCGCCGAACGCGCGCGCGTCGGCCAGATACGCTTGCGGGTCGAAATCGGTCTGGCCCGCGAGGCAGAACAGCAGCGACGTGTAGGTTCCGGGATTGTCGGGATCGCACGCCAGCGCGCGGCGATAGCACGCGATCGCGGCGTCGACGTCGCCGGTCTTGCGCAGCACGTCCGCGAGGTGCGCATGCCGGCGCGCCGTGCCCGGGTCCAGCTCGAGGGCCGTGCGTGCGCTCTCGAGCGCCTCGTGAACGCGCCGCGCCTGCACCAGCGCGATCGACAGGTTCTGGTGGATGTCCGCCGAATCCGGATCGAACTCGAGCGCGCGCCGGTACTGCACGATCGCGTCGTCGACGCGATCCAGCCAGTAATACGCGTGGGCCAGGTTCACATAGCCTTCGGCCCGGCGCGGATCCAGCTCGATGGCGCGCTTGCCGGCCTCGACGGATTCCTCGATCCGGTTCTCGCTCTTCAGCGCGCGGCTCAGGTTCAGGTGCGCGTCGACGTCGCCGCCGGACAGCTCGATCACGCGCTCGAAATGCACGATCGCCTCGTCGTTCCGGCCCGCGTCACGCAGCGCGCTGCCGAGACAGTTGTGAACCTGCGGATCCAGCGGATCGAGTTCGACGGCCCGGCGCAGCGTCGCGATGGCTTCGTCGAGGTCGCCGCGCGCAAGCAGCGCGGTGCCGAGATTGCCGTGCACGATCGCGCGGCCCGGATTCAGCGCGACGGCCGCGCGGTAGCTGTCCACCGCCGCGTCGAACTTGCGCTGCGTCGTCAGCACGTTGCCGAGGTTGTTGTACGCGTCCGCGTAGCCCGGCGCGTGTTCGATCGCCTTGCCGTACGCGAGCACCGCCGCATCCGGCTGCCCGAGATCCTTCAGCGCGTTGCCCAGGTTGTTGTACGCCTGCGCATAGTCCGGCCGCAGCGCGATCGCCTGCGCGCAGTGCTGCATCGACGCATCGAGCTGCCGCGCTTCGCGCAATGCGTCGCCCAGGTTGTTGTGCGCGTCCGCGTAGTCCGGCTGCCGCGCGACCGCTTCGCGGTACTGCGCGATCGCATCGTCGAGCCGGCCGCGCTCGCGCAGCGCATTGCCCAGGTTGTTGTGATAGATCGCGCTCGGATACGCTTCGATCGAGCGCCGCATCAGCGCGATGCCTTCGTCCGGCTGCCCGCTCTGGCAAGTCAGCAGCCCGAGGAAATGCAGCGCGTCCGGATGCGCGGGTTCACGGGCGAGCAGCTGCTCGTAGGCCGCCCTCGCGTCGCCGAGCCGCCCCGCCTGATGATGCGCCAGTGCGGCGCCGAGTATGTCGGTGGTCTGTTGCATGTCGTCGTTTCGTCGTTCGCGCGCCGCCGTTGCCGCGCGGCTCAATTCCATTCGTCGCCCGCGGCGGCCCGCTCGTCGGCGCCGGCGTTCGTGCCGTCCATCCACATTCCGTGAAACGCGTCCCCGAGATGGGTCGCGAAGCGCCGCGCATCGCACAGCGGCGACGCGAGCACTTGTGCGCGCAGCGTCTGCCTCAGCGCGCCGAGCCGTTGCGGATCGGCCGCGCCGGCCACGGCCTTCGCGACGTAGTCGTCTTCGTCGCGCGCGATCCAGTCGCCGAGGCCGGCCGTATGCAGCACGCTCTCGCAGATGTGCGTGACGAAGCGCTCGCCTTTCATCCCGAGCACCGGCACGCCCATCCACAGCGACTCCGCCGTCGTCGTGCCGCCCGGGTACGGAAACGGGCTCAGCATCATGTCGACGCGGCGATACGCAGTCAGGTATTCGCCGCGCGGCGAGCGGCCTTCCATCGTCAGCCGGCCGGCGTCGATCCCGTGCCGCGCGAACCGCTCGGCCGTGCGGCGCACCGCATGCGCACTGTCGAGCTCGCCGGCCTTCAGGAACAGCCGCGCGCCCGGCACCGCGGCGAGCACGCGCGACCACACGCGCACGACCGCATCGTTCATCTTGCCGAGCTTGCCGAAATAGCCGAACGTCATCGCGCCGTTCTCGTGTTGCGGCAGCGGGCCGACGTCGAGCGCCGGGTGCGGCGGCGTGAAGCACAGGTAGCTGTCCGGCAGCCGCCACGGCCGCTCGACGAAATGCGCTTCCTCGCCGGGCGGCAGCACGTGGCGGTCACCCAGCACGTAATCGATCGCACGCAGCCCCGTCGACGCGAAGAAGCCGATCCACGTGACCTGCACCGGCGCGGGCTTCCACGCGAATACGCCGAGCCGGTTTTGCGCCGTGTGGCCCGACAGGTCGACGAGGATGTCGATGCCGTCCGCGCGGATACACTGCGCGGCCTGTTCGTCCGACAGGTCGACGAGCGGATGCCACGCCGCGAAGTGCGGCTTCAGGCGCGCGGTCGTCTCGTCTTCGACCGCCGAGGTCGGATACGCGATCAGCTCGAACCGGTGCCGGTCGAGATGCTCGAGCACGCCTTCGAGGAAAATGCCGACCGGATGCGTGACCAGGTCGCCCGACACCCAGCCGATGCGCAGCCGGTCAGCCGCTCGCCGCGAGCCGGCGTGCGCGAACGGCCGCGCATGCGCTTCGACGTACGCGCCGAAACGCCGTGCGGCCCGCCGCGTTTCCGTCTGGTCGAGCGACGGATGCGTGGCCAGCGCGAAGATCAGCCGGTCGTGCAGGGTCGCATTCGTCACGTCGAGTTCGACCGCGCGGCGGTAATGCGCGAATTCGCCGTCCACATCGCCGAGCATGCCGAGCACGTCGCCGAGCGTCATGTGCGCGGGCGCCGCGCGCTCGTTCAGTGCGAGCGCCGCACGCGCATGCGGCAGCGCGTCGTCCGGACGGTTTTGCTTCAGCAGCACGATCGCGCAGCGATGATGCGCGTCGATGTCGTTCGGATCGAGCTCGATCGCGGTCTCATAGCACATGACGGACGCGTCGTACTTGCCCAGATCGTGGTACATGTCGCCGAGCATCCGGTAGCCGGGCCCGTGACGCGGCGTCAGTTCGAGCGCGCGCGTCATGCATTCGGCCGCGCGCGCCGTCTGCCGCTGGCGGTACAGCACGTCGGCGAGACCGGCGTGCGCGTCCGCGCGCAGCGGCGACAATGCCGCCGCCCGCTCGAACTGCTCGATCGCCGCGTCGCTGCGGCCCGCGTCACGCAGCGCGCCGCCGAGATCGACACGCGCCTGCGCATCGGCGGGTGCCAGTTCGACGCGACGGTGCAACGCCGCGATCGCCGCGTCGCGATCGCCGCGCGCGAGCAGCGCGGCGCCGAGATTGCCGTGCACGATCGGGTTGGACGGGTCCAGCGCGGCGGCCGCGCGGTAGCTGTCCACCGCCGCGTCGAACTTGCGCTGCGTCGTCAGCACGTTGCCGAGGTTGTTGTACGCGTCCGCGTAGCCCGGCGCGTGTTCGATCGCCTTGCCGTACGCGAGCACCGCCGCATCCGGCTGCCCGAGATCCTTCAGCGCGTTGCCCAGGTTGTTGTACGCCTGCGCATAGTCCGGACGCAGCGCGATCGCCTGCGCGCAGTGCTGCATCGACGCATCGAGCTGCCGCGCTTCGCGCAATGCGTCGCCCAGGTTGTTGTGCGCGTCCGCGTAGTCCGGCTGCCGCGCGACCGCTTCGCGGTACTGCGCGATCGCATCGTCGAGCCGGCCGCGCTCGCGCAGCGCATTGCCCAGGTTGTTGTGATAGATCGCGCTCGGATACGCTTCGATCGAGCGCCGCATCAGCGCGATGCCTTCGTCCGGCTGCCCGCTCTGGCAAGTCAGCAGCCCGAGGAAATGCAGCGCGTCCGGATGCGCGGGCTCACGGGCGAGCAGCTGCTCGTAAGCCGCCCTCGCGTCGCCGAGCCGCCCTGCCTGATGATGCGCCAGTGCGGCGCCGAGTATGTCGGTGGTCTGTTGCATGTCGTCGTTTCGTCGTTCGCGCGCCCCGGTCGATCAGTCGGTCGTTCGCGCGGGCGATGCCGCCGCCTGACCCGCGCGCGCGGCCCACATCCCGTGAAACGCGTCCTCGAGATGCCGCGCGAAGCGCGGCGCGTTGCACAGCGGCGATGCGATCAGCTGCATGCGCAGGCCCGAGCGCAGCAGCCGCAGGTGCGCCGGATCGGTCGCGAAGGCCGCGGCTCTTGCCACGTAGTCGTCTTCGTCGCGCGCGACCCAGTCGGCCAGTCCGACCGTCTGCAGCAGGCTTTCGCAGATGTGCGTGACGAACCGGTCGCCGCGGATCCCGAGCACCGGCACGCCCATCCACAATGCATCGGCGGTCGTCGTGCCGCCCGAGTACGGGAACGGGCTCAACATCATGTCGACGCGGCGGTACGACGCCAGGTATTCGCCGCGCGGCGCGTTCGGCTCGAGCAGCAGCCGCGCCGGGTCGAT
The DNA here is from genome assembly GCF_052851275.1 of Burkholderia sp. SR8. Taxonomy (NCBI): domain Bacteria; kingdom Pseudomonadati; phylum Pseudomonadota; class Betaproteobacteria; order Burkholderiales; family Burkholderiaceae; genus Burkholderia; species Burkholderia sp. SR8. Next base: position 34,948 of record NZ_JAULUC010000011.1, read on the forward strand.
GCCGTGCTGCGCGAACCGCTCGCGCGTGCGGCGCACCGCGTACGCGCCGGCCAGCTCGCTCGCCTTGAGCAGCAGCCGCGCTCGGGGCACCGCCGCGAGCACCTTCGACCAGACGCGCACCACCGCGTCGCTGATCTTCCCGAGCTTGCCGAAATAGCCGAACGTCACCGCGCCATCGGCCAGTTGCGGCAGCGGGCCCGGCACGATCGCGTCGCGCGGCGGCGTGTAGCACAGGTAGCTGTCCGGCAGCCGCCACGGCCGCTCGACGAAATGCGCTTCCTCGCCGGGCGGCAGCACGTGACGGTCGCCGAGCACGTAATCGATCGCATCGAGCCCGGTCGTCGCGACATAGCCGATCCACGCGACCTGCACCGGCGCAGGTTTCCACGCGAACAGCGCCAGCCGGTTGAAGATCGTGTGGCCGGCCGCGTCGACCAGGATGTCGATCGCATCGTCGCGGATCCGCCGCGCCGCGGCCTCGTCGCCCAGCGCGGCGATGCTCGTCCAGCTTGCGAACAGCGGGCGCAGCCGCTGCGTCAGTTCGTCCTCGACGTCGCGGGTCGGATACGCGACGAACACGACGCGCGTGCGGTCGGTTGCGCGCAGCACGCTTTCGAGGAAATAGCCGATCGGGTGATGCTTGAGGTCGCCCGATACGATGCCGACCCGCAGCGGCCGCACGCCGTCGGCCGTCAGCCACGACCGGTACGGCACGGCGCGCGCGGCCGCCTGCGCACCGTACGCCCGCGCTGCATCGAAATGGACGTGCGGCGCGGCGGCGCTGTAGTTCAGCGCGAACAGCAGGTTGTCGTGAGGCTCGAGGATGTCCGGCCGCAAGGCGATCGCGGCCCGGTAGCCTTCGAGCGCGGCCTCCAGTTCGCCCGCATCGAGCATCGCGTTCGCGAGGTTGTTGTACGCCTGCGCATGGTCCGGCCGCAGCCGGATTGCGGTGCCCAGCGCGTCCACCGCGCCTTCGCAGTCCTTCAGTGCCCGCAATGCGTTGCCGAGATTGTTGTACGCGTCCGCATCGTCCGGTCGCAGCGCCAGCGCGTGCCGGAAGCATTCGGCCGCCGCCGCGGGCCGGTTGTGCGCGGCCATCACGGTGCCGAGGTTGTAGTAGTAGCGCGCGTGCGGGTCGCGCCGGATCGCGTCCGCGATCGCCGCCACCGCCTCGTCGAAGTTGCCGCGGCGAAACGCGACCAGTCCGTGAACGTGCAGCGCCTCCGCGCAGCCAGGCTCGCGCTGCAGCGCTTGCCCGCACAGACGCGCGGCGGCGTCGAGCCGGCCCGCGTCGTAATGCTCGAGCGCGGTGGCCAGCAACGCGTCGGCCGGCGTGTCGTGGCGCGACGGGCTGTCGGCTGCGGGTCCGCGTTCGAGGAGGTGTTCGTTCATGGGCCGGGCTTCCGCTGGATCCGCTGGGTCCGCTATACGCGTGAATGACGAACCGGCCGCCCGGGGAAACTGCCCCGGTCGATGCCCGGCCGGCACTTCCGGCATGCAACGGACGCGGCCCGCGCCAGCGGGCGCGTGCGTCGGGTCGCATGAAAGGCGGCCGCGGACAGGCCGGCGCTGCGGCGCCGACGGCAGGAAACTGGCGGATATTGTCGCGACGTCGACGAGGTTTCGAACGGCCGATCAGTCGAGCAAAACGCCCGTAATTCGTCGCATCGCGGGATGGGGCGTCGGCGCCGCGGGGCGACAAGGGGGCTTGGCAGAGGGTAGCCGGTCGATCCGGGTCTCGGGTTCGCCGGCGCGCGCGGTGGCCGGTGAGTTGATGCTGAACGCGTTGAACACGTCGCTTTCCGCAGTGACGGCTGCCGGACGACATCACGCGCGTGCGCGACGCTTCAGCGAATTCGGGGAAACGGGAAAACGGATCGGGAAAAACGATGCCTGGAATCAGGCCATTTGGCGCGCCCGGCTGGGATCGAACCAGCAACCCCTGCCTTCGGAGGGCAGTACTCTATCCATTGAGCTACGGGCGCCTGTGACAGTGAAACGACCCCGATAAACCGGCCGCCCACCATTGGCAAGACGGCAAGGATACCCGGTTTCCCATGACGCGTCCACCTTGCCGGCCGAATCGGCGTCCGGCCCTCATTTGTGCGGGTAAACACGCGCCTTCGCACCGCTCGCCGTGATGTAAACGTTCCGTCTATAATCGTCCGTGCTTCATTGGACTGCCATTTTGCCGTTGCACCGCGCTCACAATTCCTATTCACGGAGACGAGGCAAGCATGAGCGAAGCACCCCACGAATCTCCCGTCAAAACTCCCGGGCAGCTGATTGCCGTCATCATCGCGTCGTTCGCGATCCCGATCGCACTGATCGTCCTGTTTGCCACCTATGCCAATCATGCGTTCCGTTCCGGCGCTGGCACCGACGCGCTATCCGACCAACAGGTCGCCGCGCGGATCGCGCCGATCGCACAGGTCGAAGTAAAGGACGCCAACGCGCCGCGCACGTACAAGACCGGCGAGGAAGTCTACAAGGCCGTATGCGTGACCTGTCACGGCACGGGCGCTGCCGGCGCGCCGAAGTTCGGCAACAAGGACGACTGGGCGCCGCGCATCTCGCAGGGCTTCGACACGCTGCTGAAGACGGCGCTGTCGGGCAAGGGCGCGATGCCGCCGCGCGGCGGCACGAGCCCCGACGACGTCAGCGACTATGAAATCGCGCGTGCGATCGTCTACATGGCGAACAACGACGGCGCGAACTTCCCCGAACCGGCCGCGCAGGCCGCCAATGCGGCGCAGGCAGCGAGCGGCGCAGCGGGTGCAGCAGGCGCATCCGGCGCCGACGCGTCGAACGCGCAGGCCGCCGCCGCGATCGCAGCGATCGCCGCGATTCCGAAGACGGGCGAGAAGCCCGCGGCCGCGCCGACGAGCGCCGACGCCGCGTCGGCCGGCAAGGCGCTGTACACGCAGGTGTGCCAGGCGTGTCACGCAGCCGGCGTGCTCGGCGCGCCGAAGTTCGGCAGCAAGGAGGACTGGGCGCCGCGCCTGAAGGACTCGATGGACACCGTCTACAACTACGCGCTGCACGGCAAGGGCGCGATGCCGCCGAAGGGCGGGTCGAACGCGTCCGACGCCGACGTGAAGGCGGCCGTCGACTACATGGTCAACGCGGCGAAGTAACGGCAACGCCGTCCCGCCAGAAAAAGCCCCCGCGATGCAAGCGCATCGCGGGGGTTTCGTTTTGCCGGAGCGGGCGCCGGGCCGGAAGCCGCCGCGCCGCTCACTTCTGCAGCAGCGCCTTCAGGCTCGCGAGCCGGTCCTTCGGCGACATCGGCGCCTCCTCCGGCGTCGGCGGCGGCGCATCGTCGAGACCCATCTCCGGGATGAAGCGAGACGGTTCGCACACGACCGTCTCGCGCGCCCGCTTGCGCTTCTTGCACCAGTTCAGATGCAGGCTGCGCTGCGCCCGCGTGATCGCCACGTACATCAGCCGGCGCTCTTCCTCGATCCGCTCGCTGTCGATCGGGCCGTCGTCCTCGCTGCCGCCGCGGTGCGGCATGATGCCCTCCTCGACGCCGACCAGGAACACGTGCGGATACTCGAGCCCCTTCGACGCATGGACGGTCGACAGCCGCACGGCGTCCGGATCCTCGTCCTTGCCCTCGAGCATCGACATCAGCGCGACGGTCTGAATCAGGCCGAGCAGGTTCTTGCCGGTGTCCGCGAGCCCGTCCGCGTTGTGGAAGCCTTCGGCCTCGCCGTCGACGGCTTCCGTCTCCGGCTTGGTGCCCTTGCGCTTCAGCCATTCGAGGAATTCGAGCACGTTCTGCCACTTCGACTGCGCCTGCCGCTCGTCGAACGCGTCGTACAGGTAGGCCTCGTAGTGGATGGCTTCCATCATGTCGTCGAGCACGACGGTCGCGGGCTCCTTGTCGGCGCGGTCGGTCAGGCGCTGGATGAAGTCGCAGAACATCCTGAGCGGCTCGAGCTGCCGCGCGGACAGCCGCGCCTCGATCCCGCCCATGTAGACGGCCTCGAACAGCGACACCTTCGCCTGGCCCGCGAACGAGCCGAGCGCCTCGAGCGTCGTGTTGCCGATCCCGCGGCGCGGCGTCGTGACGGCGCGGATGAAGGCGGGATCGTCGTCGGCGTTCGCGATCAGGCGCAGGTACGCGCACAGATCCTTGATCTCGGCCTTGTCGAAGAACGACTGCCCGCCGGACAGCACGTACGGGATCCGCTCGCGCCGCAGCACCTGCTCGAAGATCCGCGCCTGGAAGTTGCCGCGATACAGGATCGCGTAGTCGCGGAACTGCGCGCGCCGCTCGAACTTGTGCGCGGACAGCCGGAACACCACGGATTCGGCTTCATGCTCCTCGTCGTTGCACGGCGTGACGGTGATCGAGTCGCCCATCCCGTGCTCGGACCACAGCTTCTTCTCGAACAGCTTCGGATTGTTCGCGATCACGTTGTTCGCGGCGGTCAGGATCCGCACCGTCGACCGGTAGTTCTGCTCGAGCTTGATCACGTGCAGCTTCGGAAAATCCTTGCCGAGCTGCGCGAGGTTCTCGAGCGTCGCGCCGCGCCAGCCGTAGATCGCCTGGTCGTCGTCGCCGACGGCCGTGAACGCGGCGCGCGGGCCGGCGAGCAGCTTCAGCAGCTCGTACTGGCACGCGTTGGTGTCCTGGTATTCGTCGATCAGCAGGTAGCGCAGCTTGTTCTGCCAGCGGTCGCGCACCTGCTCGTTCTTCGCGAACAGCTCGGCCGGCAGCCGGATCAGATCGTCGAAGTCGACGGCCTGGTACGCGTGCAGCGTCGCGACGTAGTTGCGATAGACGAGCGCCGCCTGGTGTTCGTCCTCGTTGGCCGCGATCGTCATCGCCTCCTCGGGCATGATCAGGCCGTTCTTCCACAGCGAAATGATGCTCTGGATCTTGCGGATCAGGCCCTTGTCGGTGGTGCCGATCTGCTCCTGGATCATCCCGAAGCAGTCGTCCGAATCCATGATCGAGAACTGCGGCTTCAGGCCGACGTGCTCGGCCTCCTGGCGCAGGATCTGCACGCCGAGCGAATGGAACGTGCACACGGTGAGCTGGTTGACGGGCACCTTGCGGCCTTCCTTGCCGGGCGTGGTGAGCGTCTTGCCTTCGAGCAGCTTCGACACGCGCTCGCGCATTTCGGCGGCGGCCTTGTTCGTGAACGTGACGGCCGCGATGTGGCGCGGCTCGAAACCTTTCGCTTCGATCAGGTGCGCGATCTTCTGCGTGATCACGCGGGTCTTGCCGCTGCCCGCGCCGGCGAGCACGAGGCAGGGACCGTCGAGGTAGCGCACCGCTTCGTTCTGAGCGGGGTTGAGGCCTGCGGACATGATGACGGATGATGTTGCGGTTGACGGCGGAACGCCGGGAGGATGCCGCGCGCGGCAGGCCCGGGATGCAGGCGGATACGCGGGGCAGGACGCGCATGTTAACACGCCGGCGGCGGCCGGCGCGGGACGATGCCGCCGCGCGGCGGATCGCGCGGCGGCCGGGCTTCGCGCCCCTTTTCCGTGCGTCCTTGCCGGTGCCCCGCGGTGCGTCTTCCGGCGCCGGTGCCCCGCGCCGCATCCGTGCGCTGCCCGCGCGCCGGCGCACCCACGGCGAACATCGGAACAGGCAGCAAATTTCCCCTCTGTTTGAACCATGGCCGCGCGGCCGAACCGGCACCATACGCGAAACGTCGGCGCCTGCGCGCGCCGCCGCCCTTCATTCGCCGTCATCGACTTCCGCCGCCATGAACGACACAGCCATCGCCGCTCCCGTTTCCGAGGCCGAGCTGGCCCGCGCCGCCGCGCTTCACGCCGCCGGATCGCTTCAGGACGCGGAGCAGGCGTACCGCCAGATCCTGCAAGCGCATCCCGAACACGCCGACACGCACCTCCGGCTCGCGACGGTGCTCGAACAGCTCGACCGGCGCGACGCCGCACTGCGGCACTTTCGCGCGGCGGTGGCGAGCGATCCGTCGCAGCGACGCTACTGGATCGCGTGCATCGACGCGCTGACCCGCGACGAGCAGACCGACGCGGCACGCTCGATGGTCGCGCAGGCCCGCGAACACGGCATCGATGCGCTGTCGCTCGAGCTCGCGGCGGCCGATGCGCCGTCCGCCTCCGCCGACGAACTGGCAGCCGTCCTCACCGAATTCATGAACACGCTCGCGGCGCTGCTCGACAAGCGGCAATTCGCGCAGGCGGAAAGCATCGCGAGCCAGCTGACCGAATGGATGCCCGACATCGGGTTCGGCTGGAAGGCGCTCGCCGTCACGCTGATTCAGCAGGAACGTCACGCGGAAGCACTCGCGCCGATGCGCAAGGCCGCCGCGCTGATGTCCGACGACGCCGACACGCAGCGGGATCTCGCCGAACTCGAAGCGCACGTGACGCAGGCCGCGCCGGCACCGGTGCAGATCGCGACGCCGCTCCCGGCAAATGCGGCGCTCTGCGCGACGCTGCCCGGCAGCCGCCAGTTCCGGCATTTCGCGGGCGGCCTCGTCGCCACGGTGCCCGTGCTGATCCCGACCTTCAACAATCCGACGTACTCGCGCCGGATGGTGGAGCAGTTGAAGGCGCGCGGGCTGCGCAACATCGTGATCGTCGACAACGCGTCGAGCGCACCGGACATGCTCGCGTTCCTGGAAGCCGTACAGGACGACGCGACCGTCGTGCGGCTCGAGCACAACGCGGGGCCGCGCGCGCTGTTCCTGTCGGACGAGAACTACGCGCGGCTGCCGGACCTCTTCTGCGTCACGGACCCCGACCTCGAACTGAACGACGCGCTGCCGCCCGAATTCCTGTTCGAGCTGATCGACGCGACCGAAGCGTTCCAGACCGGCAAGGCCGGCTTCGCGCTCGACATCTCGCAACCGGAGCTGATGAAGGACACGCAGGTCGGCTACGGCGACAGGACCTACACGATCCTCGAATGGGAAGCGAACTTCTGGCGCCACGCCATCGGCCAGACGGCCGGCGGCGACCCGATCTACAACGCGCCGATCGATACGACGTTCGCCGTCTACAACAAGCGCTACTTCCGCCGCGACGCGCATATCTGCGGCGTCCGGTTCGCGGGCCGCTACACCTGCAAGCACGTGCCCTGGTACAAGGAAACGGGCCTGCCGGAGACGGAGGAGCAGTACTACCGCGCCCACCAGAAGTGGTCGAACTATCTGCGCTGACGCGCGCCGCGCCCCCCGCTTCGCCCGACAACCCTGACACCTCGCGCCATGCTACCCAGAGTCAACCTCGTCAAGACCGACAACGCCGATTACCTGCTGTTCGCGACCCGCGACGCGATTTCGGCGAACCTCTATTACAACGGTTCCTGGGACGCGTCGCTGCTGACCATCAGCCAGATGTTCTACGCGAACGAGGAAGCGCCGCTGATCCTCGACATCGGCGCGAACCTCGGCGCGTACGCGGTACCGGTCGCGAAGAGCGTCGCCGCGCAGGGCGGGATGGTCTACGCGTTCGAACCGCAGCGGATCGTCTATTACCAGCTGTGCGGCAACGTGTTCCTGAACCGGCTCGACAACGTGCACGCGTTCAACGTCGCGATCGGCAACCAGGACGGCGTCGTCCCGCTGCCCGCGATCGACTATTCGCGCTCGATCAACATCGGCGGCTTCTCGCTCGACGAGCAGTTCAACCTGCGCCGCAACTCGGTCGAGACTGTCGCGAGCCAGCAACCGAACGACGTGCCGATCGCGCGGCTCGATACGCTGAACTTCCCGAAGTCGCCGGCGCTGATCAAGATCGACGTCGAAGGCCTCGAACTCGACGTGCTCAAAGGCGGGACGGCGTTTCTCGAACGGCACGGCTTTCCGCCGCTGCTGCTCGAGGCGTGGAACCTCGAATGGTTCTCGGAAAAGCGCGCCGCGCTGCTCGACTACCTGAAGACGCTCGGCTACTCGTGGTTCGCGATGGGCGACGAACTCGTCGCCCAACATCCGGCGTTCGCGCGGCAAGTCAGCTTCGAGACCGGCGCCGACGGCGTGATCCGGATGAACCGCACGCGCTGACGGCCGCTGCGCGCCGCGTCACGCGCGCAGGCGTTCCCTGAGCGCGCCGGCGGCCCGGGCGGCCCACGTCGCGCACGCAGCCTCGCCGGGATGAAATCCGTCCGCGGCCATCAGGTGCGGCTCAAGCGGCAGCGCGACGCGCAGGAACGTACAGCGCGGCTGCGTCGCGGCCCACTCGGCCAGTGTCGCGTTGAGCCGCTTCGCGCGCATGCCGAGATACCACGCCAGCGGCTGCGGCAGCGCCGGAAAGCGCTCGATCGGCGGCACGGCAGACAGGATCACGTGCGCGACCCCGAACCGCGTGGCGAGCAGATCGACGAGCGCCGCCTGCGCGGCACGCCAGCGCGCCGGCGACACGCCGTCCGTCACGTCGTTCACGCCAAGCGACGTCACGGCCGCATCGAACGGCTGCGCCGGTTCGGCCGCCAGCCAGTCGACGAGCGCCTCGGCGGTCAGCCCGGTGCGCGCCAGCAATTTCCAGCTCACGCGGTGCGAGGCCGCGAGCGCACGGGCGAGCTGACCCGCCAGCGCGTCGCGCTGCGCCGCGACACCGACGCCCGCCGCCGCCGAATCGCCCAGCACCAGCACACGCAGCGGCGCACCCGCGCCGGCCGTGCCCTCGCGCGGGCCGGCCGCCTCGGCGAGCCGCGGCGTGACGCGGCGAACGCGCCGCCCCTGCATGAACAGCAGCGGGCCCAGGGCGGCGGTGGCAAGCGGATATCCCATGGTATCGATCCGGTAACGAAGCAAACAGGCAGCGCGGGACGCCGCGCCGGGATGGTCCATTGTGGCCGATTTGCGCGCCGGGCGCGGTCATGTTGGCCGTTCGGACAAGGATCCTGCGCGTCGGCGCCCGGTTTCGTCGTCCGTTCGGCCAACGCCCGCTCGCGCCCGTGGGGTCGTGCCACAATAGCCGTCCGCGCGGCCCGTGGCCGCGCCGCTTTGCCCACTCGTACGCAGCCAAGGATTGCCATGTCGTCATTGCTCAGGATTGGTTTGATGGGTTTCGGTTTCGCCGGCGCGACGTTCCACGCGCCCGTGATCGCCACGAGCGGCCGCACCGAGGTCGCCGCGATCGCGACGGGTCAGTCCGATCGCGCGCGCGCCGCGTATCCGGGCGCGCGCATCGTCCCGGATCTCGACACGCTGCTCGGCCTCGACGACATCGACTGCGTGGTGATCGCCACGCCGAACGACACGCACTTCGCGCTCGCGCGGCAGGTGCTGGAGGCCGGCCGCCACGTCGTCGTCGACAAGCCCGTCACGCTCACCGCCGACGAAGCGCTCGCGCTCGCGCGGCTCGCGAACGCGCGCAGCCGCCTGTTCGCGCCGTTCCACAATCGCCGCTGGGACGGCGACTTCCTCACCGTGCGCCGCATCGTCGAATCCGGCGAGCTCGGCCGGCTCACGTGGTTCGAGTCGCACTTCGACCGCTTCCGCCCGACCCCGCGCACGCGCTGGCGCGAGGAGCCCGCACGCGGCGGCGGCCTGCTGCTCGACCTCGGCCCGCACTTGATCGACCAGGCGCTCGCGCTGTTCGGGCTGCCGCAGACGGTCAGCGCCACGGTGAAGACGCGCCGCGACAACGGCACGGCGCCCGATCTCGTGCACCTGCTGCTCGGCTATCCGGACAAGGACGTCGCGCTGCACGCGAGCGCGCTGTCGGCGATCGAGCCCGCGCGCTTCACGCTGCACGGCACGCGCGGCAGCTATCAGAAATTCGGGCTCGACACGCAGGAAGACCAGTTGAAGGCCGGCCTCACGCCCGACCACGTCGAGTTCGGCGGCGGCAACCCGCCCGGCGTGCTGCGCGTGCTCGACGGCGAGGTCGAGGTCGAACGCCCGGTGCCGACGCTCGACGGCCAGTACGCGGAGTTCTACCGCGCGCTCGCCGCGTCGGTCCACGACGGCGCGCCGTTCCCGGTCACGCCGCAGGACGCGGTCGACGTGATGACGATCATCGAGCTCGCCGCGCAGAGCGAGCACGAAGGCCGCCGGGTACCGTTCGTGCGCCGCACCGTCTGACGCTCGACGGGCGCCCGCCGGATCGGTGCCGGTCCAGCGCGGCCGCCCTGTCCGTGCGTCGCGGCCGCGGCTGCGCCCACGGCGCCGGCCGCCGCGACGGCGCGGGCCCGAACATTCCGTTACAAATGGTGCGGGAACGAAAGTCAGCGCTCGTCCGGTCTGACGCGTTTCTCGAAAAGTCGATCCGACACCAAACCGTCAGGAGAATGTGATGCAACGGTTGATTCGCGCGGCGGCATGCTGCGTCCTGGTTTCCTCGCTCGCGGCCTGTGTCGTGCAGCCGCAGCGGCCGGCCCGGCAGGCGCCGCCGCCCCGGCCGAATCCTCAGGTCGTCGCCAACGACCGCTTGCAGGAGGTCCAGGGGCGGATCGACAACCTGCACCGCCGGATCGACGCACGCGTGAACGGCGGCTACTATCCGCCGCCGTACGGCGCGCAACTGCACCACCGCCTCGACGTGATCCGCCAGGAAGCGAACGACATGTCCGCGCAGCACAACGGCGGCCTGTCCGGCGACGAGCAGCGCGTGCTGAACCAGGAACTCGACACGGCCGCGCGCGCGATCGGCGAGTAAGTGCGGGCCGTGCCGGTGCCCGCAGCGCGCCGGTTCAGGCCCGAAAAACGGCGGCATCGCTTGCCGCCGCTTGTCGCGAAGCGACATTCTTTTGCCCAAATTGACAATGCCCACCCGCTCGCGTACAGTCGCCCGCACGCGTCGGGAGAGCGCGTGACCGCGTGGCGTTTGCAACGCCGGTCGCGCCGCCGAAGGGGCACACCCGCAAACTCTCAGGCAAAAGGACCGACCGCGTCGGGGATTCCCGTCCGCGCATTGCGCGGGCCGCAGTCCCCGCACTCTGGAGAGCGGCAGTAGCCCGCTGCGCACACGCGGCGCGGGCAGGCTGCCCACCGAAGGGGCGCGCGTTCGCCGGCTCGTCGCCGCAGCGCAATCTCTCAGGTATCGAGGACAGAGGGGCATGTACCGGATCGCTTCGCAGGCCGCAGGGCCGCGACGGTCGGCACATGGCCGTTCTGACCCGCGCGCAAGCGCCTTGCCTGAGGCCTCGATGACTGCACTGAATCACACCCCGCTCAACGCCGCGCACCGCGCGCTCAACGCCCGCATGGTCGACTTCGGCGGCTGGGACATGCCCGTCAACTACGGCTCGCAGATCGAAGAACACGAAGCCGTGCGCACCGACGCCGGCATGTTCGACGTATCGCACATGTGCGTCGTCGATTTCACCGGCAGCCGCGTGCGCGCCTTCTTCGAACACGCAATCGCGAACAACGTCGGCAAGCTCAAGACGCCCGGCAAGGCGCTCTACTCGTGCCTGCTCAATCCGGAAGGCGGCGTCATCGACGACCTGATCGTCTATTACTTCACCGAAGACTTCTTCCGCGTGGTGGTCAACGCCGGCACGGCCGAGAAGGACATCGCGTGGTTCAACCGGCTCAACGACCAAGGCGGCTTCGGGCTGACCATCGCGCCGCGCCGCGATTTCGCGATCGTCGCCGTGCAGGGCCCGAACGCCCGTGAAAAGGTCTGGACCACGGTGCCCGCCGCGCGCGCCGCCACCAGCGAACTGAAGCCGTTCAACGCCGCGCAGGTCGCCGGCACGCCGTTCGGCGATCTCACCATTGCCCGCACCGGCTACACCGGCGAAGACGGTTTCGAAATCATCGTCCCGGCCGTGCACGTCGAAGCGCTGTGGAACGCGCTGCAGCAAAACGGCGTGCGCCCGTGCGGGCTCGGCGCGCGCGACACGCTGCGCCTCGAGGCCGGCATGAACCTGTATGGCCAGGACATGGACGAAACCGTGTCGCCGCTCGACGCGGGCCTCGCGTGGACGGTCGACCTGTCGGCGCCGCGCGAATTCGTCGGCCGTGCCGCGCTCGAGCGCGACGGTTCGCGCGCCGCGTTCGTCGGCCTGATCCTGCAGAAGGAAAACGGCAAGGCGGGCGGCGTGCTGCGCGCGCACCAGAAAGTCGTCACGCCGCACGGCGAAGGCGAGATCACGAGCGGCACGTTCTCGCCGTCGATGCAGGAATCGATCGCGTTCGCGCGCGTGCCAGCGGCCGTCCAGGTCGGCGACACCGTGCACGTGCAGATTCGAGACAAGCAACTTCCCGCGCGCGTGGTAAAACTGCCGTTCGTGCGCAACGGCAAGGTCCTCGCTGCGTAACGACCAGGAAGCGACCGGGAAGCAACCGCACGGCCGCCTCCCGGTGAAGCCGGGAAATGGCGCCCGGCGCAACCACACCCCGGCGCGCCCCGGCGGCGCGCCAGCATAACGAACACACCTTTTATCCAGGAGCATCCGATGAGCAACGTCCCGGCCGATCTGAAGTACACCGACGAACACGAGTGGATCCGCACCGAAGCCGACGGCACGCTGACGGTCGGCATCACCGATCACGCGCAGAGCACGCTCGGCGACATCGTCTTCCTCGAACTGCCGCAAGTCGGCAAGTCGGTGAGCGCGGGCGACGCCGTCGGCGTCGTCGAATCGGTGAAGGCCGCCTCCGACATCTACTCGCCGGTATCGGGCGAGATCGTCGCCATCAACGAAGCAGCCGCCGACTCGCCGGAAGAAGTGAATAGCGACGCGTACGGCGTGTGGCTCTTCAAGATCAAGCTCGCGGACGGCGCATCGACCGACAAGCTGATCGACGCCGACGCATACAGCAAGCTGATCGACTAACTTTCCTTACCCGAACCGCGCGCGGCCGGGCAGCCGGCCCGCGCGGGACCAGAGTCACGCCATGAAGCTCGAACACCCGGACCGCCTGATGAACCGCACGCCCCTCTCGCTCGCCGCGCTCGAAACGCACGACGCGTTCGCAGAACGCCACATCGGCCCCGATGCCGCCAGCCAGCAGGCCATGCTCGACACGCTCGGCTTCGCGTCGCGCGCCGCGCTGATCGACGCCGTGATCCCGGCCTCGATCCGCCGCGCCGAAACGCTGCCGCTCGGCCCGTTCGCGCAACCGAAGAGCGAGGCCGAAGCGCTCGCCGCGCTGCGCGCGCTCGCGGACAAGAACCAGGTGTTCCGCTCGTATATCGGCCAGGGCTATTACGACTCGCACACGCCGGCCGTGATCCTGCGCAACGTGCTCGAAAACCCGGCGTGGTACACGGCTTATACGCCGTACCAGCCCGAAATTTCCCAGGGCCGCCTCGAGGCGCTCCTGAACTTCCAGCAGATGGTCGCCGACCTGACGGGCCTCGCGATCTCGAACGCATCGCTGCTCGATGAAGCGACGGCCGCGGCCGAAGCGATGACGCTGCTGCAGCGCACCGGCAAGCCGAAGTCGAACGTGTTCTACGTCGCCGACGACGTGCTGCCGCAAACGCTCGAAGTGATCCGCACGCGCGCGCTGCCGGTCGGCATCGAGATCAAGACGGGCCCGGCGGCCGACGCCGCGCAGGCCGACGCATTCGGCGTGCTGCTCCAGTATCCGGGCGTGAACGGCGACGTGCGCGACTACCGCGCGCTCACCGACGCGATCCACGCGGCCGGCGGCCATGTCGTCGTCGCGGCCGACCTGCTCGCGCTGACGGTACTGACGCCGCCCGGCGAATGGGGCGCGGACGTCGCGGTCGGCAACACGCAGCGCTTCGGCGTGCCGATGGGCTTCGGCGGCCCGCACGCCGCGTACATGGCCGTGCGCGACGAATTCAAGCGCCAGATGCCCGGCCGCCTCGTCGGCGTGACGGTCGACGCGCAGGGCAAGCCCGCGCTGCGCCTCGCGCTGCAGACGCGCGAACAGCACATCCGCCGCGAGAAGGCGACGTCGAACGTGTGTACCGCGCAGGCGCTGCTCGCGATCATGGCGAGCATGTACGCGGTGTATCACGGCCCGCACGGCCTGAAGACGATCGCGCTGCGCGTGAACCGCATCGCGGCGCTCCTCGCCGCCGGCGTGAAGCAGCTCGGCTTCGCGACCGTCAACGACACGTTCTTCGACACGCTGACGATCGACACCGGCGCGCGCACCGCGCAGGTCCACGAGCTCGCGAAGGCCAAGCGCATCAACCTGCGCCGCGTGAGCGACACGCAAGTCGGCGTGTCGGTCGACGAAACGACGACCCGCGACGACCTCGCCGACCTGCTTGCCGTGTTCGCGCAGGCCGCGGGCGGCACCGCGCCGGCCGTCGATGCGCTGGACGCAGGCCTCGCCGGCGTCGCCGCGCTGCCGGCCGGCCTCGAGCGCACGAGCGCGTACCTCACGCACCACGTGTTCAACCGCCACCATTCCGAGACCGAAATGCTGCGCTACCTGCGCAGCCTGTCGGACAAGGATCTCGCGCTCGACCGCTCGATGATCCCGCTCGGCTCGTGCACGATGAAGCTGAACGCGACGTCGGAAATGCTGCCGGTCACGTGGCCCGAATTCGGCCGGATCCATCCGTTCGCACCGGCCGAGCAGACCGTCGGCTACCGCGAGATGATCGACCAGCTCGAAGCGATGCTCGTCGCGGCCACCGGCTACGCGGCGGTGTCGCTGCAGCCGAACGCCGGCTCGCAGGGCGAGTACGCGGGCCTGCTGATCATCCACGCGTACCACGCGTCGCGCGGCGAAGCGCATCGCGACGTGTGCCTGATCCCGGCGTCCGCGCACGGCACGAACCCGGCGTCCGCGCACATGGCCGGCATGAAGGTCGTGGTGGTCGCGTGCGACGCGCAGGGCAACGTCGACATCGCCGATCTGAAGGCGAAGGCCGAGCAGCACTCGAAGAATCTCGCGGCGATCATGATCACGTATCCGTCGACGCACGGCGTGTTCGAGCAGAACGTCCGCGAGATCTGCGAGATCGTCCATGCGCACGGCGGCCAGGTGTACGTCGACGGCGCGAACATGAACGCGATGGTCGGCCTGACCGCGCCGGGCCAGTTCGGCGGCGACGTGTCGCACCTGAACCTGCACAAGACCTTCTGCATCCCGCACGGCGGCGGCGGCCCGGGCGTCGGCCCGGTCGCGGTCGGCGCGCACCTCGCGAAGTTCCTGCCGAACCAGCGCTCGACCGGCTACGCGCGCGGCGAGGAAGGCATCGGTGCAGTGTCGGCCGCGCCGTACGGCTCGGCATCGATCCTGCCGATCTCGTGGATGTACATCGCGATGATGGGCGCGAAGAACCTGACCGCTGCCACCGAAACCGCGATCCTCAACGCGAACTACATCGCGAAGCGTCTCGCGCCGCACTACCCGGTGCTGTATTCGGGCCCGGGCGGGCTGGTCGCGCACGAGTGCATTCTCGACCTGCGTCCGATCAAGGAAACGAGCGGCATCAGCGTCGACGACGTCGCGAAACGCCTGATGGACTACGGCTTCCACGCGCCGACGATGAGCTTCCCGGTGCCCGGCACGCTGATGGTCGAGCCGACCGAATCGGAATCGCAGGAAGAACTCGACCGCTTCATCGCCGCGATGATCGCGATCCGCGAGGAAATCCGCGCGGTCGAGGAAGGCCGCGCCGATCGCGAGGACAACCCGCTGCGTCACGCGCCGCACACGGCTGCCGTCGTCACCGCGAACGAATGGCCGCACGCGTACTCGCGCGAGCAGGCTGCGTACCCGGTCGCGTCGCTCGGCACGAACAAGTACTGGCCGCCGGTCGGCCGCGCGGACAACGCGTACGGCGACCGCAACCTGTTCTGCTCGTGCGTGCCGATGTCGGACTACGCGTAACGCTCGTTTCGCACCGGAGCGTTCGAGCGCGACCACACCGCACGCAGCCGCCGGTTGCGTGCGGTGTTGGCGTTCGCCGCCCGGCCAATCGGTTCACGCTTGCCCGCCAATCCGGCTAACATCAACGCGATCCAGCCAATCAAGGAGTTCCGCATGGTGCGTCCGATGTTTCCGGGCCATGGCGCAACGCAGGCGCGGCCGCGCACGCGCCGCTTCGTGCCGCTGTTCGTCGCGTCGTTGTCGTTTGCCGCCGCCGGCCTCGGCGCAGCCGGCAGCGCGCGCGCGGCGATGAATTTCTGCGCGGCGCCCGCATTGCAGGCGAGCGAGACGACGCAAGCCGAGCCGGGCGTGCAGGCGCTGATCCACAGCGTCGACGCGCGCATCGGCGAGCAGCCGAAGGCGATGCCGCGCGTGCACACCGAGGGCACGCTGCCGCATGAAGGCATCTACGACCAGAGCGCCGACGCGCTGAAGGACATGGAGCTGATGCGCGACGCGGCGCTCGCGTGGCGCGTGACCAACGCGCCGCGCTATCTGCAGCTCGTCGACCGCTTCCTGTCCGCGTGGGTATCGACCTATCGGCCGAGCTTCAACCCGATCGACGAGACGCGCTTCGACAGCCTGATCATCGCGTACGACATGACGGCGAGCGCGCTGCCGGTCAAGACCCGCAATGCGACCGCGGCATTCATCGCGAAGCTCGGCGCCGGCTACGTCGCGCAGATCGACGCGCAGAAGCGGCCGCTCACCGGCACGTGGCGCAACAACTGGCAGAGCCATCGGATCAAGCTGATCGCGCTGTCCGCGTTCACGCTCGGCGACCGCAAGATGATGAACGCCGCGCAGCGGCTGTTCGTCGAGCATCTCGCCGACAACATCGGCGCGGACGGCAAGACCTGGGATTTCGACGAACGCGATGCGCTGCACTACGCGGTGTACGACCTGCAGCCGCTGGTGACGGCCGCGCTCGCCGCGCGCCGCTTCAACCGCAACTGGCTGCGCGAGCGCGGCGCGAACGGCGCGACGCTCGCGGCCGCGCTCGACTGGCTCGTGCCGTACGCGCTCGGCGAGAAGACGCACGAGGAATTCGTGAATTCGCCGGTGCCGTTCGACGCGAAGCGCCGCGAAGCCGGCTTGCCGGGCTACACGGGGCAGTGGGACCCGAAAAACGCCACCGAACTCTTTCATCTGGCCGCGCGGCTCGACGGGCGCTATGCCCGCGTCGCGCGCCAGCTATCCGTCATGCCGCCCGCATGGCTGGCCGCGTGCCTGCCCTTGCAGGCGCGCTAGCACTACTCTCAAAGCAAGGCAGGAATCGAAATGGCAGTCAGCGTGTTTGACCTCTTCAAGATCGGCATCGGCCCGTCGAGTTCGCATACGGTCGGACCGATGCGCGCGGCGCTGATGTTCGTCCAGGGCCTCGAGCGCGACGGGCTGCTCGAGGCGACGGCCACCGTGAAGGTCGAGCTGTACGGCTCGCTCGGCGCGACCGGCAAGGGCCACGGCACCGACCGCGGCGTGATGCTCGGCCTGCTCGGCGACGCGCCCGACACCGTCGATCCCGACACGATCGATGCGCGGCTCGAAGACGTCCGCACGTCGAAAAAGCTCGCGTTGCTCGGCACGCATCCGGTGCCGTTCGTGCTGAAGGAGAACATCGCGTTCTACCGGCAGGCGCTGCCCGAGCATCCGAACGGGATGAAACTGCGTGCGTCCGACGCGAACGGCAACGTGCTGGTCGAGCGCACGTACCTGTCGGTCGGCGGCGGCTTCGTCGTGACGGCCGGCGCGCCGAACACGAAGGTGCTGAGCGCGGCCGAGCAGATGACGCATCCGTTCCGCACCGGCGCCGAACTGCTCGCGCTGACCGAGTCGACCGGCAAGTCGATCGCGCAGCTGATGTGGGAAAACGAGCGCGCGTGGCACACCGAGGAAGAGACGCGCGACGGGCTGCTGAAGATCTGGGCGGTGATGCAGTCGTGCGTGTCGCGCGGTTGCGGGATCGGCAACCCGGACGCCGACGGCAACCTGCCCGGCCCGTTCCAGGTCAAGCGCCGCGCGCCGCAGCTGTATCGCGCGCTGACCGCCAACCCCGAGCGCGCGCTGCAGGATCCGCTGTCGATGGTCGACTGGATCAACCTGTATGCGATCGCGGTCAACGAGGAAAACGCAGCCGGCGGCCGCGTCGTCACCGCGCCGACCAACGGTGCGGCCGGCATCATCCCGGCCGTGCTGCACTACTACACCCGCTTCACGCCGGGCGCGAACGAACAGGGCGTGATCGACTTCCTGCTGACGGCCGCCGCGATCGGCATCCTGTACAAGCTCAACGCGTCGATTTCGGGCGCGGAAGTGGGCTGCCAGGGCGAAGTAGGCGTCGCGTGCTCGATGGCGGCCGGCGCGCTCGCGGCCGTGCTCGGCGGCACGCCGCGTCAGGTCGAGAACGCAGCCGAGATCGGGATGGAGCACAACCTCGGCCTCACCTGCGACCCGGTCGGCGGGATGGTGCAGATTCCGTGCATCGAGCGCAACGCGATGGCGTCGGTGAAGGCCGTCAACGCGGCGCGCATGGCGCTGCGCGGCGACGGCTCGCATTACGTGTCGCTCGACTCGGTGATCAAGACGATGCGCGAGACGGGCGCCGACATGAAGACCAAGTACAAGGAAACGTCGCGCGGCGGGCTGGCGGTGAATATCGTCGAGTGCTGATGCGCAATCCGGCGGCAGCGCGGGCGGACAGGTCGCCCGCCCTTGCCGATACAGCTCGGCATGCGCCGGCAACGCCGCGGCCCTTTGTTCGAGCAGTTCGTCCAGTTCGAGCGCGGCCTGCGGATCGTGCGCGCCGATGTCGTCCATGATTGCGGCGCGATCTTCGTACGCGTTCGGGTTCCAGTGCAGCGCGGGGGTCAGGAAACGTCCCCGCGCCTGCCGCGAGCCGATCACGCAGCGCCGCACGGCGTGACGCGAAACCGGCGCTGACTTCGGCATCGGGAATCGACGCACGCGGGTCGTCCAGCGCCTGCTGCACGTACTCGCGAAACCAGCGGTCGCGGGCGACTGCCTCGTGCGCGGCCTTCAACGCCGCCGCGCGATCGGACCGCGCCACCCGGCCGGCCGCATCCGGATCGAACGGCGACGCGTCCACATCGAACCGTTCCGCACCGCTCGCTTTTCACGGTCGCGCAAGCGCGCGCAAGCCTGCCGTTCGGCCAATGCAAACCCGGCGCGCCCCCGACTCCTGACCGCGTTCCGACACTTTTCACCGCCCGGCATACCGGCGCCCCGCCAACGAGCGTAAGCTGTACGTCCCGCTACCCAGGGAGACGGCAGCCCATGTCGCATTCCAAGGATCTCGAGCCGCGCGCCGCCACCGGCGCGCGACTGCTCGTCGATGCGTTGCTCGCCAATCACGTCGAACGCGTGTTCTGCGTGCCGGGCGAGAGCTTTCTCGCCGTGCTCGATGCACTCGCGGACGACACCGCGCGCATCCAGACGGTCGTCTGCCGCCACGAAGCGGCGGCCGCGAACATGGCCGAGGCGGTCGGCAAGCTGACCGGCCGCCCGGGCATCGCGTTCGTCACGCGCGGCCCCGGCGCCACGCACGCGTCGATCGGCGTGCACACCGCATTCCAGGATTCGACGCCGATGATCCTGTTCGTCGGCCAGTGCGCACGCGAACACCTCGATCGCGAAGCCTTCCAGGAAATCGACTACCGCCGGATGTTCGGCCAGATGGCCAAATGGGTCGCGCAGATCGACGATCCGCGCCGCCTTCCCGAATACCTGAGCCATGCGTTCCACGTCGCCACGTCCGGCCGCCCCGGCCCGGTCGTGCTCGCGCTGCCGGAGGACGTGCTGTCGGAAGCCTGCGCGCCGCAGCCGGTCGTGCCGGCCGCGAAACGCGTCGCGGCGTCGCCGTCGGCCGCGCAGCTCGACGAGCTGCGCGAGCGGCTCGCCCGCGCGGCGCGGCCGTTCGCGATCGTCGGCGGCAGCGGCTGGACGCCCGACGCGTGCGCGAACCTGCGCACCTTCGTCGAGCGCTGGCAACTGCCGGTCGCATGCGCGTTCCGCTTCCAGGACACGTTCGACAACGCGCATCCGAACTACGCGGGCGACGTCGGCCTCGGGATCAATCCGGCCCTCGGCAAGCGGATCCGCGATGTGGACCTGCTGCTGGTGCTCGGCCCGCGTCTCGGCGAAGCAACGACAGGCGGCTATACGCTGCTCGACATCCCGAAGACGCGCCAGACGTTGATTCACGTGCACCAGGGCGCGGACGAACTGGGCCGCGTGTATGCGGCCGACCTGCCGATCGTGTCCGGGATGCCGGAGATCGCGGCGCCGCTCGCCGCGCTCGAACCGCCGGCGCAACCGGCGTGGGCAGGCGCGGCCGCCGACGCGCACCGCGCGTACCGCGAATGGCATGCGCCGCTGCCGATGCCCGGCGACGTCCAGCTCGGCGACGTGATGGTGCAGCTGCGCGAGCGTCTGCCGCACGATGCGATCGTCACCAACGGCGCCGGCAACTATGCGATCTGGCTGCACCGCCACTTCGCGTACCGGCACTTCCGGTCGCAGCTCGCGCCGACCAGCGGCGCAATGGGCTACGGGCTGCCCGCCGCGCTCGCCGCGAAGTCGCTGTATCCGTCGCGCGCGGTCGTCGCGCTCGCCGGCGACGGCTGCTTCATGATGGCCGGCAACGAACTCGCGACCGCGATGCAGTACGGGCTGAACATCGTCGCGATCGTCGTCAACAACGGGCATTTCGGCACGATCCGCATGCATCAGGAGCGCAACTATCCGGGCCGCGTGCATGGCACGGGGCTCACGAATCCCGATTTCGCCGCGTATGCGCGCGCGTTCGGCGCGCATGGCGAGACGGTCGAGCGCACCGCCGATTTCGCGCCGGCACTGGAGCGCGCGCTGAGCTGCGGGCTGCCGGCGGTGATCGAGATCCGCATCCCGCAGGAGGCCAGCACGCCGGCCGCGACGCTCGAGCAGATCCGCGAACAGGGCCGCCGCGCCCGCGGCGCATGACCGTGACGCTGCACGGCGCGCCGGCCGGCCTCGTGCTGTCGCACGACGACGCGCTCGTCCATCCCGGCACACTGCTCGCGCCCGACGGCACGCTCGTCGCGCCGTACGACATCGAGCACGGCAGCGCGCGCGCCGAAGGTCACGTGCGGGCCGCGCCGGCGCTCGGCCTGCTGCATGCCGCCTCCCGACCGTTCCGGCTCGACTACGACCGCGCGACGGACGTACACGTGATCAACGGCATGGGCGTCGCGCTCGGCGACTCGGTGATCGGGCTGAGCGCGCTCGCCGCGCTGCGCGCGATGCATCCGCGCGTGCGCTTCACGCTGTACCGGCCGGCCCGCGCGCCGCGCTACGTCGCCGCGCTGTATGCGCTCGCGGCCGACGTCGTCGCGCCGTCCCGCGCGCTGCCGTACGCGGCCGATGCGTTGCCCGCCGGCACGCCGTGCATCGATCTCGGCAATCACCTGTACTGGCCCGCATTCGCGCGGCTGCCGATGATCGATTTCTTCCTCGACGCGCTCGGCGCGGACCCGGCCGCGGTGCCGGCCGCCGCGAAGCGCAATCGCTGGCTCGCGCGGCTGCCGCTGCCCGCGCTGCCGGCCGACTGGCAGCGGCCGTACCTGCTGTTCTGCCCGAACGCGAGCACGCCGGTGCGCAGCGTGCCGCCGGCGCTGCGCGCGGCGTGCGTCGAGCGGCTCGCGCAGCATTACGGGCTGCCGGTGGTCGGCTTCGGCCCCGTCGCGCACGCCGCGTACGTCGACGTGAGCGACGACGCGACGGACACCGCGCGCTTCATTGCGTGGGTCAAGGGCGCGAGCGTGCTGTTCGCGCCCGACACGGCGGCGCTGCATGTCGCCGACGGCTTCGACGTGCCGACGCTCGGCTGCTTCACCACGATCGAACCGGCCCTGCGCGTGCGCGACTATCCGCACTGCGTGCCGGTCCCGCTCGACGTGCCGGCGGACTTGCACGGGCTGCATCGCAGCGAACGGCCGGACGATCTCGCGGCGGTCGAAGCCGCGTACCGCGCGATCGACTGGGATGCATTGCCGTGGCCGGCGCCGCGCGACGCGGCGGCGACAGCCGGATAGAAACGCGGCAGTCGCCGAAAGATGGGGGCGCGCGGCGGCGTCGACGCGCCGCCAGCGCTCAGTACGGCGGGCAGAAAAACGGCGTGTCGCCCGAAAGATGGAGCACGCGGCGGCATCCGCGCGCCGCCAGCGCTCTGTACGGCAGGTAGAAAAACCGCGAATCGCCCGAAAGACGGAACGCGCGGCGGCATCCGCCCGCCGCCGGCGCCCGGCTCACCGGGCTGCGACCATCGCCGCCCGATCGCGCAGCGTCTCCGACGGCCGCTTGCCGAACAGCCGCCGGTAGTCGGTCGCGAACTGGCTCAGATGCCAGAAACCCCATGCTTCCGCGACGTCCTGCACCGATCCGGCCGCCCGTCCGCACAGGTCGCGCCGCGCGCCATTGAGCCGCAGCGTGCGCAGATAGGTCGCCGGCGCCATGCCGAGCACGTCCTGGAAGCAGTACTGCAGCGTGCGGCGGCTCACGTGCAGCTGCTCGCACAGCTCGGGCACGCCGACCGGCCGCGTTCGGTGCGCGAGCACGTACTCGCGTGCCTGTTCGACGATCCAGCGCCGCGTCGACGGCGCGCCGCCGGCGCCGTCGTCGGCCGGTTGCGCGCACGCGTCGAACAGCGCGGCCAGCACCTCGGCCTGCAGATCGTCGCGCTGCGCATCGGGCAGCTGGCCGCCCCCGGCCGCCGCGCCGTCGAGCCGGCGGCCGAGCAGCGTGCACAGGCGCGCAAACCGCGTGTCGCCGATCTGGATCACGCGCTGCGTGAACAGCCGCTCGTCGAGCGCGCGGTGCTCGACCTCTTCCGCATAGCGGCGCAGCACGTCGCCGCGCACGACCACGCCGTAGATCGAGAACTGCGCGGGCGTCAGCAATTCGAATTCGACGTTGCCGGGCCGGAACGCGAGCGCGCCGGGGCCGATGCGGCACGCATCGACGCGCGCAGTGCCGTCGCTCGCGAGCGGAATCCCGAACCAGTACGCATCGCCGCGCACCTCGCACGCCTGCCGCAGCAGGTGGCTGGTCGATTCGCGAAACAGCTTCATCGTGTCGAGGGGCAGCTCGGTCAGCGTGCCGACGAAGCGGCCGGCCGCGAGCTGGTCGTAGGTCTGCCGCCAGCCGATCAGGTTACGCGCCTGCTCGTCGGCGTCGTGCGCGACGCTGACCACGGCCTGGCCGGCCGGCGCGGCGTCGCCCTGCGCGCTGCACCGCGTGTCCTCGGCCGTCGGCTCGTCCATGCACTGCACTCGTTGCTCCATCGTGTTCTCCTCACCTGCGCGGCACCGCATTCATCATGCAAGTCCCGTGCCGAACCGCGCGATCGGCGGCCAGCCCGTCATTCCACGCGCTACGGCCGGCGCGCGCCATGAGGGCGCACCCGGAGACGGCGTGCCGCGCACCGCGCGGGTGCGGGATGCGCGCCGCCGCCGGCCATCGGCTACACGTCCGGCCGCAACCGCACGACGCGCGTGCCGCAGTTGCCGTACGCCTGCGCGACCGCCAGCTCGACGATCGGGCTCGCGGCCGGCCACGGCGCCGCGTCCGCTTCCGGCAGATCCGTGCGCAGCGTCGCGCGGCCGTTGATCCGGTAGCGGATGCCGCGCATGAAGTCGACGAACAGCAACCCGACACCGCTGCCGTCGCAGGTGCGCGGGTCGATCCGGGTGCCGTCGCCATGATCCGGGACCGGCAGCGCGAAGCGCAGCGTCTTCGTGTCGATCACGCGCACGACGGGCCACAGATCGCCGTTCGCGTCGCGCATGCCCTGCACGATGTCGCAGGTCACGCGCGCCGCTTCGCCGCACGTCGTGCCGACGAACATCAATGGCTGCGACTCGACGAACTGGCGCACGCCGATGCTCAGCCGCGTCGTCACGACGTCGCTCATCCGCTCGGCTTCGTCGGCGACGCCGAACCGGTGGTGCGCGTCGAGTTCGCCGGCGTGAAACACCGGGTGGCGCGCAAAGGATCGGGGCGGTTCTGCCATGGTGGTTTCCGTCGGGCCATCGGTGCGCAATGCGGCCGCGAACACGCGAAGGCCGGTATCGGGGCGACGCAGGCCGCGATCACGCACGGGCCGCGCCGCGTATCCAATGTCGAAAGGTGAAAAACGCGAAGTGCCGGATTGTCGGTCGTCAGTGCCGGTCGTCAGTGCCGGTAGTCAGCGCCGGTCGTCAGCGCCGGGCGGCGGTTCGGGCGCCGTTCGACGGCCGGACAGATATCGCCCCGGCCGTCGGCACGCTTCGGCAATCCGGCGCCGGACGCACCGCCGTCCGCGACCGGCCATCCGAACCGATCGTCCGAGCGGGTCGTCCGCAGCCGGCCGTCCGCAGCCGGCCCCCGCAACAGGCCGTCCGCAACCGGCCCTCCGCAACCGGCCGGCTGCAACCGACCTCCGCAATTGGCCGGCCGCAACCGGCCCTCCGCAACCGGCAACCGCCGCACGACCGCGCAGCATTCCGCCGCCACCCGGCCGCCCGCCGGCACTTCGCCCCTGCTGCGGCGATCAGAAGAACCCGAGCGCCTCGGCCTGATAGCTGACCAGCAGGCACTTCGTCTGCTGATAGTTCGACAGCGCCATCTTGTGCGTCTCGCGACCGATGCCCGACTGCTTGTAGCCGCCGAACGCCGCGTGCGCCGGATACAGGTGATAGCAGTTGGTCCACACGCGGCCGGCCTCGACCTCGCGGCCCATCCGGTACGCACGCGTGCCGTTGCGCGTCCACACGCCCGCGCCCAGTCCGTAGAACGTATCGTTCGCGAGTTCGATCGCTTCCTGCTCGTCCTTGAACGTCATCACCGACGCGACCGGCCCGAAGATCTCTTCCTGGAACACGCGCATCTTGTTGTTGCCGAACAGCATCGTCGGCTTCACGTAGTAGCCCGTGCCGAGCTCGGCCGCGGGCGCCGTGCGCGCGCCGCCCGTCAGGCATTGCGCGCCTTCGTCGCGGCCGATGTCGATGTACGACAGGATCTTGTCGAGCTGCTGCTGCGACGCCTGCGCGCCGATCATCGTCTGCAGGTCGAGCGGGTGGCCGGCCTTGATGCGCTCGACGCGCGCGACCGCCTTCTCGATGAAGCGCTCGTAGATCGATTCCTGGATCAGGATCCGCGACGGGCACGTGCACACCTCGCCCTGGTTCAGCGCGAACATCGCGAGGCCTTCGAGCGCCTTGTCGAGGAACGCGTCGTCCTGGTCGAGCACGTCCGCGAAAAAGATGTTCGGGCTCTTGCCGCCGAGTTCGACCGTCGACGGGATCAGGCTGTCGGCCGCCGCATGCAGGATGTGCTTGCCGACCGGCGTCGAGCCGGTGAACGCGATCTTCGCGATCCGCTTGCTGGTCGCGAGCGCCTCGCCCGCTTCCTTGCCGAAGCCGCTGACGATGTTGATCGTGCCGGCCGGGAACAGGTCGCCGATCAGCTCCATCAGCACCATCACCGACGCGGGCGTCTGCTCGGCCGGCTTCATCACGATGCAGCAGCCGGCCGCGAGCGCCGGCGCGAGTTTCCACGCGGCCATCAGCAGCGGGAAGTTCCACGGGATGATCTGGCCGACCACGCCGAGCGGCTCGTGGAAGTGATACGCGACCGTGTTGTCGTCGATTTCGGAAATGCCGCCTTCCTGCGCGCGGATGCAGCCCGCGAAATAGCGGAAGTGGTCGATCGCGAGCGGCAGGTCGGCCGCCATCGTCTCGCGCAGCGGCTTGCCGTTGTCGATCGTCTCGGCGACCGCGAGCAGCTTCAGGTTCTTTTCCATCCGGTCGGCGGCGGCGAGCAGCAGGTTCGCGCGCTCGGCGACCGACGTCTTGCCCCATTTGCGGCGTGCGGCATGCGCGGCGTCGAGCGCGAGCTCGATGTCGTCGGCGCCCGAGCGCGGCACGCGACAGAACGGCTTGCCGTTGATCGGCGACACGTTCTCGAAGTACTCGCCCTTCACCGGCGGGACCCACTTGCCGCCGATGTAGTTGTCGTACTGCTGACGATACGGATATTCGACGTCGAGGCCCAGTTGCTTCAGGTCAAACGGGTTCATACATGTCTCCTGTTCATCGTGCTTGTGTGAATGCAGCGCCGGTTGGATCGCGCTGCACGGTTAACGCAACATGCGTGCCAAACCGGCCGGCAACGGAACAGGAGCGGTGCGTCCGGCCGCCCGCCGCGGGCGGTGCCGGCGCACGGGAAACGAGTGTGCCGATTCTGAACAACGCGACGGCACAGCGGCGCGGCCGGTGTTCGGATTTTCCACAGCGCCGTGCCGCATTGGCACATGCGTCGCCGCGCCGCCGCGCTCGCCGCGTGGCATGTCGCTTGCATGACGATCGTGACTCCGCATGCATCGGCCACGCGCCGCCCCGAACCATGACCGATCCAGCCCCGCTCAGCGACGCTGCCGTCGCGTTCATCCGCGAACAGGCGTTCCTGATCGTCGCGACCGCGAACGCGGCGGGCGACAGCGACTGCTCGTATCGCGGCCGGCAACCGCGCGCGGACGGCTCGTTCGAGCCGCTCGTCGAGGTGCCGGACCGCCGCACGCTCGTGCTGCCCGACTTCGCGGGCAACAACCTGTTCAACACGATCGGCAACCTGCTCGTGAATCCGGCGATCGCGCTGCTGTTCGTCGATTTCGTCCGGCAGACGACGTGGCTCGTGCAAGGGCGCGCGACGATCGATGAAGCGGCGGGGAGGCACGCGCACCTGTGGCCGGACGCGCGGCGCTACGTGGTCGTCGAAGTGGAACGCGCGCACGCGCGGGCCGATGCGGGGTTGCCGACGCTCGTGCTGGCATGACGGCGGGCTGCCGGGCTGTCGGGCTGTCGGGCTGTCGGGCTGCCGGGCTGCCGGGCTGTCGGGCTGCCGGGCTGCCGGGCTGTCGGGCTGTCGGGCTGTCGGGCTGTCGTGCTGTCGTGCTGTCGTGCTGTCGGGCTGTCGGGCTGTCGGGCTGTCGGGCTGTCGGGCTGTCGGGCTGTCGGGCTGTCGTGCTGTCGTGCTGTCGTGCTGTCGGGCTGTCGGGCTGCCGCCGCACCATCCCGTCTTCACGATCCCGCGGACACGCATCGGCCGGCGAGCCACTACAGCGGCCTGTGCCAGCCGATGCGCCGAGCGGGTCGCCTGTTCAGTCACGCGCCCGCGCCTCTGTCGATCGAAACGCGTGGCCCCCGACGCCACGCACCACAATCATTCGCGCGTGCGGCCGGTCTTCAAGGCAATACGCAGACCGGCGTGAATCGACAAAGCCGGGCGGGCTGTCCATGCGCGCGGCCCTCCGCGCGCCGTCGAGGACACCGCGCTTACCGCCCGTTTGCGTCCGCACACGCCGGTTCGGCGCGGCGCCGCGCCGGGGTGCCGCCACACGGCTGCTCGCCCTCGTCGCCGCGCCCTTCCACCTGCGCCGGCCGCGCGCCGAGAAACGCGAACACCACGCCCGCGCACAGCACCGTGACGACCGCGAGCCCGATCAGCAGCCGATCGAACGCGTGCGCATAGCTCGCGAGCAGTGCCGCGCGATCGACCCCCGGCAACACGGCCGCAGCACCCGCGAGATCGCCGGTCGCGAGGCGCGCGGCGGCGCGCAACGTCGCATCGGGCGCACCGACGGTCGCTGCGTTCACCTGCCGCAAATCGCCATGCGCGAGCGTCGCCAGCAGCGCGCCGACGATCGCGAGCGCGATCCCCTCGCCCGCCACGCGCGTCGTGCTGAAGATCCCGGTCGCCATCCCCGCGCGCTCCTTCGGCACGACGCTGACCGACAGCCCGTCCATCAGCCCCCACGGCATGCCGGCCCCGACGCCGATCGCGAGCATCGGCGCGATCGCCGCCGGCCCCGCGCCGCCGCGCAGCGCAACGCCCAGCCACACGAGGCCCGCCGCGGCGATCAGCAGCCCGAGCCCCGAGATCACGCCGGCCGACAGCCAGCGCGTGAGCGTCGCCGCGACGAACGGCACGACCAGCATCGGCGCGGAGATCGCGAGCATCAGCCAGCCCGCGTCGATTTCGCTGAAGCCGTCGATGCCGATGAAGCGCAGCGGCAGCACGACGAGCAGCACGATGTAGCAGCAGCACGTCGACACCGGCAGCACCTGCACGCCGACGAAGCGCGGTATCCGGAACAGCGACAGGTCGAGCATCGGCCGCGCGACGCGCGTCTCGATCGCGACGAACGCGCATGCGCCGAGCGCCGCGCCGGCCAGCAACGCGACGACGAGCGGATCCGTCCAGCCGCGCGCGGGCGCCTCGATCACGCCGAACGTGAACAGCGTGAGCGCGGCGGTGAACGCCGTCGTGCCGGGCCAGTCGAGCCCCGTCGCATGCGGGTCGCGCGACTCGTGCAGGCGCGGCAGTCCGAACGCGAGCGACAGCACGCCGGCCGCCGCACCCGTGACGAAGATCGCGCGCCAGCCGTACTGCGCGATCAGCCAGCCGGCGAGCACGGGCCCGAAGGCAAGGCCGATCCCGAACGTCGTGCCGAGCAGGCTGAAGGCGCGCGTGCGCGCGGCGCCGTCGAACTCCTGCGCGAGCGCGGCCGTGCCGCCCGCGAGCGCCGCGGCCGCCGCGAGCCCCTGCGCGGCGCGCAGCAGGTCGACCGCGAGCATCGACGGCGCGAACGCGAGCGCGACCGACATCAGCGTGAAACCGCCGACGCCGCTCGCGAACACGCGCTTGCGGCCGAACTGGTCGGCCAGCGCGCCGGCGGCCATCAGGAAACTGCCGAACGCGAGCATGAACGCGTTGGTGATCCAGTTCATCGCGACCGGGCCGCCATGCAGGTCGCGGCCGATCGCCGGCGTCGCGACCGCGCCGCCCGAAAACGACAGCGGCAGCGCGACGGCCGCCATGCAGACGGCCGCCAGCACCCACGCGCGCCGGCGTGCCGCCAGCGTCGAACCGGTCGAAAAGGGTTGATCCATCATCGCTCCTCGGAAAGCCGGCGCGGCATGCGCGCCCAGAGCGATCGAAGATAATTCCGATTTAATCGCCGAAAAACCATGCCGACTTCCGGATATAACGGACTAAAATTCCGCAATCTGCGTCTTCTCGCCCCGCCCCGCCTACGTCGATGGAAAACCTGAGCAGCATCGCCGCGTTCGTCCGCACCGCCGAAGCATTGAGCTTCGTCGCGGCCGGCCGCGCGCTCGGCATCTCGGCCTCGGCCGTCGGCAAGACGATCGCGCGGCTCGAGCAGTCGCTCGGCGTGCGCCTGTTCAACCGCACGACGCGCCGCGTCACGCTGACCGACGAAGGGCGCCATTTCTACGAACGCTGCCAGCGGATCCTCGAGGATTTTCGTGACGCGGAAGCCACGGTCACGGCGTCCGCGCAGCGCCCGCGCGGCAAGCTGCGCGTGAGCCTGCCGGTGATCGGCTACCGGTTCCTGCTGCCGGTGCTGCCCGATTTCAGGCAGCGCTATCCGGACGTGGAACTCGATCTGGATTTCAACGACCGGATGGTGGACGTGGTCGAAGGCGGCTTCGATGCAGTGATCCGCAGCGGGCCGCTGTCGGATTCGAGCCTGATGTCGCGGCGGCTCGGCCCGTTCGCGTTCGTGCTGTGCGCGACGCCCGCGTATCTGGCACAGGCCGGCACGCCGCGCGCGCCGCGCGATCTCGAAGCGCACGACTGCGTGCGCTACTGCTTCCCGACCACCGGCAAGCTGCAGGACTGGGCGCTCGCCGCCGACGACGGCACGCCGCTGAAGCTGCGCACCGCGATGACCTGCAACAACATGGAAGCGCTGCGCGGCGCGGTCATGGCCGGGCTGGGCATCGGCTACATGCCCGACTTCCTCGCGCGCGACGCGCTGGAAAGCGGCGCGCTCGTCACCGTGCTCGACGACTACCGGATCGCGCCGGGGCAGTTCTCGATCGTGTGGCCGTCGAGCCGGCAGCTGTCGCCGAAGCTGCGCGTGTTCGTCGACTTCCTGTGCGAGCGGCTGTTCAGGTAGCCAGCCGCCGCACGCCTACTCCGCCTACTCCGCGCCGATCCGCTCGGCTTCGTTCTGCGGCAGCAATGCATCGCTGTCGTCCTTCAGCCCGACACCGGTGAGCCCCAGCCGGCGCGCATGCGTCATCAGGTAATGCAGCTTGTGCGCGGCGGCCGCATGCGGCAGTCCCTCGGGCCGCACGTTGGAGATGCAGTTGCGCAGCGCGTCGTGGCAGCCGGCCTTCGGCGCCCACGTGAGATACACGCCGAGGCTGTCCGGCGAGCTGAGCCCCGGCCGCTCGCCGATCAGCATCGCGACGACCTGCGCGCGCAGCAGCTCGCCGATCTCGTCGCCGAGCGCAACGCGCGCCTGCGTCGCGACCACCACGGGCCCGATCCGCCAGCCGTCCGCGTGGAGCCGCGGGCACACGGCCTGCAGCAGCGGCAGCGCCTGCTTCGCGGCCGCGAACGCCGACAGCCCGTCGCCGACCACGAACACGACGTCCGGCGGCTCGTCGAGCGCCGCACCGTAGCCGGCCAGCAGCGCGCGGCCGTCGTCGGACAGCTTGCGGCCGAGGTCCGGCCGGCGCAGGTAATGCTGACGATCGGGCGCCGCGCTCTGCACGCCGAGCGTCGCGAAGCCGGCCGCATCGATCGCGCGGCGCAGCGCATCGGCGTCGAGCGGCTGGTGCACGGCATCGCGCGCCTGCGCGTGCGACAGGTTGAACGCGAGCAGCGGCGCGGTCGGCAGGCTGCTGCCCGCGCGGCCGAGCGCGATCCGCGCGTTCGTGAACGACTTCAGCTGCGCCCACGGATTCTTCTCGACGGCGTCGCTCATGCGGAAATCCCCATCCAGTCGTTCGCCCCCGCGAGCAGCGGCACGCGTGCGCTCGCGGCGCGCAGCGCGCCGTGCGCATCGGCGATCTCCATCGTCTCCAGCCACTCCTCGAACTCCGGCGCGCGGCGCAGTCCGAGCACCTCGCGCACGTACAGCTGGTCGTGAAACGACGTGCTCTGATAGTTCAGCATCACGTCGTCCGCGCCCGGGATCCCCATGATGAAGTTGATACCGGCCGCGCCGAGCAGCGTCAGCAGCGTGTCCATGTCGTCCTGGTCGGCTTCCGCATGATTCGTGTAGCAGATGTCGCAGCCCATCGGCACGCCGAGCAGCTTGCCGCAGAAGTGATCCTCGAGCCCCGCGCGGATGATCTGCTTGCCGTCGTACAGGTACTCCGGCCCGATGAAGCCGACCACCGTGTTCACGAGGAACGGATCGAACTTGCGCGCGACCGCATACGCGCGCACTTCGCAGGTCTGCTGGTCGACGCCGAAATGCGCGTTCGCCGACAGCGCGCTGCCTTGCCCCGTCTCGAAATACATCAGGTTGTTGCCGACGGTGCCGCGCTTCAACGACAGCGCGGCGTCGCGCGCTTCGCCGAGCAGCGCGAGCGAAATCCCGAAACTCGCGTTCGCCTTCTCGGTGCCCGCGATCGACTGGAACACCAGGTCGACCGGCGCGCCCTTGTCGATCGCGGCGATCGTGTTGGTCACGTGCGTGAGCACGCACGACTGCGTCGGCACGCCGTAGCGTTCGCGGAATCCGTCGATCATCGCGAGCAGCTTCACGATCGCCGCGAGGCTGTCGGTCGCCGGGTTGATGCCGATCATCGCGTCGCCGCAGCCGTACATCAGCCCGTCGAGCATCGACGCGGCGATGCCCTTCACGTCGTCGGTCGGATGGTTCGGCTGCAGCCGCACCGACATCCGGCCGGCCAGCCCGACCGTGTTGCGAAAGCGCGTGACGACGCGGCGCTTGCGCGCGGCCGCGATCAGGTCCTGGTTGCGCATCAGCTTCGACACGGCCGCGACCATCTCCGGCGTGAGGCCCGGCGCGATCCGCTCGAGCGCGGCGCCGTCGGCCGCGGGCGACAGCAGCCAGTTGCGGAAATCGCCGACGGTGAGGTGCGAGATCTCCGCGAACGCGGCCGCGTCGTGATCGTCGATGATGAGCCGCGTGACCTCGTCGTGTTCGTACGGAATCAACGCTTCGTTCAGGAACGCCTTCAGCGGCACGCCCGCGAGCGCGATCTTCGCGGCGACGCGCTCCTCCTCGCTCGCCGCCGCGACGCCGGCGAGCTGGTCGCCCGAGCGCAGCGGGCTCGCCTTCGCGAGCAGCGTCTTCAGGTCCGCGAAACGGTACGTGCGCGGGCCGATCGTCTCCGTATAGGACATCGTTCGAATCTCCTTGCCAAATGCCGGCGGCGCGCCCTGCCCGGCAGCGCGCGCCGGGGCCGTCAGGAACGGCCGCTCGCGTTCGTGCTGCTCATTCCTCGAGCAGCGCGTCGCCCGGCGCGCTCGCGCGCTGCGCACGGGTCGCGAGGAAGTACGCGTAGCCGAGCGCGAGGAACGCGACGAACACCATCGCGACCAGCCCGTTGAAATACACCATCGTCCCGAGGCAAACGAGGGCCGCAACGATCGCGAACGCCGGGAAGAACGGGTACAGCGGCGCGCGGAACGGCCGCGCCATGTTCGGCTGCGAGCGGCGCAGCTTGAACAGCGCCGCCATGCTTACGATATACATCACGATCGCGCCGAACACCGACATCGTCACGATGTTCGCGGTGAGCGTCTGGCCGCCGAACTGGATCAGCTCGTCGCTGTAGATCGCGGCGATCCCGACCACGCCGCCCGCGAGAATCGCGCGGTGCGGCGTCTTGAAGCGCGGATGCACCTTGCCGAGCCACTCCGGCAGGTAGCCTTCGCGGGCCAGCGCGAAGATCTGGCGCGAATAGCCGAGGATGATCCCGTGGAACGACGCGACGAGCCCGAACAGCCCGAGCCACACCAGCATGTGCATCCAGCCGCTGTTCGCGCCGACGATGTACTTCATCGCCTGCGGCAGCGGATCGTTGATGTTCGCGAGCTTGGTCCAGTCGCCCGCGCCGCCGGCGAACACCATCACGCCGACTGCAAGCGTGACGAGCGTCAGGATCCCGGCGACGTATGCGATCGGGATCGAGCGCTTCGGATTCTTCGCTTCCTCGGCGGCCATCGCGACACCTTCGATCGCGAGGAAGAACCAGATCGCGAACGGAATCGCCGCGAACATCCCGTGGAATGCGCCGACGCTGAAGTGATCGGCGCCCGACCAGCCGCCCTTCATGAAGTTGCTCCACGCGAAGCCCGGCGACACGACGCCCATGAACACCAGCAGCTCGAAGATCGCGAACAGCGTGACGACCAGCTCGAACGTCGCGGCGATCTGCACGCCGACGATGTTCAGCGCCATGAACACGAGATACGCGCCCATCGCCGCGTGTTTCGGTTCGAGCCCCGGAAACTGCACGTGCAGGTATGCGCCGATCGCGAGCGCGATCGCGGGCGGTGCGAACACGAATTCGACGAGCGTCGCCGCGCCGGCGAGATAGCCGCCGGCCGGGCCAAACGCGCGGCGCGCATACGCGAACGGGCCGCCCGCGTGCGGGATCGACGTCGTCAGTTCGGTGAAGCTGAAGATGAAGGTGGTGTACATCGCCGCGACGAACAGCGCGGTGACGACGAATCCCAGCGTGCCGGCGCTCGCCCAGCCGTAGCTCCAGCCGAAGTATTCGCCCGAAATCACGAGGCCGACCGCGATGCCCCACAGTTGCCAGGTCCCGAGCGTCTGCTGCAGCGCGGGCTGGCCATTCGACTCTGCTTTCATCGGATTCTCCTGAAAGGCGCCGGCCTGCCGGCCTGCGCGACTGAGAATCGATGCTAGAGAGTCATTAAACGACGTGTTATCGAAATTCGGCAAAGATCGCGGCTGGTGTTTCGCCGGGGGCAATGCCGGGTGGGGGGTGCGGCTGCGGTCCGCGGTCCGCCGTCCGCCGTCCGCGCCGCGCCCGCGGCCGCCATGCACGGCTCCCGGCCGCACGACGCGACCGGGAAGCCAACGCGTTCCGCCCGTTACTGACCGCCGCCGCGCTGGTTGAACCAGCGGTCGAGCAGCTTGCCGGCCGCTTCCCGGCCGCCGAGGCCGAATGACAGCGCCACCGCCACCGCGATCGCGCCGAGCACGAGACCGAACGCGAGCTGCACGATCTCGTTCGCAATGCCCATCGCGCGCAGCCCCATCGCGAACACGAGGCCGAGGATCGCGAACTGCGCGATCCGCGCGAACAGCACGCTGTGCTCGCGGTCGGCCTGCTCGATCACGCGGCGCGCGAGGCCCGCGAGCCACACGCCGATCACGAGGATCACCCCGCCCATCAGCACGTGGCCGCCGAATTCGATGAACAGCGTGACGACGTCGCGCACCTGCGTGAAGCCGAGCCGGTTCGCGGCCTCGACCGACGCGAACAGCATCGCGAAGAACACGATCAGCCGCGCGACCAGCACCGACGGCTGCAGGATCCCCGAGAACACGCGTTCGACGCCGAGCACGGCCGGCAGTCCGTCGACGCCGGCCGCTTCCAGCAGCCGCTGCGCGAGCGACGCGACGAAGCGCGCGAAGTAGAACGTGACGAGCACGATCACGATCGCCGCGACGATGTCCGGCACCGCGCCGAGGAACTGGTTCAGCATGTTGGTCGCGGGAATCGAGATCGCGTCGATCTTCAGCGCGTCGAGCGCGGAGATCAGCGTCGGCACGAATACGAACACGTAGACGATCGTGCCGACCAGGCTCGACACGCGCACCGGCGTCGGGCTGTCCAGGCGCGCGGTGAGGCGGTCGGCGCCGGCGGCGACCAGCAGGTTCGTCACGAGGCCGCGCAGCACGCGCGCGACGATCCAGCCGACGAAGCCGATCACCGCGGCTGCGAAGATGTTCGGCACGATCGCGAGCAGCTTGTCGACCATCCCCTGCACCGGCGACAGCAGGCCGGACAGCGCGAACGACGACAGGATCGCCGGCAGGAACATCAGGATCACGAGCCAGAACAGCACGTCGCCGAGATAGCCGCTCATCGGCTGCATGCCCGCGCTTTCGGACAGCGCGGTGTCGACCTTGCTCGCTCTCAGCGCGCGATTCGCGAGGCTGCGCAACAGCGACGCGATGAGCCACGCGATCAGCGTCAGCGCCGCGCCGCCGATCAGGTTCGGCAGGTAATTGACGATGTGCGTGACCAGCAGCGAGAACGGATTGGACACCGCATACAGGTTGAGCACGTTGAAGATGCCCACCGCGGTGACGAGCAGCACGAGCCAGAACAGCCCGCCGGCGACGATGCGTTCGACGTACGCGGCCTGTCCGGTGCTTTCGCTGATCCGCTGATCGACCTTCAGCGCGTTGAGCAGCCGGAGCGCGCCGGCGCGCACCACCACCGCGATCAGCCAGCCGATCACCAGGATGCCGATCGCCCCGGCGATCTTGGGCAGGTAACCGCCCAGCGTGGTCTGCAGCGACGTGATGAAGCTGGAAGCATCCATTTCTTCTTCTCCCGAAAAACGTGGCGTTGCGATTGAACATCGACGAACTACCTGCGTACTTCGAAAACCGTGCGTTGCCGCCGTAGGCAACTTACCCGAGAAAAATGACGCGATCACCCGATTTCACCGTCTTTAACTTTAGTCATAGATCGACGGGGACGAGACCCAATTTCTGCGAAATAAAAAGGGTTCGATGCAACGGCCTGCGGCCTACGTATCTCCGCAAGATTTATCAATCGGCGGCGTGCTACCGTGACGTCGATCTTTGCCGGGGGCCCGCGCATGACCGTCGACACGAAAGCCGAAACGCCCGCGTGGGCGCGCCATGCAACGCGCATCGCGCGCGTTCACGACTACATCCGTACGCATCTCGACGACACGCTCGACCTGAACCGGCTCGCAGACCTGGCTTGCCTGTCCCCGTATCACTGGCAGCGCGTCTATCGCGCGCTGTACGGCGAGTCGGTCGTGCTGACGGTGCGGCGGATGCGGATCGTGCGCGCGTCCGAGGATCTCGTGTGCACGACGCTGCCGCTCGACGCGATCGCGCGGCGCGCCGGCTACGGGTCGACGCACGCGTTCGCCCGTGCGTTTCGCGATGCTTACGGCGTGCCGCCCGCTCAGCACCGGCGCGGCGGCGTCCACCGGCCGATCTATCCGTTACAGCGAGGAGATGAAGACATGTTCAAGCACGAAGTCGAGATCCGGCGGGTGCCGGAGCTGCGCGGTTATGCGGTTGCGCATACGGGCGCGTATCTGAAGGTCGGCGATGCATTCGGGCAGATCGGTGCATGGGCCGGGCAGCGCGGGCTGTTCGGGCCCGGCGCGAAGATGATCGGCATCTACTACGACGATCCCGATACGACGCCGGAAGCGCAGCTGCGCGCGAAAGCGTGCGTCGTGCCGGCCGACGGCGCGCCGGACGTCGAGCCCGCGGCGCCGGTCGAGCGCATCGCGATCGCCGGCGGCGAATATGCGGTGCTGCTGCATACGGGACCGTATGCGGATCTGAAGACGGCCTACCACTGGCTGTACGGCGACTGGCTGCGCCACTCGGGCCGCGAAACGGCCGATGCGCCGCCGTTCGAGCTGTATCTGAATACGCCGATGGACGCGGCGCCGGCCGACTTGCGCACCGAGATTCATTTGCCGCTGCGTTGAACGGTGGGGCTTGGGGCCTGGGGCTCGGGCGTTCAGCACAATCGCCGGCACCGCGCGACGCGGCGCCCGTTGCAGGCGCCATGCCGTCGCTGAAATCGGCTATCGCGGCGGTATAGAACCCGCCGATCGAGGGTCAACCGACCTGCGTCCCGCAGCCGGAACAAAAGCGCGCGTCGGCAGCCAGCGCCGCGTGGCACCTGCTGCAAGCGTTACCTCGCTGCGATACGCCGCACTGCGCGAAGAATCGCGCATCCGCCGCGTTGATGGCACCGCAGCCCGCACACGCGAGCTGGCGCAGCGGTACGTTGCTGCCGGAACCGCCCGGCGCATCGGCCGACGGCTGCCAGCCCCACCCGTGACGGTCGCGGCCGCGTGCATCGTGGCCGCCATGGCCGTCGCGGGCCGCCCCGCCGCGATGCCCGCCTCCATGGCCGCTGCCGCCGTGACCACCACCGTGGCTCCCGCCATGCCGTCCCCGATGCCCGCCCAGGATCCGCTTCAGAAAGCCCATCGCCCGCGCCTCAACGCTTCGCCGCCGCGCCGTCGAACACGCCCGTCTTCGACAGCAGCCGCAACCCGTTGCCGACGACGATCAGGCTCGCGCCCGCATCGGCGAACACGGCCATCCACATCGTGCCGAGCCCCGCGACCGTAAGGCCGAGGAACACGACCTTCACGCCGAGCGCGAAGCCGATGTTCTGCACCAGCACGCGATGCGTCGCGCGCGACAGCCGCACGAACGCGGGAATCTTGCGCAGGTCGTCGTCCATCAGCGCGACGTCGGCCGTCTCGATCGCGGTGTCGGTGCCCATCGCGCCCATCGCGAAGCCGATGTCGGCGCGCGCGAGCGCCGGTGCATCGTTGATCCCGTCGCCGACCATCCCGACCGCACCCGCGCCGCCCGCCGACAGTTCGTCGACCGCCGCGAGCTTGTCCTCGGGCAACTGGTTGCCGCGCGCATCGTCGATGCCGGCCTGGTGCGCGATCGCCTGCGCGGTGTGCGGGTTGTCGCCGGTCAGCATCGCGGTGCGGATGCCGAGCGCGTGCAGGTCGGCGATCGCCGCGCGGCTGGTGTCCTTGATCGTGTCGGCCACCGCGAAGATGCCGAGCACGCGCGTGTCGTCGATCAGCATCACGACGCTCCTGCCCTGCCGCTCGAGCGCGTCGAGCTTCGCCTCCAGCGCCGGCGAGCAGCGTTCGAGTTCTTCGACGAGCCGGTGGTTGCCGAGCCAGTAGCGCGCGCCGTCGATGGTGCCGCGCACGCCCCGGCCGAGCAGTGCTTCGAACTCCTCCACGTTGGCGAACGCTGCCGTCTGCGCATCGCGCGCCGCCGCGGCGATCGCCTGCGACACCGGATGATCGGAGCGCGCCGCGAGGCTCGCGCCGAGATGACGCACGCGGGCCGCATCGACGTCCGTCGCATGCAGGTCGAAATCGGTCTGTACCGGCTTGCCGTGGGTGATCGTGCCGGTCTTGTCGAGCGCGAGCCATGCGAGCTTGCGGCCTTCTTCCAGATACACGCCGCCCTTCACGAGAATCCCGCGCCGCGCCGCGGCCGCGAGCCCCGACACGATCGTCACCGGCGTCGAGATGACGAGCGCGCACGGACACGCGATCACGAGCAGCACCAGCGCGCGGTAGATCCAGTCGTGCCAGGCGCCGCCCGTCACGAGCGGCGGCACCACCGCGACCAGCAGCGCGATCGCGAACACGATCGGCGTGTACACGCGTGCGAACTGGTCGACGAAACGCTGCGTCGGCGCCTTCGCGCCCTGCGCCTCCTCGACCGCATGGATGATCCGCGCGAGCGTCGAGTTGGCCTTCACCGCCGTCACGCGATAGTCGAACGAGCCCGATTCGTTGATCGTGCCCGCGTACACCGCGTCGCCGGTCGTCTTGTCGACGGGCAGGCTCTCGCCGGTGATCGGCGCCTGGTTGACGGTCGAGCGACCGGCGACGACTTCGCCGTCCAGACCGATCCGCTCGCCCGGCTTCACGCGCACGATCGCGCCGAGCGCGACCTGCGCGGCTTCGATCGTGCGCCACGTGCCATCGGCGTCCTGCACGGTCGCCGTGTCGGGCGCGAGCTGCATCAGCCCCTGGATCGCATTGCGCGCGCGATCGAGCGACTTCGCCTCGATCAGCTCGGCGATCGTGAACAGCACCATCACCATTGCGGCTTCGGGCCACTGGCCGATCGCCATCGCGCCCGTCACGGCGATGCTCATCAGCGCGTTGATGTTCAGGTTGCCGTTGCGGATCGCGATCCAGCCCTTCTTGTACGTGGTCAGCCCGCAGGCGAGCAATGCCGCGAGCGCCAGCCCCGCCGACAGCCACACCGGCAGGCCGGCCCAGCTCACGGCCTCGGACGCGATCGCCGCGACGCCGGCCAGCGCGAGCGGCCACCACGGCTTCGCCGGCGGCGGCGCGACGGGCGCTGCCGGCGCGTCGGCCGGCGCAGCCTCCGGCGTCATCCCGAGCGTGCGGATCGCGCTTTCGATCGCCGGCTGCGCGCCGGGCACGTGATCGACGGTCAGCATCCGCTGCATCAGGTTGAATTCGAGTGCCGACACCTGCTGCATTCCGCCGAGCTTCTTGCGGATCAGCGTTTCCTCGGTCGGGCAGTCCATCTGCATGATCCGGAACGCGGAACGCACGTGACCCGACGCTGTCGGCCGCGCGGCCGGCAGCGGCGCGAGCGTCACCGCGGCGGGCGCGCAGCAGGCGCCGGCCGCGTGGTCGTGGTCGTGGTCGTGGTCGTGGTCGTGGTCGTGGTCGTGGTCGTGGTCGTGGTCGTGGGCGTGGGCGTGGGCGTGGGCGTGAGCGTGAGCGTGACCGGCATGGTCATGCGCCGCGGGGGCATGCGAACACGCGGCGCCCTGCTCATGCCCGTCACCGTGCGCGTGATCGGCATGACCGCCGGGGTCGTGATCCCGCAGCGTGGCGCGCGCGGCCGCGTGACCGTGATCGTGACCGTCGTCGTGATCGTGACCGCATTCGTGCCGCTGCGCGCCGCGCGCTGCCGCATCGCCGTGCGTATGCTCGCCGGCCGCCGGCGCCGTATCGGCAACGGTCGCCGTGTGCGTGGCGTGCGTGTCTGCGCAGCACGCATCGGCGCCGTCGGCATGACGGTGTCGTGGGTCGCGGGGACGCTGGGCGTCGGTCATGACAACCTCCTCTATGGCTTGACGGTGTAGAGTTAACACCCTGAAGCCACTACAAGGTCAACCCTTACAACGGAGAAAGGTCATGAAGATCGGCGAACTGGCCAAGGCGGCCCGCTGCACGCCGGAGACGATCCGCTTCTACGAGAAAGAGGGGCTGATGCCGGATGCGGAGCGCACCGATTCGAACTACCGCAACTACACCGACGTGCACGTCGAACGGCTGCGCTTCATCCGCAACTGTCGCGCGCTCGACATGGCGCACGATGAAATCCGCACGCTGCTGCAGCTCACCGACACGCCGGCCGACCCGTGCGATTCGGTCAACGCGCTGCTCGACGAACACATCGGCCACGTCGATGCGCGGCTCGCGGAACTGACGCATCTGCGCGACCAGCTCACCGAATTGCGCCGTCAGTGTGTCGGCGAACACTCGGTCGAGGACTGCGGCATCGTGCAGGGTCTCGCGACGATGGAAACCGTCGCACCGGCCGCGAAGCGCTCGCACCTCGGCTGAAACCCTTGTGGAATATGATGGTCTAGTTGATACTAGTTATAGTTTTACTAGATATAGCCGAACTATTCATGTCAACGAGCCGCCCGTCGCCGCTCGCGCTCGCGATCCTCGCGACGCTCACCGAAACGCCGATGCATCCGTACGGCATGCTGCAGCAGCTGAAGGCGCGCGGCTATGACGAAGTCGTCAACGTGCGGCAGCGCACGAGCCTCTACCAGACGATCGACCGGCTGCTGCGCGACGGGTTGATCGCCGTCCACGATACCCAGCGCGACGGTGCGTTCCCGGAGCGCACGCTGTACACGCTGACCGAGGCCGGGCATACGGCCGGCCAGGCGTGGCTGCATGCGCTGCTCGCGGAGCCCGCGCGCGAGTTTCCGGCATTCGGCGCCGGCCTCGCGTTCCTGCCGCTGCTTGACGCGGAAGACGCGCGCCATCAGCTGGAGCGCCGCATCGCCGCGCTCGAAGCCGAACGCGAACGTCTCGAATCGCTGCGCAACGCCGCGCAGAACGATCAGGTGCCGCGCCTGTTCCTGCTGCAGAACGAGCATGCGCTCGTGCTGCTGAACGCGGAACTCGACTGGGCGCGCAGCGTCGTCGAGCACCTGAAGATCGGCGCGCTGCGCTGGGTCGACGCCTGACGCATCGCCCGCGGCCGGCGCCGCTCAGAGCACCTTGCCGGGATTGAGCACGCCGGCCGGATCGAGCGCAGCCTTCAGGCGCCGCATCAGCGCGATCTCGGCGTCGCTGCGCGTGTGCGCGAGATACGCGCGCTTCAGCACGCCGATGCCGTGCTCCGCCGACACCGAGCCGCCCAAGTCGCGTATGACCGCGTAGACGCAATCGTCGATCGCTTCCGCATCCGCGTCGCGCATGCCGGCGAGCGATACGCCGACATGCACGTTGCCGTCGCCGACGTGACCGAAGAACAGGCACACGATGTCGGGCCAGCGGCCGCGCAATGCCGCTTCGCAGCGCACGGCGAACGCGCCCAGTTCACCCGTCGGCAGGCTCACGTCGAAGTTCATCAGATGCGGCAGCGCGTCGATCGCGAGACCTTCGCGCAACGTCCACAGGTCGCGCGCCTGCCGCTCCGACGTCGCGAGCGCCGCATCGTCGACGAGGCCCCCATCGAACGCATCCGCGAGGGCGGTTTCCAGCGCGGCGCGCGCATCGCTGCCCGGCGCGCTCGTCGCGCATTCGATCAGCACCGCGAAACCGCCGTCGCCCGCGAACGGCGCGGCGACGCCGGGCGTATGACGCGCGACGTAGTCGTAGAACGCCGGCCACATCGCTTCGAAACTGACGATCTCCGGCAGCGCGCGCAGACGGTTCCACAATCCGACGACGGCATCGTAGCCGTGCACGCGGCACAGCGCGGTGGCCGGCTCGGCCAGCTTCGGATGCAGCCGCAGCACCGCGCGCGTGACGACGCCGAGCGTGCCTTCGCTGCCGATGAACAGCTGCTTCAGGTCGTAGCCCGCGTTGTTCTTCAGCATCCGGTTCAGCGACGACACGACGGTGCCGTCCGCGAGCACGGCCTCGAGCCCGAGCACCTGCTCGCGCATCATCCCGTAGCAGATCGCGCGCGTGCCGCCCGCGTTGGTCGCGAGCATGCCGCCGATCTGGCACGATCCGCGCGCGCCGAGATCGACACCGAACGTGAAGCCGGCCGCGTCCGCCGCCTCCTGCACGATCTGCAGCGGCGTTCCGGCGCGTACCGTCATCGTGCCGGCCGCCGCATCGATGGCCTCGACACCGGCGAAACGCTCCATCGACAGCACGATCTCGCCGCCGAGCGCGACCGCGCCGCGCGCGAGCCCGGTCAGGCCGCCCTGCGGCACGACCGGCTGCCCGAGCCGCGTGCACAGCGCAAGCGTGCGCGACACGTCGTCGACGCTGCGCGGCCGCACCAGCGCGCGCGGACGCACGCCGGCCGGCTCGTTGTACGCGGTGAAGTAGCGCGCATCGATGTCGGCCGCGCGCGTGACGAGCGCATCGCCCAGCGCGGCGACGAGCGCCGCCTCGAGTGCCTCGAGCGCGTCATCCGCCGGCGAAGCGGCGCCGTGGCCGCCCGTCGCGGCGTCCGTGTCCGGGCTCTGCATCGTGCAGGCCCGCTTACTTCGTCGAGATGTCGATGTCGCCGAAGTACTTCTGGCCGAGCGCCTTCACGGTGCCGTCCGCCTTCAGCTTGTCGATCGCCGCGTCGAGCTTGGTCTTCAGCGCCTCGTCGCCCTTGCGCAGGCCGAACGCGATCCCGCTGCCGAGAATCTTGTCGTCGCGCACCGGCTGACCGACGAACGCGAAGCCCTTGCCGTCCGGGCGCGACAGGAAGCCGCGCTGACCGGCCGGCGCGAGCACGAGCGTCGCGTCGAGGCGGCCCGCGACGAGGTCGGCATAGGCCTGGTTCTGGTCCTGGTACGCGACGACCGACACGCCGGCCGGCTCCCAGTGCGCCTTCGCGTAGGTTTCCTGGATCGACGCCTGCAGCACGCCGACGCGCTTGCCCTTCAGCGATTCGGCCGTCGGCAGCAGCCCGCTGCCCGTGCGCGCGATCAGCTGCGTCGGCACGCGGTAGATGATCGTCGTGAAGTCGATCGCCTGGCGCCGCTGTTCGGTCGCGTTCATCGCCGAGTTGATCGCGTCGAACTTGCGGCCCTGCAGCGCCGGGATCAGCCCGTCGAACGACGTCTCGACCCACTTGCAAGACAGCTTCGCGCTCTGGCAGACGGCTTTGCCGACGTCGATGTCGAAGCCCTGCAATTCGCCGTTCGGCGCCTTCGATTCGAACGGCGGGTATTGCGCCTCGAGGCCGAAACGCAGTGTCTGTCCGTCGGCGAGTGCCGCGCCGGAGCCGAGCGCGCACGCGAATGCGAACGCGAGTTTCAGGGTGTGTGCATGCTTCATCGTGATCTCCTGACTTGTCGGCCGGCGCCGTGCAGCGGCACGTACGACGGTCCCATCC
Organism: Burkholderia sp. SR8; assembly: GCF_052851275.1. NCBI lineage: Bacteria > Pseudomonadati > Pseudomonadota > Betaproteobacteria > Burkholderiales > Burkholderiaceae > Burkholderia > Burkholderia sp. SR8. Next base: position 77,932 of record NZ_JAULUC010000011.1, read on the forward strand.
GTGGCGTGCGAGGCGACCTGTACGTCGCCTGCGTGGGTGCGGGCCGCGCCCGCGGTTACAGCGAACGCAGCCGCCGCGCGCCCTCGATCAGCGTCGCGTCGTCCTTCGAGAAACTGAGCCGGATCACGCCGGCGTCGGTGCCGTCGGTGTAGAACGCCGACAGCGGAATCGTCGCGACGCGCGCATCGCGGATCAGGCGCAGCACGAAGTCGCTGTCGCGCTCGTCCGAAAAATGCCGGAAGCGCGCGAGCATGAAGAACGAGCCTTCGCTCGGCAGCAGCTCGAAGCGCGACCCGGCCAGCTCGCGCACGAGCAGGTCGCGCTTGGCCTGGTAGAACGCAGACAGGCCGAGATAGCTTTCCGGCCGCGCGAGAATCTCCGCGAACGCGACCTGCATCGGCGTATCGGCCGAGAACACCATGAACTGGTGCACCTTGCGGATTTCGTCCATCAGCGCAGCCGGCGCGACGCAATGGCCGACCCGCCAGCCCGTCACGTGGAACGACTTGCCGAACGACGACACGATCACGCTGCGCTCGGCCAGCTCGCGGTGCCGTGCAACGCTCTGGTGCAGCGCGCCGTCGAACACCACATGCTCGTACACCTCGTCCGACAACACGACGATGCCGGTATTGCGCGTGAGCTGCGCGAGCCGCTCGAGATCGTCGGCGGAGAAGACGGTCGCGGTCGGGTTGTGCGGCGTGTTGACGATGATCATCCGCGTGCGCGGCGTGATCGCCGCGGCCACTTCGTCCCAGTTCACGCGGAAATGCTCGGCCGACAGCTTGATCGCGACCGGCGTCGCGCCCTGCATCCGCACGATCGGCGCGTAGCTGTCGAATGCCGGCTCGAAATAGATCACTTCGTCGCCCGGATGCACGAGCGCGCTGATCGCCGCGTACAGCCCCTCGCTCGCACTCGCGATCACCGTAATCTCGGTGCCCGGGTCGTAGCGCGCGCCGTACAGCGCCTCGGTCTTCTCCGCGAGCCGCTCGCGCAGCGACGTGACGCCCGCCATCGGCGCGTACTGGTTGTGACCGTCGCGCATCGCGCGCGCGACGCCGTCGACGAGCGCCGGATCCGGCGCGAAGTTCGGCGCGCCCTGCGACAGGTTCAGCGCATCGTGCTGCGCGGCGAGCTGGCCGATCACCGTGAAGATCGTCGTCCCGACGTCCGGCAGCTTTGAACGGGGCGTGGTGGCGCTTCGCATGACTTCTCCTTCTGATGTCCGTCGAGCCTGCCCGCGCGACGCGCAGGCAGGCTCATGCAGCATGATTTAGCCCGAGCCAATATCGGCGGACAACCGAAAGTTCGTCATGGCGGCCATGCATTTTTCTCATGGCGATGGATTCGGAATCCCTGAGGTCATGGCGGCACCACTCGCCCCGCATGCGTATCAGGCATTTCCCGGACGCGCGCTCGGGCGGTTGCCCGCTGCCTCGGTGCCGGCTGCCGCCAGATACGCGCGCAGCACGGCCTGCAATTCACTGCGCAATGCGCCGAAGTCGAGCGCGGGCCCGAGCGTCAGCAGCGCCTGCGACACGCCGCCGTAGCAGACCGTATGGGCCATCCGCGCGCAGCGGTCGAGCCGTGCGGCCGGCGGCGGGTCGGCCGCCTGCGCGAGCGCGTCGCGCCACAGCGCGACATACGCGTCGTAATGCCGGCGGTACGCGGCGAGCGGCGATACCTGCCGCTCCAGCGCGAAGAACGCGCCCCACAGCGCGGCGTCGGCGCCGATCGCATCGACCTGCAGGTCGACCAGCGCGGCCGCGAGTTCGGCGCGCCGCGCGCCGCGCAGCCCGTGCGCCGCTTCGCGCAGCCGGTCGGCCAGCGCCAGCACGCGCCGGTGGATGCATAGCGCGGCGAGGCTCTGCTTGTCGCCGAAGTATTCGTAGAAGGTGCCGATGCTCACGCCCGCGACGGCCGCGATCTCGCGGATCGTCGCCTTCGCGTAGCCGCGTTCGAGCAAAAGCTGAACGAACGCCTGCTGCAGCGCATCGGACGTGGCCTGCGCGCGCGACTGCCGCGGCCGGCGGCGCAACGCGGGCGCGGGTTGCGCCGCCGGCTGGCCGGGCGGCGCCGGAACCTGAACATGTCGCGGCGGCATATTTGCTACTCTGAAATTCAGCGGGGAACACGTTTGACGGGGAGCCGGCTCGCGCACGCATGCTTTCGACGCTTTTGCATGCGCCGGCAGCACGGCACCCCGCGGCCGACGACCGCGAAGCACGACACCGGAGACAACCCGATGACCGAAGCGACCCATGCCGTCACGAACCAGTTCGACGAACTGGTCGACTATAACCTCTTCGCGACCGACGTCGCGCTGCGCGACGCGCTCGCGCGCGCCGGCGCCGGCTGGGCCGTCCCGCAGCTCGACGCGTACGGCGCGCGGCTCGGCAGCGCCGACACCGCGCGGCTCGCCGACGAAGCGAACCGCCACACGCCGGAGCTGAACGCGTTCGACCGCCGCGGCCGGCGCATCGACCGCGTCGACTTCCATCCGGCGTGGCACACGCTGCTCGGCATGTACCGCCAACAAGGCTTCGTATCGCTCGCGTTCCGCGACACGCGCGCGGGCCGCTGGGCCGCGACCGCAGCCGGCTTCTACCTGCACGGCCAGATCGAGGCCGGCACGCTGTGCCCGGCGACGATGACGCAGGCCGCGATTCCGGTGCTGCAGAAGGAGCCCGCGCTGTGGGACCAGCTGCGCGACAAGCTATATAGCGACGACTACGATCCGCGCGACGTGCCGGTCGCCGACAAGCACTCGATCTGGTTCGGGATGGGAATGACCGAGAAGCAGGGCGGCTCCGACGTGCGCGCGAACACGACGCTCGCGAGCGCCGTCGGCGCGGGCGGGCGCGGCGGCGAATACCGGCTGCGCGGCCACAAGTGGTTCTTCTCCGCGCCGATGTGCGATGCGCACCTCGTCGTCGCGCGCACCGAAGACGGCGGCCCGTCGTGCTTCTACGTGCCGCGCTGGCGCCCGGACGGCACGAAGAACGCGGTCGAGATCCAGCGCCTGAAGAACAAGGTCGGCAACCGCAGCAATTCGAGTAGCGAGATCGAGCTGAACGACGCGTGGGGCATCATGCTCGGCGACGAAGGGCGCGGGATTCCGACCATCATCGAGATGGCCACCTGCACGCGGCTGAACTGCGTGCTCGGCAGCGCCGCGATGCTGCGCCAGGGCGTCGTGCAGGCGATCGCGTACACGCGCCGGCGCCACGCGTTCGGCCGCGCGCTCGCCGAGCAGCCGCTGATGCGCACCGTGCTCGCCGATCTCGCGCTCGAGAGCGAGGCGGCGCTCGCGCTCGCGATGCGGCTCGCCGACGCGTTCGAGCGCGACGATTCGCCGCTCGAACGCGCATGGAAGCGGATCGTCACGCCCGCCGCGAAATTCTGGGTCTGCAAGCGCGCGGTCGAGCTGACCGGCGAAGTGATGGAAGTGTTCGGCGGCAACGGCTACGTCGACGACGGCCCGATCGCGCGGCTGTTCCGCGAAGCGCCGGTCAACTCGATCTGGGAAGGCTCCGGCAACGTGATGTGCCTCGACGTGCTGCGCGCGGTGTCGCGCGAGCCCGACGCGGCTGCGGCGCTCGTCGCCGAACTGTCCGACCTCGGCGCCGGCGAACCGCACATTCGCGCGGCGCTCGATGCGTTGCGCGCGATGCTCGCGGCGCCGGCCGACACGCTCGAGGCATCGGCGCGCCGGTTCGCGCAGCGGCTCGCGCTGGTCGCGCAGGCATGCCTGCTGCGGCGCGACGCGCCCGCGGCCGTGTCCGATGCGTTCATCGCGACCCGGCTCGCCGCACCCGACTGGGGCCGCGTCGCGGGCGGCTTCGATCCGCATGCGCTCGACGTCGCCGCACTGCTGCAACGGGCCTACCCGGCCTGACGCACCGCCCGCTCCGGTTGTCCTCGCCAGGAGGCTCGATGAACCTCGTCGCCGCTCTCGATCGCGCCGCCCGCGCGACACCCGACAAGCCGTTCCTCATCGACGACGACACGACGATCACGTACGCCGCCGCGCGCGAGCGCTCGCACCGCGCGGCGGCCGTGCTGAGCGCGCTCGGCGTCGCGGCCGGCGACCGTGTCGCCGCGATGTGCCTGAACACGCCGGCCTTCGTCGACCTGATGTTCGGCGCGTGGCGGCTCGGCGCCACGTTCGTGCCGGTCAACCACAAGCTGCAGGCGCCGGAAGTCGACTACGTGCTCGAACACAGCCGCAGCAAGGCGATCCTGTTCGACGCGACGCTCGCGCCGGTGCTTGCGCGCGTGATCCATCCGGCGCAGCGGCTCGTCACCGGAGGCGACGCGACCGGCGTGCCCGACTTCGATGCGATGCGCGCGGCGATGGACGGCGTCGCCGGCATCGAGCCGGCCGACGACGACGTCGCGCAGATCCTCTACACGTCCGGCACGACCGGCCGCCCGAAAGGCTGCGTGCACAGTCACCGCACGGTGACGTTCGCGGCGATGTCGGCCGCGCTCGCGATCGGCATCGGCCGTAACGAACGCACGCTGGTGGCGATGCCGATCTGGCATTCGTCGCCGCTGAACAACTGGTTCGGCGGCACGCTGTACGCGGGCGGCACCGTCGTGCTGCTGCGCGAATACCATCCGCTGCGCTTCCTGGAAGCAATCGAGCGCGAGCGCGTGACGCTGTATTTCGGCGCGCCGGTGTCGTACACGCTGCCGCTCGACACGCTCGAGCGCTTCGCGGCGTTCGATCTGTCGAGCGTGCGCGCATGGCTGTACGGCGGCGGCCCGATCGGCGCGGAGCAGGCCGAACGGCTCGCGCACGCATATCGCAGCAGCGCGTTCTACCAGGTCTACGGGATGACGGAAACGGGCCCGGCCGGCACCACGCTGTATCCGGACGAGCAGATCGCGAAGGCCGGTTCGATCGGCCGCCACGGCGGCCCGGGCGTCGACCTGCGGGTCGTGCGCGGCAACGGCGCGGACGCGCTGCCCGGCGATACCGGCGAGATCTGGCTGAAGGCCGACAGCATGATGCTCGGCTATCTCGACGATGCGGCCGCGACGCGCGCCGCGTTCACGCCGGACGGCTGGTACCGCACCGGCGACATCGCGCGGATCGATCAGGATGGCTATCTGTTCATCGTCGACCGGCTGAAGGACATGATCGTGACGGGCGGCGAGAACGTCTATTCGAAGGAGGTCGAGGACGTGCTCGGCGCGCATCCGGACATCGCGGAAGCCGCGGTGGTCGGCGTCGCGCATCCGGACTGGGGCGAGACGGTCGTCGCGCACGTGGTGCCGCGCGCCGGTGCGGCGCCCGATGCGGACGCGCTGCGCGCGTTCTGCGGCGAGCGGCTCGCCGCGTACAAGATCCCGCGCGAATTCGTGTTCGCGGAAACGCTGCCGCGCACGCCGACGGGCAAGCTGCAGAAGTTCCTGCTGCGCACGCGGCGCGAATAGCGGCGACTCACGAGCGGCACGCCAAAGAAAAAGCCACCGGACCCGACGGCCCGATGGCTTTTCGCATCATCGTGCTCCGCTGCGGCGGCGCCCTTCGGCGCCGCCCGCGACTCACACCATGCTTACTTGCCGCCGATGCTCTTCAGCGGCTTCCACTCGCCCTTCTCGACCTTGTACATCGTGATGCCGCCGTTCTTCAGGTCGCCCTTCGCGTCGTACGCGACGTGCGTCGACGTGACGCCGGCCATGTCGGTCTTCGCGAGCACCGGCAGGTACTTCGCCGGATCGGTCGAATCGGCCTTCTTCATCGCGTTGAGCATTGCCATCGCGCCGTCGTACGCGTACGGCGAATAGGTCTGCACGTCTTCGCCGAAGCGCTTCTTGTACTTGTCGGCGTACGACTTGCCGCCCGGCATTTCGGCGAGCGGCAGGCCTGCCAGCGACGCGATCGTGCCTTCGGCCGCGTTGCCCGCGATCTTCAGGAACGTCGGCGTCTTGACCATTTCGCCGCTCATCAGCGGTGCGGTCATGCCGAGCGCCTTCATCTGCTTGACCATCGGCGCTGCCTGCGAATCCGCGCCGCCGTAGTAGACGAGGTCCGGCTTCGCCGCCTTCAGCTTGGTCAGGATCGCCTTGAAGTCGACGGCCTTGTCGTTCGTGAACTCGCGGTCGACGATCGTCGCGCCGCCGGCCTTCGCGGCCTTCTCGAACTGGTCGGCGAGACCCTGGCCGTAGGCCGTGCGGTCGTCGACGATCGCGATCTTCTTCATGCCGAGATCCTTCGCCGCGAACGTGCCCGCCACCGAGCCCTGCTGCGTGTCGGACGTCATCATGCGGAAGGTCGTCTTGTAACCCTGCTGCGTGTACTCCGGCGCCGTCGCCATCGCGATTTCCGGGATGCCGGCGTTCGCGTAGATGCGCGATGCCGGAATCGTCGTGCCCGAGTTGAAGTGGCCGAGCATGCCCTTGATGCCGTCGTCGACCAGCTTCTGCGCAACGGTCGTGCCGGTGCGCGGGTCAGCCTGGTCGTCCTGCGTCTCGAGCACGAACTTCACCGGCTTGCCGCCGATCTTCGGGCTGGTCGCGTTGAAGTCTTCCAGCGCGAGCGCGATCCCGTTCTGCATATCCTTGCCGTAGTGAGCCTGGGCGCCCGTCATCGGCCCTGCGTAACCGATCTTCACGTCGTCCGCATGAGCCGTCCCCGCCAGCGACATGACAGCGACGAACGTCGCGCCTGCCAGCTTTTTCATCGTGTGTTGCATAGCATCTCCTTGGTACCAGGGTAAATGGAGCGGCTTCGGGATCGCCTTGCCGCTTCCTTTGTTTGATCCGAACGGCAAGGATGGTCAGCCGATCGTCATCAAATTCGCATTGCCGCCTGCGGCGGCCGTGTTCACGCTCACCGAGCGCTCCGTCAGCAGGCGCTCGAGCGCGTAGTCTTCCGCATCGCCGTTCTCGAACGCGCCCGCCGACACACCCTGCACCGACACGATCGGGCCCGGGCGCTGCGCGACGTCCTTCACGAGCGTCTGCAGCTCGTCGCTGTCGCCTTCGAACAGCACCGCGTCGAACGGCGCGTCGGCCTGCTTGCGCACGGCCGCATGCGCCTTCAGCGCAGCCGGCAGCGCGGCCACCAGCGCCTCGCCCGCCGCACCGGCGAACAGCGCGCGGTTGCCCGTCGCCAGCACGGCCGCGAACTGCGCGCGCGCGCCGCCCGGCGTCGCCGCGACACACAGCACCGTGCCGCGCGGGCCGAGTGTATACGTGTTTCGCTCGCCCGTCGGGCCGGTCAGTACCGCGGTTGCGCCGGCCGGCACCTGTGCGAGGTAGCCGTCGCAGCGTGCGGCCAGCGCGGGCTCGCGCTGCTCGATCAGCCAGTCGCGCAGCGCGGAGAGCGCCGCCGCCGGATTGCCACGCGCGTCGCCATCGGCCGCGCCGTCCGGAATCAGCGACTCAGCGAGCGAACGCGGCAGCCCCGACGGACGCGTCGCGAGCAGGCGCTGCAGGTACAGCGCGCCGCCGGCCTTCGGGCCGGTGCCCGACAGCCCTTCGCCGCCGAACGGCTGCACGCCGACCACAGCGCCGATCACGTTGCGGTTCACGTAGATGTTGCCGACGTGCGCGTTCGAGATCACGTGCGCGATCGTCTCGTCGATCCGCGTGTGGATGCCGAGCGTCAGGCCGTAGCCGGTCGCGCGGATCTGTTCGAGCAGCTTGTCGAGCTGGCTGCGGCGATAGCGCACGACGTGCAGCACCGGGCCGAACACTTCCCGCTTCAGTTCGTCGATGCTGCCGATCTCGATCAGCGTCGGCGGCACGAACGTGCCGTGCGCGCACGCGTCGGGCATCGGCAGCTGCGTGATCGCGTGGCCCTTTTCCCTCATCGCGGCGACGTGCGTGTCGATCGTCTGCTTCGCTTCGGCGTCGATCACCGGGCCGACGTCGGTCGACAGCCGGTCCGGGTTGCCGAGCGCCAGCTCGTGCATCGCGCCCTTCAGCATCGTCAGCGTGCGGTCGGCGACGTCGTCCTGCAGACACAGAACGCGCAGCGCCGAGCACCGTTGACCGGCCGAGTCGAACGACGATTGCATCACGTCCGCGACGACCTGCTCCGCGAGCGCCGACGAGTCGACGATCATCGCGTTCTGGCCGCCCGTCTCCGCGATCAGCGGAATCGGCTTGCCGTCCGGGTCGAGGCGCGCGGACAGCGTCTTGTTGATCAGGCGCGCGACTTCGGTCGAACCGGTGAACATCACCGCACGCGTGCGCGGATCGGCGACCAGCGCCGCACCGACGGTCTCGCCCGTGCCCGGCAGCAGCTGCACCGCGCCGGCCGGCACGCCGGCTTCGCGCAGCAGGCGCACGGCCTGGGCCGCGATCAGCGGCGTCTGTTCGGCCGGCTTCGCGAGCACGGTGTTGCCGGCTGCCAGCGCGGCCGCGACCTGGCCCATGAAGATCGCGAGCGGGAAGTTCCACGGGCTGATACAGACCACGGGGCCGAGCGGACGGTGCGTGTCGTTCGAGAATTCGTCGCGGATCTGCGCCGCGTAGTAGCGCAGGAAGTCGACGGCTTCGCGGATTTCGGCGATCGCGTTCGGCAGCGACTTGCCGGCTTCGCGCACGATCAGGCCCATCAGCGTGTGCATCTGCGCTTCGAGCAGGTCGGCCGCGCGCACCAGGCAGTCGGCGCGCGCATCGACCGGCGTCGCCTGCCAGATCGGCGCGGCTGCCACCGCGTGCGCGAGCGCCGCGCTCACGTGCTCGGACGTCGCTTCGCTGACCGTGCCGACGACGTCGCGCTGGTCGGCCGGGTTGCGCACGTCGCGCGCCGGCGCGTCGGCGAGCGCGTCGTCGGCGAGCATCGGCGCCGCGCGCCACGGATGGTGCGCGCTCGCGAGCAGCGCGGACGACAGCGATGCGAGACGGTGTTCGTTCGACAGGTCGAGGCCCATCGAGTTGGGACGCTCGTCGCCGTACAGGTTGCGCGGCAGCGGGATCTTCGCGTGCGGCGCGCCGAGCGGCACGACCTTCGCGGCCTCGTCGACCGGATCGGCGACCAGCTCCTTCACCGACACCGTTTTATCGGCGATGCGGTTCACGAACGACGTGTTCGCGCCGTTCTCGAGCAGGCGGCGCACCAGATACGCGAGCAGCGTTTCGTGCGTGCCGACCGGTGCGTACACGCGGCACGGACGGTTCAGCTTGTCGCGGCCGGTGACTTCCTCGTACAGCGGCTCGCCCATTCCGTGCAGGCACTGGAATTCGTACTGGCCCGGGTAGTAGTTCTGGCCGGCCAGATGATAGATCGCGGCCAGCGTGTACGCGTTGTGCGTCGCGAACTGCGGATAGACGGCGTCGGGCGCCGCGAGCAGCTTCTTCGCGCACGCGAGGTACGACACGTCCGTGTAGATCTTGCGCGTATAGACCGGATAGCCTTCGAGGCCGTCGACCTGCGCACGCTTGATTTCGGTATCCCAGTACGCGCCCTTCACGAGGCGGATCATCAGACGGTGACGGCTGCGGCGCGCGAGATCGATCAGGTAGTCGATCACGAACGGGCAGCGCTTCTGGTAGCCCTGCACGACGAAGCCGATGCCGTTCCAGCCGGCGAGCTCCGGATCGAAGCACAGCGCCTCGAGCAGGTCGAGCGACAGTTCGAGACGGTCGGCTTCTTCCGCGTCGATGTTCAGGCCGATGTCGTAGCGGCGCGCGAGCAGCGCGAGCGCACGCACGCGCGGCAGCAGCTCGCTCATCGTGCGGTCCTGCTGCGAGCGCGAGTAGCGCGCATGCAGCGCCGACAGCTTGATCGAGATGCCGGGGCCTTCGTAGATGCCGCGGCCGCCGGCCGCCTTGCCGATCGCATGGATCGCCTGCTCGTACGACGCGTAGTAGCGCTGCGCGTCCTCCTCGGTCGTCGCCGCTTCGCCGAGCATGTCGTACGAGTAGCGGAAGCCGCGCGCTTCGTACTTGCGGCTGTTCGCGAGCGCTTCGGAAATCGTTTCGCCGGTGACGAACTGCTCGCCCATCAGGCGCATCGCCATGTCGACGCCCTTGCGGATCAGCGGCTCGCCGCCGCGGCCGATCAGGCGCGTGAGCGCCGACGACAGGCCGGCTTCGCTGTTGGTCGTCACGAGCTTGCCGGTGATCATCAGGCCCCAGGTCGCCGCGTTCACGAACAGCGACGGCGCGTGGCCGACGTGCGAGCGCCAGTCGCCCTTGCTGATCTTGTCGCGGATCAGCGCGTCGCGCGTCGCGCGATCGGGGATGCGCAGCAGCGCTTCGGCGAGGCACATCAGCGCGACGCCTTCCTGGCTCGACAGCGAGAACTCGTGGATCAGCCCTTCGACGCCGCCGCCCGAGCTCTTCTCGCGCAGCGCCTCGACGAGCTGCGTCGCGAGCGCCTGCACGTCCGCCTGCAGGTTCGCGGGCAGGCGCGCCTGGCCGAGCAGGAACGGTACGCATTCCGGCTCGGGACGGCGATACGCGGCCGTGATCGCCGCGCGCAGCACCGATTGCGGCTGCACGTTCTGCGCGAACTCGAGGAACGGGTGCGGCGAGTTGTCGTCGTCGTCCGTCGCGTGGCCGTCGGCGAGCTCCGTCACGCCACTGCTGCCCGACAGCTCGGGCGGGAGCTGACCGTGCTCGATCCGCTCCAGATACGCGAAGATCGCCTGCTTGATCAGCCAGTGGGGAGTGCGCTCGAGACGCGCCGCCGCGTCTTTCAGGCGCGAGCGGAGAAGGTCGTCGACTTTGACGCCGAGAGTCGTGCTTGCCATGGTGGGTTCGTGCGCCGGTGCGGGCCCGGCGATGTGGTGTGAGAGGATGCGCGAAATCCTACGGCACGCAATAAAAAGGTGCAACCGAATTGCGAGATTGGTTGCACCCGTCAGTTAGTCAATATAATCAGTGACTTACGCGGTTGCAACTTAGGGGTTGCCCGTGGTCGGCGGATCGGTGTTTTCCCTGATCGGGGCGGTTTGACACGCGTGGGCAACCTTTTGCGCGTCGCGCGGAACGGGGAAACGGGTTGCACTGGATCTCCGGTTGGTTGCCGGAGACGGGGTTGGGATGCGGATCGCGCGGCGCGCGATTGCGTGCGGACCGGGGCGTTGCGGTCGTTGCGGTCGTTGCGGTCGTTGCGGTCGTCGTTGCGGTCGTCGTGCGGTCGTCGTGCGGTCGTCGTGCGGTCGTCGTGCGGTCGTCGTGCGGTCGTCGTGCGGTCGTCGTGCGGTCGTCGTGCGGTCGTCGTGCGGTCGTCGTGCGGTCGTCGTGCGGTCGTTGGAGCCGTCGAGCCCGTTGAGGCCGCGCCACCCTGCGTCGCGTGGCACGGCGTCCGCCACCGTGCCGCCAGCCTCAGATATCCAGCGGATCGACCTCGAGACTCCACCGCAGCACGCCCTTCAGCGCACGCAGCTCCGGCTGCCATGCGCGCAGCGCATGCTGCAGCGCGCCGCGCGACGCGCTTTCGAGCAGCAGCTGCGCGCGATGGACGTTCGCGACCTTCACGATCGTCATCGGCACCGCGTCGTAGACGGTCACGCGATCGGCGCCCGGCAGCCCGGGCAACGCGGCCGCCGCCTGCAGCAGGAATCCGAGCGCAGCATCGAGCGTGCGCCCTTCGGCGCGCAGCAGCGCCTGGTAGACGAACGGCGGCAGATGCGCGTCGCGGCGCTCGCCGAGCGTCGAATTCGCGAAGCCGACGTAATCCTGCCGGCCGAGCGCGTGATACAGCGCGTGACGCGGATAGCGCGTCTGCACGAGCACCTCGCCCGGCAGTCCGGCGCGCCCCGCGCGGCCGCTCACCTGCATCAGCTGCGCGAACAGCCGCTCGCTCGCGCGGAAGTCGTGCGAGAACAGCGCGGTGTCGGCATTGAGTACGCCGACGAGCGACACGCGCTGGAAGTCGTGCCCCTTCGCGATCATCTGCGTGCCGACCAGGATGTCGACTTCACCGGCGTGCACGTCCGAGAACAGCGCCTGCGCGCTGCCCTTGCGGCGCGTGCTGTCCGCGTCGATGCGCAGGATCCGCGCGCCCGGCACGGCCTCGGCGAGCGCCTCCTCGATCCGCTGCGTGCCGCGCCCGAGCGGCGCGATATCGACGTTCCCGCATTCGGGGCACGAACGCGGAATGCGCGCTTCCCAGCCGCAGTGATGGCAGCGCAGCGCGTGCTCGGGCTTGTGCAGCACGACGTACGCGCTGCAGCGCGGGCAGCCGGCGACCCAGCCGCATGCGTCGCACGCGAGTTGCGGCGCGTAGCCGCGCCGGTTCAGGAACACGAGGCTCTGTTCGCCGCGCTCGAGCCGCGCCTTCAGCGCCGCGACGAGCGGCCCCGACAGCCCGCCCATCGACGCGCGGCCGCGCCGCCGCTCCTCTTCGAGATCGATCAGCCGCACGGTCGGCAGCGTCGCGTCGGCGACCGCGCGGCGCGACAGCGTGAGCCGCGTGTAACGCCCCTGTTCGGCCTGCCACCAGCTCTCGAGCGACGGCGTCGCCGAGCCGAGCACGACCGGAATGCCGAGGTGCTTCGCGCGCCACACCGCGAGATCGCGCGCCGAATAGCGCAGCCCTTCCTGCTGCTTGTACGCGGGCTCGTGTTCCTCGTCGACGACGATCAGTGCAAGCGTCGGCAGCGACGCGAGCACCGCGAGCCGCGTGCCGAGCACGATCCGTGCGCGGCCCGTGTGCGCGGCCAGCCAGTTGCGCGCGCGCTCGCCCTCGGCAAGCCCGCTGTGCAGCGTGACGATCGCATCGTCGGCGAGCGTGCCGGCGAAGCGCGCGCGAAACGCGGCCTCGAACTGCGGCGTCAGGTTGATTTCGGGCACGAGCACGAGCGCCTGCGCGTCGGGTCGCGCATCGAGCAGCGCGGCGAGCGCATGCAGATAGATCTCGGTCTTGCCGCTGCCCGTCACGCCATGCAGCAGGAACGGCGCAAAGCCCTGCGCGGCGCGGATCGCGTCGAGCGCGTCGGTCTGCTGATCGGTGAGCGCCGGCGGCACAGCTCGTCCACCGGTTGTCGACAGGTTATCCACAGCTTTGGGCACAGGCGCATCGGCCCAGCCGATCTCATCGATCGCGACCCAGCCGTGCGCCGCCCAGTCGTCGAGCGTGGCCGCCGCCTTCGGATGCAATGCGCGCGCATCGGGCAACGTCAGCGAACCGGTGTCGGCCAGCGCCTGTGCAAGCCGGCGCAGTGCGGCGCCGCGTGCGGGCAGTGCGTCGGGAAGGGCTGCGCGACCGGCTTCGGTCAGCCGGTAGCGCACCTCGGGCGCGAGCAGCCGGCCCCAGCGGTCCGCGTCGCGCAGCGCCTGCGGCAGCGCCGGCAGCGCGACTTCGCCGCGGCCGCGCTGGTAATAGTCGGCCGCGAACGACACGAGCGCGAGCCAGTCCGGCGCGAGCGGCGGCAACTCGGCGCAGACGGCGTCGATCGCCCGCAGCCGGGACGGCGGCACGTCGGTGTGAGTCGTTACTTCGCAGACGAGCCCGACCACCTGCCGTTTGCCGAACGGCACCTGCACGAGGGTGCCCGGCTCGGGCGGCGGCTCGACGTCGCACCGGTAGTCGAACAGCGTCGCGAGCGGATGGTCGAGCGCGACACGCAGGTAGGTATCGCCCATCACCGTGCTCCGGGCCGCATAAGGGTCGGGTCGGTATGGACGGCTTGCACCCGCGCCCGCGTCGCGGTGGCGAACTTAAAGTAAAACTTCAGATTCGGCGCTAAGTTTTGGATTCGCATTAGGAATCGCCGTATACCCTGACCAGCCTGTGGATAACTTTGTTGAGAACTCGGCGTTGAACCGCCGCGAAGCGCGCGGGGCCGCGCTTTCCGCTGCTTTGGCCCGCCGTCTGCCGCGCCCCGCGAAGCCTTATGCAATAAGGCTGCTATTCAAATTCCCCAACCATAGCGAGACAATCCGACCGATACAGGGCTCTACCGCGCTGCAACGAGGAAAATGTGCATAAGTCAAGTCTTGACAAGCCGTGAATCGGCAACCGGTGCGGGGTTGCGCCCTGTTTAGTTCCGGCAACGAAACGCTGTCACCCCGCACTGCAGCATGACAGCGCTTGCGTTCAGCCTGCCGCTCCGCTACGGATCTTGCGGCTGTGGCTGTGGACTTCGTCGACGAGTTCGGCGACGTGGTCCGGCGACGTGAACTGCGAGATGCCGTGGCCGAGGTTGAACACGTGGCCCGGATGGTTGCCGTAGCTGTCGAGCACCGCACGCGCCTGTTCGCGCACGGCCGCCGGCGGCGCAAACAGGATCGTCGGATCGAGGTTGCCCTGCAGCGCGACACGCCCCGCGACGCGTTCGCGCGCGGCGCCGAGGTTGACGGTCCAGTCGAGCCCGACCGCGTCGACGCCGGTCGCCGCGATTTCCTCGAGCCACAGCCCGCCGCCCTTCGTGAACGTGATCACCGGCACGCGCTCGCCGTCATGCTCGCGCTTGAGCTGCGCGACCACGCGGCGGATGTAGTCCAGCGAGAAGCGCTGGTACGCGCCGTCCGCCAGCGCGCCGCCCCACGTATCGAAGATCATCACGGCCTGCGCACCGGCTTCGATCTGTGCGTTCAGGTACGCGGCCACGGCCTGCGCGTTCACGTCGAGAATCCGGTGCATCAGGTCGGGGCGCGAGTACGCCATCGACTTCACCGTGCGGAAATCGTCCGACCCGCCGCCTTCGACCATGTAGCACGCGAGCGTCCACGGGCTGCCCGAGAAGCCGATCAGCGGCACGCGCTGGCGGCCCTGGCCGTCGGTCAGCGCGCGGCGGATTTCGCGCACGGCGCCCGTCACGTAGCCGAGCGTCTCTTCGATGTCCGGCACCGCGAGCTTCGCGACGTCGGCCTCGGTGCGCACCGGATGCGCGAACTTCGGCCCTTCGCCGACCTGGAAGTCCAGGCCGAGGCCCATTGCGTCGGGAATCGTCAGGATGTCCGAGAACAGGATCGCGGCGTCGAGCGGGAAGCGCTCGAGCGGCTGCAGCGTCACCTCGGTCGCGTAGTCGGGATTCTTCGCGAGGCCGAGGAAGCTGCCGGCGCGCGCGCGTGTCGCGTTGTATTCGGGCAGGTAGCGGCCCGCCTGGCGCATCAGCCAGATCGGCGTGTAGTCGGTCGGCTCGCGCAGAAGCGCACGCAGGAAGGTGTCGTTGAGCAGGGTATGGGCCACGGTAGGAGCGACGGTGCGAAGGCAAACCGGCATTTTACCGGAGCGGGGCCGCACGGCCGCGTATGCGGATGCGATGGCGGCCATATGACGCGCGCGATGGCTCCGTTATGATCGGACGCTGATATCACACCGAACCCAAGGAGGAGACCGATGAAGAGATTCGCCACGCTGGCCGCGCTCGCCGCCACCACGCTGTTCTGCGCTGCCGCGCATGCGCAGGGGACGACCGCGACGCCGACGGCCGCCGCCGCGGCAACCGGCTCGCGGCTCGACGACGTGCTCGCGCGCGGCACGCTGCGCGTGTGCACGACGGGCGACTACAAGCCGTACTCGTACTACCGGACGGACGGGCGCTTCGAGGGCATCGATATCGACATGGCCGAATCGCTCGCGAAATCGCTGGGCGTGAAGGCCGATTTCGTGAAGACGAGCTGGTCGAACCTGACGAACGACTTCGTCGCGAAGTGCGACATCGCGGTGGGCGGCGTATCGACGACGCTCGAGCGCCAGAAGCGCGTGTTCTTCACGCAGCCGTACGTGGTCGACGGCAAGACGCCGATCGTGCGCTGCGCGGACGCCGACAAGTACCAGACCGTCGCGCAGATCGACCGGCCCGAGACCCGCGTGATCGTGAACCCGGGCGGCACCAACGAGCGCTTCGCGAAGCAGTTCTTCACGCACGCGAACCTGACCGTCTATCCGGACAACGTGACGATCTTCAAGCAGATCCTCGCCGGCAAGGCCGACGTGATGGTGACCGATGCGTCCGAGACGCTGCTGCAGCAAAAGCTGAATCCGGGCCTGTGCTCCGTGCATCCGGACAAGCCGTTCCAGTTCGGCGAAAAGGCGTACATGGTGCCGCGCGGCGACGTCGTGTTCCAGCAGTACGTCGACCAGTGGCTGCACCTGGCGCTGTCGGCCGGCGAATACCAGGCGATCTCCGACAAATGGCTGAAGTAATCGCCGGTACGTGCGGCGCCCGCGGCCGATAACGGGCGCCCGCCCCGTTGCCGCCGCGCCGCCGGAGGCCGAAGGCGGCGTGTCCGGCCGCCGGCCGGCGCGCCGCCGTTACAGATTTGGGTGACGCCGCCCGGCGTGGAATCGCGAAAATCGGCCGAATGGCCGACTACCGCGTACGCCGATCACGTTTCAAAATCTTTCTGACGAATGAATCGTCATACGCGGTATCTATCGCGCGATGCACGTTCGGGCGTGCAAACGGGCAATTCATCGACCCAAAAACGCATGAAAAACGCGTGATGCGCACACGATGAAAACGCTGCGGAAAAGATGAGTAAATATGACCTTTTTCAGTACCCCGAAAACAGCAAAAAATCCCGCAAAGCCTTATCTGGCGGGCGTTACAACCTGAAACACTTTGTTACCGCGACGGCTCGTTAATTCGCCCACAATGGCCTCAACGGTTTCAACACGGATGCGGTCTCGTGTGCCAAGTGTGAGCGGACGCGAAGCGCTGCGAGCCAGTCGGTCACGTACCGAAGCCCTTCCGAGGGGCATCCCTGTTGGAGTCGTTTCCGGCCCCCCGCCGGATCCGGTTTCATCTTTGGTCTCCTCGCGCTAACCCCGTAGCGTGTGGTTTTTAGCGGGCTAATAAGCCCGCTTTTTTTCGTCCATCGAAAACGCAACGGCCTGCACGGGACACCGCACAGGCCGCTACGTTTTTCCCGCCGCCGAACCGCTTACGCGGTCTTCTGCACGTCGAGCTTCAGTTCGTCGATCATCCGCTCGCGCATCACGAACTTCTGCACCTTGCCCGTCACCGTCATCGGCAGCTCGTCGACGAAGCGGATGTAGCGCGGAATCTTGTAGTGCGCGATCTGCCCCTGGCAGAACGCACGCACGTCGTCCTCGGTCATCTGCTCGTCCGCGCGCAGCACGATCCACGCGCACAGCTCCTCGCCGTATTTCGGATCGGGCACGCCGAACACCTGCGCGCTCTGGATCTTCGGATGGCGGAACAGGAATTCCTCGATCTCGCGCGGATACACGTTCTCGCCGCCGCGGATCACCATGTCCTTCAGCCGGCCGACGATGTTGCAGTAGCCGTCCGCGTCGAGCGTCGCGAGGTCGCCCGTATGCATCCAGCCGTCGACCAGCACCTCGCGCGTCTTCGCATCGTCGTCCCAGTAGCCGAGCATCACCGAGTAGCCCTTCGTGCACAGCTCCCCGGTTGCGCCGACCGGCACGATGGCGCCGTTCGGATCGACGATCTTCACCTCAAGATGCGGCTGGATCCGGCCGACCGTCGTCGTGCGCTTCTCGAGCGGATCGTCGGTCGAGCTCTGGAACGACACGGGACTCGTCTCCGTCATCCCGTACGCGATCGTGATCTCCGACAGATGCATCTGCGACACCACGCGCTTCATCGTCTCGATCGGACACGGCGAGCCGGCCATGATCCCGGTGCGCAGCGTCGACAGGTCGAATTTCGCGAAGTCGGGATGATCGAGTTCGGCGATGAACATCGTCGGCACGCCGTGCAGCGCGGTGCAGCGTTCTTCGGCGACCGCCGCGAGCGTCGCGACCGGATCGAACGCCTCGCCGGGGAACACCATCGCCGCGCCCGTCGACACGCACGCGAGCACGGCCAGCACCATCCCGAAGCAGTGATACAGCGGCACCGGGATGCACAGCGAGTCCTGCTCGGTGAAGCGCATCGCCATCGCGATCGAGCGCGCGTTGTTGACGACGTTGCGGTGCGTGAGCGTCGCGCCCTTCGGGCTGCCGGTCGTGCCGCTCGTGAACTGGATGTTGATCGGATCGGTGGACGCGAGCGTCGCGCCGATCGCGTCGAGCCGTGCGACGTCGAGCGTGTCGCGGCCGCGCGCCATCACGTCCGCGAAACGGAACATGCCGGCAGGCGCCGTGTCGCCCATCGACACGATCGTGCGCAGGCTCGGCACGCGGGCCGCGTGCAGGTCGCCCGGCGTCGCGCCGGCAAGCTCAGGCGCGATCGTCTGCAGCATCTCGACGTACGCGGAACTCTTGAAGCGCTCGGCCGCGATCACGGCCTTGCAGCCGACCTTGTTCAGCGCGTATTCGAGTTCGGCGAGCCGGTACGCCGGATTGATGTTGACGAGCACCGCGCCGATGCGCGCGGTCGCGAACTGCGTGAGCAGCCATTCGCTGCGGTTCGGCGACCAGATGCCGACGCAATCGCCCTTCACGATCCCGAGCGCGGCGAGGCCGGCGGCCAGCACGTCGATCTCGTGCGCGAACTCGCGCCAGGTCCAGCGCACCTGCTGTTCGCGGAATACGACGGCCGGGCGCTCGGGAAAGCGGCCGGCAGTGTCGAGCAGGAACCGGCTGATCGTCGCGTCGGATAGCGGCACGTCGGTCGTGCCGCGCACGTACGACAGGCCGTTTTCGGGCGCGATCAGCGCCCCCTTGCCAAGGTCTGCTGCCATCGATGTCTCCGTCCGTTTTGGTCTGATCGGCTGCAACACGCGGCTGACGCGCGCGCCTGCGCCGCCGCGATCGCGGCGGCACACTTCTGAGCGGATGATGCCGCGCGCTGCTGACGATACTCTGACATCAAATCGCGGCGGACGGACGAAATAGCACGACCGGACGATACGATCCGGCCCGCAAAAAACCGACGAAAGCGGCAGGCGAAAAAAAAGCAGCCCGAAGGCTGCTTTCTTTCGCGGGATACGCGCGCGGCTCAGTGCCGGCTGCGGATCTTCGCCAGACGCTGGATCGCTTCGAGCTGCGCCATCGCGGTCGCGAGCTCGGATTGCGCCTTTGCGAGGTCGAGGTCCGACTTCGCGTTCTGCAGCGTTTCCTCGGCACGCTTGCGTGCTTCCTCGGCTTTCGCCGCGTCGAGGTCCTTGCCGCGGATCGCGGTATCGGCGAGCACCGTCACGGCGCCCGGCTGCACTTCGAGAATGCCGCCTGCGACGAACACGAATTCGTCGTTGCCGCCCTCGACTTCGATGCGCACCGCACCCGGACGAATCCGCGTGATCAGCGGCGTGTGACCCGGCAGAATGCCCAGCTCACCCGTTTCGCCCGGCAGCGCGACGAATTTCGCCTCGCCCGAGAAGATCTGCTCTTCCGCGCTGACGACGTCTACTTTGATGGTTGCCATATCGACTCCAATCTCATCCACAGGTTGAGCGTATTGCGGCCCGACGCGGGCGGCCGGCATACAAGTCATCGCTGACTCATTGCTCCGGCCGGCACACGCCGGCTTGCGCCCCACTCAAGCCCTTACTGGATCTTCTTGGCCTTTTCGAAGGCTTCGTCGATCGTGCCGACCATGTAGAACGCCTGTTCCGGCAGGTGGTCGCACTCGCCGTCGACGATCATCTTGAAGCCACGGATCGTTTCCTTCAGCGGCACGTACTTGCCCGGCGAGCCCGTGAACACTTCAGCGACGTGGAACGGCTGCGACAGGAAACGCTGGATCTTGCGCGCACGGGCGACCGACAGCTTGTCTTCCGGCGACAGTTCGTCCATGCCCAGAATCGCGATGATGTCGCGCAGTTCCTTGTAGCGCTGCAGCGTCTGCTGAACGCGACGGGTGATCGAGTAGTGCTCTTCACCGATCACGTTCGGGTCGATCTGGCGCGACGTCGAGTCGAGCGGGTCGACCGCCGGGTAGATACCCAGCGAAGCGATGTCACGCGACAGAACGACGGTTGCGTCCAGGTGGCCGAAGGTCGTCGCCGGCGACGGGTCGGTCAAGTCGTCCGCAGGGACGTACACGGCCTGAACCGACGTAATCGAGCCCTTCTTGGTCGACGTGATGCGTTCCTGCAGCTTGCCCATTTCTTCAGCCAGCGTCGGCTGATAGCCCACTGCCGACGGCATACGGCCGAGCAGTGCCGACACTTCGGTACCGGCCAGCGTGAAACGGTAGATGTTGTCGACGAAGAACAGCACGTCGAGGCCTTCGTCACGGAAGTGCTCGGCCATCGTCAGGCCGGTCAGCGCGACGCGCAGACGGTTGCCCGGCGGCTCGTTCATCTGGCCGTACACCAGCGCGACCTTGTCGAGAACGTTCGAGTCCTTCATTTCGTGGTAGAAGTCGTTCCCTTCACGGGTACGCTCGCCCACGCCCGCGAACACGGAATAACCGCCGTGTTCCTTCGCGATGTTGTTGATGAGCTCCATCATGTTGACGGTCTTGCCCACGCCAGCACCGCCGAACAGGCCGACCTTGCCGCCCTTCGCGAACGGGCAGATCAGGTCGATGACCTTGATACCCGTTTCGAGCAGTTCGGTCGACGGCGACAGTTCGTCGAACGCCGGAGCCTTCTGGTGGATCGAACGCGTCGTTTCGCTTTCGATCGGGCCGGCTTCGTCGATCGGACGGCCGAGCACGTCCATGATACGACCGAGGGTCGGCTTGCCG
Source organism: Burkholderia sp. SR8 (assembly GCF_052851275.1). Classification (NCBI taxonomy): domain Bacteria; kingdom Pseudomonadati; phylum Pseudomonadota; class Betaproteobacteria; order Burkholderiales; family Burkholderiaceae; genus Burkholderia; species Burkholderia sp. SR8. Next base: position 98,424 of record NZ_JAULUC010000011.1, read on the forward strand.
ACCGGCACCGAAATCGGCTTGCTCGTGTTCTTCACGGTCAGGCCGCGGCGCAGGCCGTCGGATGCACCCAGACAAATGGTACGGACCACGCCGTCGCCCAGCTGCTGCTGGACTTCGAGCGTCAGTTCCGAGCCATCGAGAATGAGCGCGTCGTAGATCTTCGGCATGCTGTCGCGCGGGAATTCCACGTCGATAACGGCGCCGATGCACTGTACGATCTTGCCTTCTACCAAAGCAGCAGTACTCATCGCTTTTCCTTTAAATACCTGATTCTTTACTCGCGCAAAGGCGCAGTTGTCGTCCCGGGCGCGCGCTTAAACAGCGGCTGCGCCGCCGACGATCTCCGACAGTTCTTTCGTAATCGCGGCCTGGCGGCTCTTGTTGTACACGAGCTGCAGTTCGCTGATCACCGTCTTCGCGTTGTCGGACGCGGCCTTCATCGCGACCATGCGCGCCGATTGCTCGGACGCCATGTTCTCCGCGACGGCCTGGTACACCAGCGCCTCGACGTAACGCACGAGCAGTTCGTCGACGACTGCCTGCGCGTCCGGCTCGTAGATGTAGTCCCACGACGTGGCCGGCGTACCGTCATTGGCGTCGAAGTGGTCCGACGACAGCGGCAGCAACTGCTCGATCACGGCTTCCTGCTTCATCGTGTTCACGAAGCGCGTGTAAGCGATATAGACCGCCGACAGCTTGCCTTCCGAGTACAGATCGAGCTGCGTCTTCACGGCGCCGATCAGCTTGTCCAGATGCGGGGTGTCGCCGAGGTGCACGACCTGCGACATCACCTTCGCGCCGAAGCGGTTCAGGAACCCGAGGCCCTTGCCGCCGATTGCGGTGGCTTCGACCTTCTGGCCCTTCTCTTCCAGCTCCTTGAACTTCTGCACCGTCGCACGCAGCACGTTGGTGTTCAGACCGCCGCAAAGACCCTTGTCCGTCGTGACGAGGATGATGCCGGCCGTCTGCGCGCCGTCGTTCGCCACCATGAACGGGTGGCGGTACTCCGGGTTCGCACGGCTCATGTGCGCGGCGATGGCACGGACCTTGTCCGCATACGGACGAGCGGCGCGCATGCGTTCCTGCGCGCGGCGCATCTTCGATGCGGCCACCATCTCCATCGCCTTCGTGATCTTGCGCGTGTTCTGCACGCTCTTGATCTTGCCGCGAATTTCCTTCATTCCAGCCATAGCTTGCTCCTTGACCGAAGCGGCGCGGGCGCGTCAGCCCCCGCGCGGCCTCAGTGTGTCACTCGCGGATCAATAGGCACCCGACTTCTTGAAGGATTCGATCGCCGCGCGCAGCGCGCCTTCGTCGTCCTTCGAGAGATCCTTGGTGTCTTCGATGCGCTTGATGAGGTCAGCGTGGCTGGTCTTCAGGTTGTCGCGCAGGCCCTTCTCGAACGACAGCACTTGCTTGACGTCGAGATCGTCGAGGTAACCGTTGTTCGCGGCGTACAGCGACACGGCCAGTTCCCACACCTGCAGCGGCTGGTACTGCGGCTGCTTCAGCAGTTCCGTCACGCGGCGGCCGCGCTCGAGCTGCTTGCGGGTCGCTTCGTCGAGGTCCGATGCGAACTGCGCGAATGCCGCGAGTTCACGGTACTGCGCGAGGTCGGTACGGATACCGCCCGACAGCTTCTTCACGACCTTCGTCTGCGCGGCGCCGCCGACTCGCGACACCGACACGCCGGCGTTGATTGCCGGGCGGATGCCTGCGTTGAACAGGTCGGTTTCCAGGAAGATCTGGCCGTCGGTAATCGAGATCACGTTCGTCGGAACGAACGCGGTCACGTCGCCAGCCTGCGTTTCGATGACCGGCAGTGCCGTCAGCGAGCCGCTCTTGCCCTTCACTTCGCCGTTCGTGAACTTCTCGACGTACTCTTCCGACACGCGAGCCGCACGCTCGAGCAGACGCGAGTGCAGATAGAACACGTCGCCCGGGTACGCTTCGCGGCCCGGCGGGCGGCGCAGCAGCAGCGAGATCTGACGGTATGCCCAAGCCTGCTTGGTCAAGTCGTCATAGATGATCAGCGCGTCCTGGCCGCGGTCGCGGAAGTATTCGCCCATCGTGCAGCCGGCGTACGGTGCCAGGTACTGCATGGCAGCCGAATCGGATGCCGAAGCGGCGACGACGATCGTGTACTCGAGCGCGCCCGTTTCTTCGAGCTTGCGCACCACGTTCATGATCGACGAAGCCTTCTGGCCGATCGCGACGTAGATACAGATCAGGTCCTTGCCCTTCTGGTTGATGATCGCGTCGAGCGCCACCGCGGTCTTGCCGCACTGACGGTCGCCGATGATCAGCTCACGCTGGCCACGGCCGATCGGCACCATCGCGTCGATCGACTTGATGCCCGTCTGCACCGGCTGCGACACCGACTTGCGCCAGATCACGCCCGGGGCGATCTTTTCGATCGCGTCGGTCAGCTTCGCGTTGACCGGGCCCTTGCCGTCGATCGGGTTGCCGAGCGCATCGACCACGCGGCCGACGAGTTCCGGGCCGACCGGGACTTCCAGAATGCGGCCCGTCGTCTTGACGATGTCGCCTTCCGAGATGTGTTCGTATTCGCCGAGAATCACCGCGCCGACCGAGTCGCGCTCGAGGTTCAGCGCGAGGCCGAACGTGTTGCCCGGAAACTCGAGCATTTCGCCCTGCATCACGTCCGACAGGCCGTGGATGCGCACGATACCGTCGGTCACGGAGATCACGGTGCCCTGGTTGCGAACGTCTGCGCTCGCTTCAAGGCCCTGGATCCGGCTCTTGATCAGCTCGCTGATCTCAGAGGGATTGAGTTGCATTATTCGCTCCTGATAGTCAATTCTGTTGCGTGCCGGCGTGGCGCTCAGGCGGTCAAGGCAGCCTGCATCGATGCGAGGCGCGCGCGAACCGAGGTGTCGAGCACTTCGTCGCCGACCGTCACGCGCACGCCGCCGATCAGCGACGAATCGACTTCGACCGTCGGCTTCAGCTTGCGCTTGAACTTGCGTTCGAGGCCAGACACGAGGCTTTCGAGATCCGCGCCGTTCAGCGGGAACGCGCTCACGATCTCGGCGTCGGCTGCACCTTCACGTTCGTTCTTGAGCGCCTCGAACTGCTCGGCGATTTCCGGCAGCAGCGCGATGCGATGATTGTCGACCAGCATCTGCACGAAGTTCTTCGCTTCGGCGCCGGCCGCGATCGGCGACTTCACCGCAGCAAGCAGCAGCTCGGCCACTTGCGTGCGCGTCACCTTCGGGCTCGACGCGACCGACAGCACTTCCGGCAGACGCGCAACCTGGGCCAGCTCTTGCACGAGCGTGGACCAGGCGGCGATGTCACCTCCCTCGGCCACGCGGAACAGCGCTTCTGCGTAAGGGCGGGCGATGGTTGCAAGTTCGGCCATGATCAGAGCTCGGCTTTCAGTTGATTCAGCAGTTGGGCGTGGGCCGTTTGATCGACTTCGCGCTTCAGGATCTGCTCGGCGCCCTTCACGGCCAGCGCGGCGACTTCGCCACGCAGCGCTTCGCGCGCCTTCACGATTTGCTGTTCTGCTTCCGCTTTCGCCTGGGCGACGATGCGGGCGGCTTCAGCCTGGGCGTTGGCCTTGATTTCCTCGGCGACCGCCTGTGCACGCTTTTCAGCGTCGGCGATGCGCTGCTGGCCGTCGTTGCGGGCCTGCGCGAGTTCCTGGTCCACGCGCTTGTGCGCTGCGTCGAGTTCCGCCTTGCCCTTCTCCGCGGCGGCGAGGCCGTCGGCGATCTTCTTCGAACGTTCGTCGAGGGCGTTGATCAACGGCGGCCACACGAATTTCATCGTGAACCACGCGAGGACCAGGAACACGACCATTTGCGCAAACAGAGTTGCGTTGAGATTCACGGTGTTTCCTTATCTGCTATTCCGGAAAAATGAAACGGTAAGGCGCTCATCGAGTTGCATTCGATCAGCGCCCCAAGTCTCCGTTCCGCCCTGCGCCGGCTCGCGCCGGACGCAAATTTCCGTGGAACCTTAGCCTGCGAGCTTCGACAGGAGCGGGTTCGCGAACGCGAACAGCATTGCGACACCAACGCCGATCAGGAATGCAGCGTCGATCAGGCCGGCCAGCAGGAACATCTTCGTTTGCAGCGGGTTGATGAGTTCCGGCTGACGCGCGCAGGCTTCGATGTACTTGCCACCCATCAGCGCGATACCGATACAGGCGCCGATTGCACCCAGGCCGATGATGATGCCGATACCGATGGCGGTCAGACCCTGGATGTTGGCGATGTAAGCTTGCATGATCACTCCTTTGTGAAAAGACTTGGAACTGAGATTTAAAAAACTAAAACGGAAACTCTTTTTGCACGCCGCGCTTAGTGCTTGTCGTGCGCCTGGCCGAGATACACCAGCGTCAGCATCATGAAAATGAATGCCTGCAACAGAACAATCAGGATGTGGAAGATTGCCCAGACGCTGCCCGCGATCACATGACCAACGAAGCCGAGGAACGTTGCGTCGCCACCGAAGCTCCACATGCTGCCGAGCAGGGCGATCAACAGGAACAACAGCTCACCCGCGTACATGTTGCCGAACAGCCGCATGCCGAGGGAGACGGTCTTCGCGACGTATTCGACGATGTTCAGCGCGAGGTTCGGGATCCACAGCAGCGGGTGGCCGCCGAACGGCGCCGACAGCAGTTCATGTGCGAAGCCGCCTGCGCCCTTGATCTTGATGCTGTAGTAGATCATCAGGACGAACACGCCGAGCGCGATGCCGAGCGTGCCGTTCAGGTCGGCCGTCGGGACGATGCGATGGTGGGAAATCACGTCCGACAGACCGAGCAGGCCGATCACGCGGCCCGGCAGGTCGACCGGGAGGAAGTCGAGGGAGTTCATCAGCGCGACCCACACGAACACCGTGAGGGCGAGCGGAGCGATGAAGGTGCGGTTGCCGTGGACGATGGCCTTCGACTGGTCTTCGACCATCTCGACGAGCATCTCGATCGCGCACTGGAAGCGGCCCGGCACGCCCGAGGTCGCCTTGCGGGCGGCCAGACGCAGCAGGACGATCGTCACGATGCCGCATACGATCGACCAGAACAGCGTGTCGAGGTTCCAGACGTGGATGTCGAAAATCGACGTCTGATGCGAGGTGGAAAAGTTCTGCAAGTGGTGCGCAATGTACTCGGACGGATCCGGACCGCGCGTGCCTTCGCTAGCTGCCATATCGTTAATGCCACCCAAATTGTCGAAAATCGTTTTGCCCCGTTCCGCAATACGCTATTGCGGGAACGGGCCGGTGCGGTTCGTTGTCGAAACCGCACGCTGCTTGTTTTTTACCGCCAGGCCAGCGCGATCCAGTACGTCTTCAGCACGACGAGGTAGGTGACGAGGAGCGCCGGCCAGTGCACGCCGGCATAGCCGTACGCCACTGCGGCGAACATCCCGATCGTCACGCCGAGCTTCAGGGCTTCGCCCATCACCCAGCTCATCACGGTGGCCGAACCACCTGCCTTCAGTCGTGCCACGAACAACGCGCTTGGCACCCAGCCGATCGCCCCGCCCAGAAACGCGGACTGCGCAGCGGCGCCCGGCGACTTTGAAAACAGCCACCACGCCAGCGTTGCAACCAGGGACAAGACCACCTGCGCGATCACCACCTTGTACGGGGTCACGCGCGACGGCTTGCTCACGTTCGGACCGAACAGCCTCTCGGCTTCCGTCCGCGTGAGCGGAACGATGTTGTTATCTTGCTGCTCGGCATCCCAGTCGTCGCCATCGGATTCGCGCCGCTCGCCGGCCGCTGAAGCGGTGCGTTGCGCGCGGGGACCATCGTGCCTGTCGTTCGGCGCCTGACCCGCCATCGCAATCTTCCGCAAAATCCTTGAACCCGGCCCCAAGCTTTCCGAAAGCTTTCAGGGGTGCCTAGCTAACAAATCCGGGCGATTGTAAGCGATAGTTGCAAGTGATTCAAGGCTTTAGACGCGACAAAAACCTGTGCAAAACGACGCCTCATCATGTGAAAAACGCGCGAATCGATGACGTACGATGACAGTTGTAAGGTCGGTATTTCGGAGCGGTATTTCTTGCTTCGAAAATTGCGCCGCCAATGAAATCGCGCGATATCGATGCCCGGTGCGGGCATTACGGTCGCGGCGCGATTGCGGCAGGAATTCTGCTGTGGCGCGATCGCGCGAAAGGGCCCCGCGCGCCGATGCGGAATAGAGGAAGTCCTGTGATCACTGCGCCGGGTGCGATGCGCAAATTACACACGGTGCGAGCACGCCGGTGTCGCGAATCAGTTGTTGCGCCACCACAGAAGATCGACTGTGAAACGCGGCAGTTATCAACAACCGCCGCTTCGCAACGATCGCGATCGCCGTGCGCGGTGCCATCAGCCTTGCAGCAAGCCTGCGGCGGATTCAGCGCACCGCTCAAGCGTGAGCGAGCAACCACGCGCCCACTGCCGCACTCGCGAACGCGAACGGAATCGACACCGCGTGAAACGGCAGCCACATCCGCGGCTCCTTCGCGAGGCGCACCGCGATCAGGTTCGCGAGCGAGCCGATCGCGAAACCGAAGCCGCCGACCGATACGCCGTACGCGAGCGCGCGCCAGTCGTGCGTGAATTCCGACAGCAGGATCGCCGCCGGTACGTTGCTGATGCCCTGCGACAACACCGCGCCTGCGGCGAACACGCGCAGCGGCGAATCGAGGTGAGCGTGCGCGATCGTGTCGTGAACGACGGGGAGCGCGGCCGCGCTGCGCAGCACGACGAACATCAGCACGAAAATCAGCAGCAACAGCCAGTCGATCTTCAGGACTGCATCGCGTTTCGCCAGCAGCAGCGCGATCACGACGGCAATCAGGCCCGGCACCGCATGGTGCGCATCGGCGAGTAGTACGAACGCGCCGAACAGCACCGCCGCGAGCAGCGCGTGCATGCGCTGCACGGGGACGGCCTCGACGTCGCCCGACAGGTCGAGCGGCTTCGCACGAAACGCGCAGGCCGTCAGCGCGAGCAGCAGCGCCATCAGCGCCAGCGCGAGCGGCCCGAGCGTGACGACGAAGCGGCCGAACGACACGCCGCTCAACTGCCACAGGAACAGGTTCTGGGGATTGCCGAGCGGCGTCGCGACCGAGCCCGCGTTGACCGCGAGCGCAACGGCGATCACGAGCCGCCGGAACGGCAGCGGCGTCAGCGCGCGCAACGACACCATCAGCGGCACGACGACGAACAGCGCGACATCGTTGGTGAGCCACATCGCAAGCGCCGCGGCGAACACGACGAGCAACATCGCGAGCCCGCGCTCGGAACGCACGTGATGCACGATGCGATGCGCAAGCCACATCAGGCAACCGGACAACTCGAGCGCCTTGGTCAGCATCAGCAGGCCGGCGAGCGTCACGACGGTCTGCCAGTCGACCAGGCCGCCCAATGCGGCAATTGGTTGCGGACGCAACCATTGAAGCAGAATCAGCGCAAACGCCAGTACCGTCAGTACGGGCTCCTTCGAAAGCCAGCCGAGCCACCGGCGCGGCGCCAGCGCGCCCGTACTTTCCATCGATGGCGCCTCGTTACTCTTCCGTCGCGACGTTGCCGCGCAGGCGCGCGAGAATGCCCTCGAGCGCGTCGAGGTTGCCGAAGTCGATCATCACCTGCCCTCGCCCGCGGCGGCCGAGCTTGATCTTCACCGTCGACGCGAGCAGGTCGGACAACTCCTCCTCGAGACGGCGCGTGTCGCGGCCGCCGTCGTCCTTCGCGCGCGCCTTCACCGCCGGCGCTTCCTTCGTCGTGTGCGCGACCAGCTTCTCGGTCTCGCGCACCGACATGCGCTTGTTGACGACCTGGTGCGCGAGCGTGATCTGCGTGGCCGCGTCGACCGCGAGCAGCGCACGTGCGTGCCCCATGTCGAGATCGCCCGCGAGCAGCATCGTCTGCACCGGCGAAGCCAGATTCAGCAGGCGCAGCAGGTTCGACACCGCGCTGCGCGAACGGCCGACCGACTCGGCCGCCTGTTCGTGCGTGAAACCAAACTCGTCGAGCAGGCGCTGGATGCCATGCGCCTCTTCCAGCGGGTTGAGGTCTTCGCGCTGGATGTTCTCGATCAGCGCCATCGCGGCGGCGGCCTGATCGGACACATCCTTCACGAGCACCGGCACTTCGTCGAGGCCCGCCAGGCGTGCCGCGCGGAAGCGCCGCTCGCCCGCGATGATCTCGTATTTGTCAGACGAAATGGGCCGCACCAGGATCGGCTGCATCACGCCTTGCGCGCGAATGCTGGCCGCCAGTTCCTGCAGGCTGCCCTCGTCCATTCGAGTACGCGGCTGGTACTTGCCCGCCTGCAGCTTGCCGAGCGCGAGCGTGTTCGGCGCGCCTTCGATCTTCACCGCTTCGGTGATGTCCGCACTGCCGCCGAGCAGCGCCTCGAGGCCACGTCCCAAGCCCTTCTTCTTTGGTACCGCGTTCATGTCTTTCTTCCTCGCTTCGCTCATGTCCGGATCACGACACCTCGAACGCGCGTACGCGATCGATCATCTCGGCACCGAATTGGAGATAGGCCTGCGCACCGCGCGAATTGCGGTCGAACACGACGCCCGGCAATCCGTAACTCGGCGCTTCCGCGAGGCGCACGTTGCGCGGAATCACCGCGTCGAACACCTTGTCGCCGAAGTGCGCTTTCAATTGATCGGAGACTTGCTGCTGCAACGTGATGCGCGGATCGAACATCACGCGCAGCAAGCCGATGATCTTCAGGTCGCGGTTCATGTTCGCGTGAACCTGCTTGATCGTGTTGACGAGGTCCGACAGCCCTTCCAGCGCGAAGTATTCGCACTGCATCGGGATCACGACGCCGTGCGCCGCGCACAGGCCGTTCAGCGTCAGCAGCGACAGCGTCGGCGGGCAATCGATCAGCACGAAGTCGTAGTCGTCGGCCACGCGCTCGAGCGCGGCCTTCAGCCGGCGCTCGCGGTTGTCGATGCTGATCAGCTCGATCTCGGCACCGGACAGCTCGCGGTTGGCGGGCAGCACGTCGTACGTGACGCCTTCCGGACGCACGCGCGCATCCGTCACCGATACGCCGTCGACCAGCACTTCGTACACGGTCGACTCGCAGGCGGCCTTGTCGATCCCGCTGCCCATCGTCGCGTTGCCCTGCGGGTCGAGATCGATCAGCAGGACTCGTTGCTCCTGCGCTGCAAGGCTCGCGGCGAGATTGACCGATGTCGTCGTCTTGCCGACGCCCCCCTTCTGGTTCGCAACGCAGAAGATCTTTGCCATCGTTGGTGTGTTCCCTTTACCTTCAAACAAACGGCGCGCTACTGCGCGCCTTCAATTCGCATCGTCGACGGCAACCTCGATCAGATGCCGTTCGGCATCGAGCATCGGTACCGTCAGCCGTATCGTCTGCTTCACGTGGCTGCCTTCCGGCAGTCGTGCAATTTCGTCGTCCGGGTGGACACCCTTCATCGCCCAGATCGATCCGCCGGGCGCGACGAGATGTCGAGCAAGTTTAACGAAGTCGGATAGATCCGCGAAAGCGCGGGATACGATCATGTCGAATTTTTCCGGCACTTCGACACCCGGCTGCAGCGATTCGACCCGGCCGGTGACCACCGACAGATTCGCGAGCTTCAGTTCCGCGCGCATCTGCGTCTGGAACGCAGACTTCTTCTGCACGATATCGTTCAGCGTGATCTGCCAGTCCGGCTGCACGATCGCCAGCACGATACCGGGCAATCCGCCGCCCGAGCCGACGTCGAGCACGCGCGCCGACGCACGGCCGCGCAGATGCGGAACGATCGACAGCGAATCGAGGATGTGCTGGATCAGCATCTGCTTCGGGTCGCGGATCGCGGTCAGGTTGTAGACCGCGTTCCACTTGCCGAGCAGCGCCACATAGTCGAGCAGCTGGTTGCGTTGTGCGTCCGTCAATGCGATATCGAGCGCGGCCGTGCCGTCGACGAGCATCTGTTCAAGAACGTCCCGATTAACCGCCGGCGCGCGACGCGCCGTCATTGTTGCGTCGGGACGGTGCCGCCCCCCTGCTCGGTTGCCTCTGCGGCCGTGCCGTTACGGCGGCCGAGACCACGGCGCTTCAGGTGCACCATCAGCAGCGAGATCGCGGCCGGCGTGACGCCCGAGATACGCGATGCCTGGCCGATCGTTTCCGGCCGGAACTCGTTGAGCTTCTGGCTCACCTCGAACGACAGGCCGCGCACCTCGCGGTAATCGATACCGTCCGGCAGGCGCGTGTTCTCGTTCGCATCGTTGCGCTCGATCTCGCTCGCCTGACGCTCGATATAGCCCTGATATTTGATGCCGATCTCGACCTGCTCCTTGATCTGCTCGAGCAGCACCGGATCGTCGGCAAGCGCTTCAGCAGGGCCGCATTCGCCGCCCTTCAGCCCGCATACGCCGTCGTAGCTGACGCCCGGGCGGCGCAGCAGTTCGGCGAGGCTGTATTCGTGATCGATCGCCTTGCCCAGCAGCGCGGTCGCCTCTTCGGCGGGCAGCGTCTTCGGCGTGACCCACGTCGACTTCAGCCGTTCGGTTTCACGTGAAACAGCGTCGCGCTTCCGGCTAAATGCATCCCAGCGCGCGTCGTCGACCAGGCCAAGCTCGCGGCCGATTTCGGTCAGACGCATGTCCGCGTTGTCTTCACGCAGGCTCAGCCGGTACTCGGCGCGGCTCGTGAACATCCGGTACGGTTCGGCCACGCCGCGCGTGACGAGGTCGTCGACCAGCACGCCCAGGTAAGCCTGGTCGCGGCGCGGGCACCATGCTTCCTTCTCCTGCACGTAGCGGCCCGCGTTCAGGCCAGCCAGCAGCCCTTGCGCAGCGGCTTCTTCATAGCCGGTCGTGCCGTTGATCTGGCCCGCAAAGAACAGCCCGTTGATCGCCTTCGTCTCGAGCGACGCCTTCAGCGCGCGCGGATCGAAGTAGTCGTACTCGATCGCATAGCCGGGACGCAGGATGTGCGCATTCTCGAGGCCGCGCATCGAATGCACGAGTTCGAGCTGCACGTCGAACGGCAGGCTCGTCGAAATCCCGTTCGGATAGAACTCGTTGGTCGTCAGCCCTTCCGGCTCGAGGAAGATCTGGTGCGATTCCTTCGATGCGAACCGGTGGATCTTGTCCTCGATCGACGGGCAGTAACGCGGGCCGACGCCTTCGATCACGCCGGTATACATAGGCGAACGGTCGAGGCCGCCGCGAATGATGTCGTGCGTGCGCTCGTTCGTATGCGTGACCCAGCACGGCAGCTGCTGCGGATGCTGCTCGGCCCGGCCCAGGAACGAGAACACCGGGATCGGGTCGAGGTCGCCCGGCTGCTCGTCGAGCTTCGAAAAATCGATCGAGCGCCCATCGATACGCGGCGGCGTACCGGTCTTCAGGCGGCCCTGCGGCAGCTTCAGCTCCTTCAGGCGTGCCGACAGCGACACCGCCGCCGGATCGCCCGCGCGGCCGCCGGTGTAGTTGTTCAGGCCGACGTGGATCTTGCCGTCGAGGAACGTACCGGCCGTCAGCACCACCGCGCGCGCGCGGAAGCGGATGCCGATCTGCGTAACGGCGCCGACCACGCGGTCGCCTTCGACCATCAGGTCGTCGACGGCTTGCTGGAACAGCCACAGATTCGGCTGGTTCTCGAGCCGGCGGCGGATCGCAGCCTTGTACAGGATCCGGTCCGCCTGCGCGCGCGTCGCGCGCACGGCCGGGCCCTTCGACGAATTGAGGATCCGGAACTGAATCCCGCTCTCGTCCGTCGCGGCGGCCATCGCGCCGCCGAGCGCGTCGACTTCCTTGACCAGATGGCCCTTGCCAATGCCGCCGATCGACGGATTGCAGCTCATCTGCCCGAGCGTTTCGATGTTATGGGTCAGCAGCAGCGTTTTCGCGCCCATACGCGCGGATGCCAACGCAGCCTCCGTGCCGGCGTGCCCGCCGCCGACGACGATGACGTCAAATTCTGTGGGAAAAAGCATGGTGGATTCCGTGCGCAGGACTGCGCACGAACCTATCTGAGAAATGTATGGGCCGAATTATAGCGGGTTCGCTTTTCACCCGAAGACCGTCCGATTGGTAGGGTCCGTTCATTTGGGCAGTTTTTTAGGCCGATCGGCCAATTCAGTCGTTCTGGTCGGCTCCGGCAGCACGCCGGCGATAGGTCGAACACCGCTGAGCTGTGCAGCACCTGGCAGGTCAGAAATCGGTTGGGGAAGGCGGGCTGCGCGCGTCATCACAGTATTTTCGTTGCGCGACCGGGCACTTTTCCCCTGTGCTGCTCCCTTCGGCCACGGTGGAGCACGTCCGTCGCATACCGGTCATTCTCCTGTGCCCGCCACGCAATGACAGCTGCACGCGCACAGTGCGTCCACTCGGCAGTCCGGCACTTATCCCCACTCCCGCTGCCCACCCTGCCACCGGAAACAAAAACGGCGTGTTTCACGTGAAACACGCCGTCCGTTTCCCGCCAACCCGGTCACGATCAAGCCGTCTTCTTCGCCAGCCCGAGATACGTTTCGATCACCCGCGGGTTCTGCGCCAACTCGGCCGCCGGCCCTTCCAGCGCAAACTCGCCCGTCTCCAGCACGTAGCCATAGTCCGAGATCTGCAGCGCGGCCCGCGCGTTCTGTTCGATCAGCAGCGTCGCGACGCCTGTGCCGCGCAACGCGCTGATGATATGAAAAATCTCCTTCACGATCAGCGGTGCAAGCCCCAGGCTCGGCTCGTCGAGCATCAGCAGGTCCGGCTTGCCCATCAGCGCGCGGCCCACCGCGAGCATCTGTCGCTCACCGCCCGACAGCGTGCCGGCCGCCTGCTTGCGTCGCTCCTTGAGCCGCGGAAACAGCGCAAACACGTGATCGAGCTGGTCGAGGAAGTTCGATTCTCCCGCCAGCTTGCGGCGATACGCACCGAGCACGAGGTTGTCTTCGACGGTCATCGTGCTGAACAGCTCGCGCTTTTCCGGCACGAGGCACATTCCGCGTGCGACGCGCTGTTCGACCGGCAGCGGGCTCACGTCGTGGCCGCGGTACACGACCGCACCGGCCGCATGGCCCGTCACCGGCAGCGCACCCATGATCGCGTTCAGCAGCGTCGACTTGCCGGCCCCGTTCGGGCCGATCACGCTGACGATCTGCCCTGCGCCGACCTTGATCGCCGCGCCGTGCAGCGCCTCCACCTTCCCGTACCGGACCGCCAGCCCGCGCACCTCGAGAATCGGCATCGTCGTGTCCGTCATCACTCCACCCCGCCCAGATACGCTTCGAGCACGGCCGGATCCTGCTGCACGTGCTGCGGCAGCCCTTCCGCGATCCGTGTGCCGAACTCCATCACGACCAGCCGGTCGGTGAGATTCATCACGAAATCCATGTCATGTTCCACGAGCAACACGCTCATTCCTTCGCCCTTCAGCCGCCGCAGCAGATCGGCGAGTTGCTGCTTCTCCTGGTAGCGCAGCCCGGCGGCCGGCTCGTCGAGCAGCAGCAGCGTCGGGTCGCAGCACAGCGCGCGCGCGATTTCGAGAATCCGCTGCTGGCCGAGCGCGAGGCTGCCGGCTTCTTCGTACATGTGCTTTTCCAGCCCGACGCGGCGGATCTGCCGTGCCGCTTCGGCGAGCAGTTGCGCTTCCTCATGCGCATTGAGCCGCGCGATGCTGCGCCACACGCCCGTATGACCGCGCAGATGCGCGCCGATCGCGACGTTCTCGAGCACCGTCATCGTCGGCAGCAGCTTCACGTGCTGGAACGTCCGGCCGATGCCGCGCCGCACGATCTGCCGCGACGTGAGTCCGTCGATCCGCTCGCCGCGGAACGTGATCGTGCCGCCGGTCGGCTGCAGCACGCCGGTCACGAGATTGAACGTAGTCGACTTGCCGGCGCCGTTCGGACCGATCAGCCCGATGATCTGCCCGGCCTTCACATCGAAGCTGACGTCGTTGACGGCCACCAGCCCGCCGAACTGCTTGCGCGCATTGTCGACGACGAGCAGCGGCTCGCCCGCGACCGGCTTCGCACGCTGCGGCAGCGGATCCGCATGATCGGGTACGTGCGCGCGCGGCCCGCGCGGGAACAGCTTCGCGACGAACGGCCACACGCCCTGCCGCGCGTACTGCAGCAGCAGCACCATCAGCACGCCGAACACGATGATCTCGAAGTTGCCTTCCGAGCCGAGCAGCTTCGGCAGCAGCGTCTGCAGGTAGTCCTGCAGCACGGTGAGGATCGCCGCGCCAAGTACCGCGCCCCACACGTGCGACACGCCGCCGACCACGGCCATGAACAGGAATTCGATCCCGTGGTTCAGGCCGAACGGGGTCGGGTTCACCGCGCGCTGCAGGTGCGCGTACAGGAAGCCCGACACCGCCGCGAGCACGGCCGCGTAGACGAAAATCACGACGCGCATCCACGCGGTGTTCACGCCCATCGCCTCGGCCATCACACCGCCGCCGCGCAGCGCGCGGATCGCACGGCCGGGCCGGCTGTTGAGCAGGTTCTGCACCGACACGATTGCGGCCAGCACGACGGCCCAGATCAGGAAGTACAGGCTGCGGCCGCTTTCGAGCGCGATACCGAACAGGTTCAGCGCCGGAATCCCGTTGATGCCGTCGTATTTGCCGAGCAGTTCGAGGTTGCCGAACAGATAGAACAGCGCGAGCCCCCACGCGATCGTGCCGAGCGGCAGGAAATGCCCGGACAGGCGCATCGTGACCGCACCGAGCACGAGCGCGACGAGCGCCGTCAGCACGACGCCGACGATCAGCGCGAGCCACGGCGACACGCCGTAGTGCGTCGTCAGGAATGCGGTCGCATATGCGCCGATGCCGACGAACGCGGCCTGCCCGAAGCTCGTCATCCCGCCGACTCCTGTCAGCAGCACGAGCCCGATCGCGACGATCGCGTAGAGGCCGATGTAGTTCAGCAGCGTGATCCAGTATTCGGGCACCTGCAGTGCGCCGGGGAGCACCGGCAGCGCGAACAGCACCACGAGAAACAGCCAGAAGGTCTTGTTGCGTACCATCGTCTTCATCGCATCACTCCTCTTCCTCTTCCGCGTGCGGCGTGGCGAAGCTGCGCCACAGCAGCACCGGGATGATCAGCGTGAACACGATCACTTCCTTGTACGCGCTCGCCCAGAACGACGAATACGATTCGAGCACGCCGACGAGCAGCGAGCCGGCGGCCGCGAGCGGATAGCTGACCAGCCCGCCGATGATCGCGCCGACGAACCCCTTCAGCCCGATCAGGAAACCGGAGTCGTAGTAGATCGTCGTCAGCGGGCCGACGAGGATGCCCGACAGCACGCCGAGCCCGGCCGCGAACGTGAACGCGAGCCGCCCTGCTTCCGTCGTGCCGATGCCGACGAGCCGCGCGCCGAGCCGGTTCACCGACGTCGCGCGCAGTGCCTTGCCGGCGATCGTGCGACCGAAGTACACGTAGAGCGCGCCGATCAGCACCAGCGCGGTCACGACCACGAGGATGCTCTGCACCGACACCGTCATGCCGCCGATCGCCAGCGACGCGTCAGAAAATCCGTTGGTGCGCGAGCCCTCCGCGCCGAACATCACGAGCCCGAGCCCGACCATCGCGAAATGGACGGCGACCGACACGATCAGCAGCAGCAGCGTCGTGCCCTCGGCGATCGGCTGATACACGAGCCGGTAGACGAACGGCCCCATCGGCACGACGATCGCGAGTGTCAGCGCGATCTGCGCGAGCATCGGCAGCGGTTGCGCGGCAAAGCTGCGCGTGAGCGCGAACACCGCGAGCGGCAGCAGCACGTAGCGGCTCGCCAGCGTCGCGAGCGTGCGGCCGAGCTGATGGCGGCGTTCGCGATGGCGGATCATCCCGCCGACTTCCAGCAGGAAGCACGCGATGCCCATCACGAACAGCAGCCAGCACGTGGCGGGAAATTTCTGCGCCTGCAACGCCGCGAGCGTGAGCGCGCCATAGGCGACGAATTCGCCCTGGGGAATGAAGATCACCCGCGTGACGGAAAACACCAGCACGAGCGCCAGCGACAGCAATGCATAAATGGCGCCGGTCGTGATGCCGTCTTGCGCGAGGATCGCCGCAATCGAGAGATCCATACGTATCGTGTATCGAGAATGCTGCGGAGAAACGGCGACGGGAACGGCCCGCGCGGACGGCAACACCAGCTGTCAGGCGTCGTGCGGCGGCTTCCCGGAGATTGCATGCAGCGCGGATGCGGGCCGCGAGGCCCGCCGCGCCGCCGACGGCACGCGCGGCGCCCTGCGCGCCGCGCGCGCCGGTTTCACGTGATGCTTATTCGGCCTGCAGCTTCCACTTGCCGTCGACGATCTGCACCATCACGCGCGCACGCGTATCGAAGCCGTTGTGGTCGGTCGACGTCATGTTGATCACGCCGTGCGACACGGGCAGATCCTTCACGCTCTCGAGCGACGCGCGCAGCGCTTCGCGGAATGCCTCGGTGCCCGGCTGGCCCTTCTTCAGCGCCTCCGGAATCGCCCGCTGCAGCAGCAGCCCCGCATCCCACGCATGCCCGCCGAAGGTCGACAGCGAGCCGGCGCCGTATGCCTTCTCGTACGCGGCCTTGTAGCCGAGCGCCGGCTTCTTCACCGGGTTCGAATCGGGCAGCTGGTCGGTCACCAGCACCGGGCCGGCCGGCAGGATCTCGCCTTCGCAGTCCTTGCCGCACACGCGCAGGAAGTCGTTGTTCGCGACGCCGTGCGTCTGGTACACCTTGCCCTTGTAGCCGCGCTCCTTCAGCGTCTTGGCCGGCAGCGCGGCCGGCGTGCCGGAACCGGCGATCAGCACCGCGTCCGGGTTCGAGCCCATCAGCTTCAGCACCTGCCCCATCACCGACGCGTCGGTGCGGTTGTAGCGCTCGTTGGACACGACCTTCAGCCCGTTCTTCGCGGCAGCCGCGTCGAACGTCTTGTACCAGCTGTCGCCGTACGCGTCGGCGAAGCCGATGAAGCCGACCGTCTTCACGCCGTGCTTCGCCATGTAGCCGGCGATCGCGTCGGCCATCAGCTGATCGTTCTGCGGCACCTTGAACATCCACGCGCGCTTCGCGTCCATCGGCGCGATGATCTGCGCGCTCGCTGCGAGCGAGATCGTCGGCGTCTTGCCCTGCGAGACGGGGTCGAGCATCGCCAGCGAGTTCGGCGTGACGGAGGAACCGATGATCGCGTCGACGTGATCTTCGTCGATCAGCTTGCGCACGTTCTGCACCGCGCGGCTCGTGTCGGACGCATCGTCGAGCACGATGTACTGGACGCTCTTGCCCGCGATTTCCTTCGGCAGCAGCGCGATCGTATTCTTTTCCGGAATCCCGAGCGACGCGGCCGGCCCGGTGGCCGACAGCGTCACGCCGATCTTCACCTGCGCCGACGCCGTGGCCGCCGCACACACGAGGCCCGCGGCAAGCAGAACCTCCATCCATCGATTCATCTTCATTTAGGTTGTCTCCAAACGCTGCTCGAAAAATCCGCGGGTCGCTCGGGCGGCTCCCGGTCCTCAAACAAGTTAATACATTAACTATCTCGCCATACCGCGTCTACGCTCGTTTTCCCGTGAAACGCCGACACCGCCGACGCCGCGCACGCACGCCGCCGCACGCGCCGAAACGGGCGTCCGGCCGCCACGATGCACGGCGGCAATGTCGTCAGGATGAAGCACGCGGGGGAAGGCGCCGTCATGCGACGCGCGATCGGTGCGGACGCAACGATCGTCAAAAGGTCGGCCGGCCGCGGCTGGCTCGGCCACGTGCACGAATGGCGCAACATCGAAAAACCGGCAGCTCATGCGAATGCGGAAGCCGGGGCGAAGGCCGACGCGAACGCGAACGGCGCACTCGATGCGAACGCAACGACCCGAGCGGCCAGCGCACCGGCCTCTCGCGCGGGAGCGCGCATACCGGCTGCAGGACGGCTCGCCGCAGCCCGGCCATACCGATGCGTACCCGACCCCGTACGAGCGGCGCCTACAGCCTCTCGTGCCCCGATCCATCGTCCTGCGCTTGCTATCCAACCGTACTCCCTCTTCTGCATTGTGCTTGTAGGAGAACTGCTGACCGATTTTCCCGACCGCTCGGTCGGCGAAAGCCGAGTGTAACGGACGCGTTTTGCGCACGCCAACCGGGTAAGCCCGAACGGCAATGGAAGCGGAGACGCGCCAGCGGCGAGCGACCGGCAGGAACGGACGAAAACGGGGGACGGGTGAAGCGCGGGGCGGTGAAGCGGCAAGACGGTGGCGCGGGATACGGGCGCGGAGAACGCGGCCCCCTCGCCTGCACCACCGAAGCCAATTCGCGCACACAAATGAAAAAGCGCTGTTGGATTCCGTCCAACAGCGCTTTGGGGTCCGGGCACTTTGTGCCTCGATTGTCTCCTCGTTCTCCACCTGCAAATTCGTTTCGCGGTGCATCAGAACTGAAACGAAGATTAAAGGAGCTTTCACCCTGCGACAACTTAGCATTTACCCCTATGGTGCATCGCCGCACGAAAATGGGGCACCAGTCCGGCCACGCGCCGCCGGCCCGAGCCCGCTGCGGCGCCCTGTCCCGGCCGCGCCGGATGGTGCTTCGCATCAACGCGGACCGGCGCGTCGCGCGCTGCGATCAGGACGGCCGGAGCGTCCTGACCCGCGCGACCATCTCGCCGACGATCCCGCGCCGGAACGCAAGCACGCATGCGATGAAAATCAGGCCGGTGACGATCGTCGCCGATTCGCCGAGCGAATGGAACCAGCCGATGCCCGTCGCCGATGCGAGCCATTCGCCGATGTCGCCGAGCCGGTCTTCCAGCGCGACGATCAGCGCCGCGCCGAGCAGCGGCCCGAACAGCGTGCCCATCCCGCCGACGAGCGTCATCAGCACGACGAGCCCCGACATCGTCCAGTACGCGTCCGACAGCGTCTCGAAGCCGAGCACCAGCACCTTCAGCGAACCGGCCAGCCCCGCGAGCGCGGCCGACAGGATGAACGCGAGCAGCTTGAAGCGATCGGTGTCGTAGCCGAGCGAGATCGCCCGCGCCTCGTTCTCCTTGATCGCGACGAGCACCTGGCCGAACGGCGAATGCACGATCCGCACGATGAACGCGCACGCGGCGACGATCACCGCGAGCACGACGTAGTACAGCGCGACGTCGTTCGACAGGTCGAGCACGCCGAACAGATGCCCGCGCGGCACACCCTGCAGCCCATCCTCGCCGTGCGTGAACGGCGCCTGCAGATAGATGAAGTAGACCATCTGCGCGAACGCGAGCGTGATCATCGCGAAATAGATGCCTTGCCGGCGGATCGCGAACAGCCCGACGACGAGGCCGAGCACCGTCGCCGCGGCCGTGCCGACCAGCACGCCGAGCTCCGGCGTGAAGCCGAGCGTCTGGATCGTATAGCCGGTCGCGTAACCGGCGGTCGCGAGGAACATCGCATGACCGAACGACAGCAGCCCCGTATAGCCGATCAGCAGGTTGAACGCGGCCGCGAACAACGCGAACGTGAGCACCTTCATCACGAACACCGGATACGCACCGATGAACGGCGCCGCGAGCAGTGCGGCGAGCAGCGCGCCGTAGAGCACTTTTCTCTGCATCATTTTTCCTTGCCGAACAGGCCCGCCGGGCGGATCAGCAGCACGATCGCCATGATCACGAACACCACGGTGGCCGACGCTTCCGGATAGAACACGCGCGTGAAGCCTTCGATCACGCCGAGCAGCAGCCCGGTGATGATCGAGCCGAGGATCGAGCCCATCCCGCCGATCACGACGACCGCGAACACGGTGATGATCATCGGCTGGCCCATCAGCGGCGACACCTGGATCACCGGCGCGGCCAGCACGCCCGCGAACGCGGCGAGCGCGACGCCGAAGCCGTAGGTGAGCGTGATCATCATCGGCACGTTCACGCCGAACGCTTCGACGAGCTTCGGATTCTCCGTGCCGGCACGCAGATACGCGCCCAGGCGCGTCTTCTCGATCACGAACCAGGTTGCGAGACACACCGCGAGCGACGCGACGACCACCCACGCACGGTAGTTCGGCAGGAACATGAAGCCGAGGTTGGTCGCGCCCGACAGCTGCGACGGCACGTCGTACGGCTGGCCGGACGATCCGTAGATCGACCGGAACACGCCTTCGACGACGAGCGTGAGCCCGAACGTGAGCAGCAGCCCGTACAGGTGATCGAGCTTGTACAGCCAGCGCAGCATCGAGCGCTCGATCAGGATCCCGAATGCGCCGACGAGCACCGGCGCGAGCACGAGCATCGCCCAGTACGGCAGCCCGAAGTACGACAGCCCCATCCATGCGAGCATCGCGCCCAGCATGAACAGCGCGCCGTGCGCGAAGTTGATCACGTTGAGCAGCCCGAAGATCACCGCGAGCCCGAGGCTCAGGATCGCGTAGAACGAGCCGTTGACGAGCCCGAGCAGCAACTGGCTCAGCATCGCCGGCAACGGAATGCCAAAGATTTCCATCGACTTAGCCGTCAGGTTGAGTTTCGTTGCGTGCGCAACGTTTCAAACCGTCGCGCACGCGCGCGGCGCAGCCAGCACATCGCTGCTGCGCCGCCACGCGCTACCGCGCCGCGCTTACTTCCACAGCGCGCAGCGCGTCTCCTGCTTGGTGCCGAAAGCCTGCTCGCCCGGAATCGTCGCGAGCACCTTGTAGTAGTCCCACGGCTCCTTCGATTCCGACGGCTTCTTCACTTCCATCAGGTACATGTCGTGGATCATGCTGCCGTCCTGGCGGATGTAGCCCTTCGCGTAGAAGTCGCTGATCTTCATCTTCTTCAGCTCGGCCATCACCTTGTCCGAGTCGGTCGTGCCGGCCGCCTGCACGGCCTTCAGGTAGGTCGTCACCGACGAGTAGTCGGCCGCCTGCAGGCTCGACGGCATCTTCTTCATCTTGCCGAAGTAGCGCTGCGCCCACTGGCGCGATGCCGCATCGCGGTTCCAGTACCAGCTGTCGGTCAGCACGAGGCCTTGCGTCGTCTCGAGGCCGAGGCTGTGCACGTCGTCGATGAACATCAGCAGCGCCGCGAGCTTCATCGTCTTCGTGATGCCGAATTCCTTCGCGGCCTTGATCGAGTTGATCGTGTCGCCGCCCGCGTTCGCGAGGCCGAGGATCTGCGCCTTCGACGCCTGCGCCTGCAGCAGGAACGACGAGAAGTCCGACGCCGACAGCGGGTGGCGCACCGCGCCGAGCACCTGGCCGCCGTTCGCCTTCACGACGTCCGACGTGTTCTTCTCGAGCGCCTTGCCGAACGCGTAGTCGGCGGTCAGGAAGAACCAGGTCTTGCCGCCCTGCTTCACCACCGCCGAACCGGTGCCTTTCGCGAGCGCCATCGTGTCGTACGCGTAGTGGACCGTGTACGGCGTGCACTGCTCGTTGGTCAGCGTGTCGGCGCCCGCGCCGATGTTGATGTAGACCTTCTTCTTCTCCGCCGCGACCTGGTTCATCGACAGCGCGGTCGCGGAGTTCGTGCCGCCGACCAGCAGGTCGAGCCCGCCGCGGTCCATCCATTCGCGCGCCTTCGACGCGGCGATGTCCGCCTTGTTCTGGTGGTCGGCATAGACGACCTCGATCGGCTTGCCGAGCACCTTGCCGCCGAAATCGGCGACGGCCATCCGGATCGCCTCGAGGCCGCCCTGCCCGTCGATATCCGCGTACAGCCCCGACATGTCGGTGATGAAGCCGATCTTCACGCTATCTGCGGCGTGTGCGGCGCCGGCGGTGAACGCTGCGGTCGCGACCGCGAGACACGCGTGTGCGAGGGTCTTCATTTTCATTGACGTCTCCTGTTGTTCTGATGCGTTGTGGTTGTTCGACGGCCGCTACGGCTCGCGGCAAGGGAAACGGGGCGGCGTCACACCCCGAGCAGGTCGTGAAGGATCGGCATCTTGCCTTCCAGTTCGGACGAGCGGAAATGCTCGACGATGCGGCCGTGCTCCATCACGTAGAAGCGGTCGGCGAGCGGCGCGGCGAAGCGGAAATTCTGCTCGACCATCACGACCGTGTAGCCGCGCGCCTTCAGCGCGACGATCATCCGCGCGAGCGCCTGCACGATCACCGGCGCGAGGCCTTCGGAAATTTCGTCGAGCAGCAGCAGGTTCGCGCCGGTGCGCAGGATCCGCGCGACCGCGAGCATCTGCTGCTCGCCGCCGGAAAGCCGCGTGCCCTGGCTCTGCCGGCGGGACGCGAGATTCGGGAACATCGCGTAGATCTCGTCGAGCGACATCGCGTGCTCGCGCGGGCCGATCGGCGGCGGCAGCATCAGGTTCTCCTCGCACGACAGGCTCGAGAAGATCCCGCGTTCCTCCGGGCAGTAGCCGACGCCGAAATGCGCGATGCGATGCGTCGCGAGGCCGATCGTCTCGTTGCCCGCGACCTTGATCGAACCGCTGCGGCGGCCGGTGAGGCCCATGATCGCGCGCAGCGTCGTGGTGCGGCCCGCGCCGTTGCGGCCGAGCAGCGTGACGACCTCGCCGCGATGAACGGTCAGGTCGACACCGTGCAATATGTGGGATTCCCCGTACCAGGCCTCGAGGCCCGTGATCTCCAGCGCGGGCGCGCCGCTTTCGACGCCGCTCAATTCGCGTTCCTCCCGTTCGCTGTGCTTCATGCGTGCGCCCCCGCGAGCGCCGCGTCGGCGCTGCCCATGTATGCCTCGATCACGAGCGGATTCTTCGACACCTCCGCATACGAACCCTCGGCCAGCACCTCGCCGCGCTGCAGGACGGTGATCGTGTCGGAGATCCCCGCGATCACGTTCATGTTGTGCTCGACCATCAGGATCGTGCGGCCGCTCGCGACCTTCTTGATCAGCGCGGTCACGCGGTCGACGTCCTCGTGGCCCATCCCCTGCGTGGGCTCGTCGAGCAGCATCAGTTCGGGTTCCATCGCGAGCGTCGTCGCGATCTCGAGCGCGCGCTTGCGGCCGTACGCGAGCTCGACGGTCGGCACGTGCGCGAAATCGGTGAGGCCGACCTGCGTGAGCAGGTCCATCGCGCGATCGTCGAGACGCCGCAACGTGCGCTCGCTGCGCCAGAAATGGAATTCGGTGCCGAGCGCGCGCTGCAGGCCGATGCGCACGTTCTGCAATGCGGTGAGGTGCGGGAAGACCGCGGAGATCTGGAACGAGCGGATGATGCCGCGGCGCGCGACCTGCGCGGGCCGCTCGTCGGTGATGTCGATACCGTTGAAGACGATCTGGCCGGCCGTCGGTGTCAGGAACTTGGTCAGCAGGTTGAAGCAGGTGGTCTTGCCCGCGCCGTTCGGTCCGATCAACGCGTGAATCGCGCCGCGGCGCACACGCAGGTTGACACCGTTCACGGCGGTGAAGCCCCTGAATTCCTTCGTCAGTCCGCGTGTTTCCAGAATCGTGTCGCCGAGAATCATGTTCCCTTCCGTACGAAGTCAGGCGAAGCACCGGGAAGATTCGCGCAAGCGACCGCGACAGTTCAGCGGATGAGCGGGCTGTCCCCGGACGCCGTATTACGCATCGAGGGTGGTCTCCCGCGCCGACGCGTATGCACACTGCTGGCCATTGTCGCCCCGTTGGTGCAGTGCAATCATCGGGATTTGCACTTATAGGGCTGGCCGCCATATGGGACGCGGCTGAGCGTCAATCTTCGGCGCGTTTTTTTTGACACGCACCGCATCGGCGCCGCGCGAGCGCACGGCCCGTGCCTGCGCGCAGGGCCATACGTTGCGCCGCGCGTCATGTCGTCGCGCAGCAAAAAGCTGCGTGTGAACACGGCGTGCTGCGCCAGCGCAGTTCATGGCGTCGATCGGTTCGTTGCAAGCCGCACGCGCGGACTTGCTTCGCATCGCGAATGAGCGAACCAGCCGGCCCACGGCTGGCGGCCCGCTGTCGCGCGTGTCAGCACCGTGTCACGCCGCCGTCATCGCAGCTTCGGTTCGCACCTGCGCCGCTTCCTGCGCCGCGCGGCGATCGGCGCGAATCATGTCGCTCGCGCGCTCCGCGATCATCAGCGTCGGCGAATTCGTGTTGCCCGACGTGATGAACGGCATCACCGATGCATCGACGATCCGCAGCCCCGCGATGCCGCGCACACGCAATCGGCTGTCGACGACCGCACGTTCGTCGTCCGCGCGGCCCATCCGGCACGTGCCGACCGGATGGAAGATCGTCGTGCCGACCGCGCCGGCCGCGTCGATCAGTTCGGCTTCGGTCCGGTACTGCGTGCCCGGCAGGATCTCCTGCGGACGATAGCGCGCGAGCGCCGGCGCGGACGCGATCCGCCGCGTGAGGCGCAGCGCATTCGCGGCGACATGACGATCGTGGTCGGTCGACAGGTAGTTCGGCGCGATCGTCGGCGCCACGCCCGCATCGGGGCTCGCGATATGCACGCTGCCGCGCGAGCTCGGCCGCAGATGGCACACGGACGCCGTAAACGCGTTGAAGCTGTGCAGCGGCTCGCCGAAGCGTTCGAGCGACAGCGGCTGCACGTGGTATTCGAGATCGGGACGCGTGAGCGCGGGATCGTCCGGATCGGATTTCGCGAACGCGCCGAGCTGCGACGGCGCCATCGACATCGGCCCGCGCTGCAGCAGCGCATATTCGGCGCCGATCATCAGCTTGCCCCACCAGTGTGCAGACAGCGTATTGAGCGTGCGCACGCCTTCGACGCGAAACGCCATGCGCAGCTGCAGGTGATCCTGCAGGTTTTCGCCGACACCCGGCAGATCCTGCACGACGTCGATGCCGAGCGCGTGCAGCCGTGCGCCGGCGCCGATGCCCGACAGCTCGAGCAGTTGCGGCGAATTCACCGCACCGGCAGTGAGCAACACTTCGGCGCGCGCCCGCGCGACGTAGTCGGTCCCGCCGCCGTGGTATTCGACGCCGACCGCGCGCCGCCCGTCGAAGATCACGCGCTGCGCATGCGCGCCGGTGATCACGGTCAGGTTCGGGCGCGTCATCGCGGGCTTCAGGAATGCCTTCGACGTATTCCAGCGCACGCCGCGCTTCTGGTTCACCTCGAAATAGCCGACGCCGGTGTTGTCGCCGCGATTGAAATCGTCGGTGGCCGGAATGCCCGTCTGCTGCGCCGCCTGCGCGAACGATTCGAGGATCTCCCAACGCAGCCGCTGCTTTTCGACGCGCCAGTAGCCGCCCGCGCCGTGCGCATCGCTCGCGCCCGCGTGGTGGTCCTCGCTGCGCTTGAAGATCGGCAGCACGCTGTCCCACGACCAGCCGGCGTCGCCGGTTTCCTGCGCCCAGCTGTCGTAATCCTCGCGCTGGCCGCGCATGTAGATCATTCCGTTGATCGACGAGCAGCCGCCGAGCACGCGGCCGCGCGGATACGATAGCGCGCGGCCGTTGAGCGCCGCCTCGGGTTGCGTCTTGTACAGCCAGTCGGTGCGCGGATTGCCGATGCAGTACAGATAGCCGACCGGAATGTGGATCCAGTGATAGTCGTCCTTGCCGCCCGCTTCGAGCAGCAGCACGCGAATCTCGGGATCCTCGGTCAGGCGGTTCGCTAGCACGCAGCCCGCGGTGCCCGCACCGACGATCACGTAATCGAATTCGCCCTCGAGCGTGCGGTGAGTCGTCACGACGTGTCTCCTGGTTTGTTGTGCATCGCGCGTGCGAGCCGTGCGACGTTTTCAGCATAGTCCGTCGCGAACGGACGCGACGGATGCAGCGTACTCCGGCCGCCTGCCGCCGATCCAATGAGTTATGCTGAACTGCGTTATAAGCCGCGCTCATATCACGACGATGGATCTCACCCTGCTTCGCGCGTTCGCGACGGTCGCCCGCGAAGGCAACCTCACGCGCGCCGCCGTGCAGCTGCACCTGACGCAGCCGGCCGTCAGCCTGCAGATCAAGCATCTGCAGGAAACGCTCGGCGTCGTGCTGTTCACGCGCACGTCGCGCGGGCTCGCGCTGACCCGCGACGGTCAGACGCTGCTGCCGCACGCGGAGCGCGCGCTCGCCGCGGCCGCCGACGTGCAGCGCGCCGCCATCGCGCTGCGGCACGAAGTGCGCGGCCGGCTGCGGATCGGCACGATTCTCGATCCCGGTTTCCTGCGGCTCGGCGGCTTCCTGCGCGCGCTGGTCGAAACCCATCCGCAGATCGAAACGGCGCTGCGGCACGGGATGTCGGGCTGGGTGCTCGAGCAGGTGCGCGCGCAGGCGCTCGACGTCGGCTACTACATCGGCCAGCCCGACGAGGACGCGCCGCGCGGCGACGCGCTGTTCCACACCGTCACGCTCACGCGCTTCCAGTACCGCGTGCTCGCGCCGGCCGGCTGGAAGGAGCGCGTGCAGCGCGCGCACGACTGGCGCGCGCTCGCCGCGCTGCCGTGGATCTGGACGCCGCCCGCATCCGCCCACCACCGGCTGCTGTCGCGGCTGTTCGCAGCAGCCGGCGCGCAGCCGGTGAAGGTCGCCGAGGTCGACCAGGAGCAGTCGATGCTCGATCTCGTCAAATCGGGGATCGGATTGACGCTCGCGCGCGACTCGACCGCGCTGGCCGAAGCGCACGCGCATGCGCTGACGATCGTCGAACGCGTGACGGTGCCGACCGAGCTGACGTTCGTGACGCTTGCCGAGCGCCGCGACGAGCCGGCGATCGGGGCCGCGCTGCGGCTGATCGAGGCTCAATGGGCGATATGAGCGTCGCTGATGTCGATACGCGCGCCGGTCGTGCAGCGGGCTGCGGCGCGTGCTGCACCGGGCGCGGGTGCTGTCGCGGGCCGAAGCGCCGACGGACCCGGTCGCGGGCCCGGCGTCGCGTCGCGGCGGTCCGGCCGCTCGTCACGCCACCATCGCAGGCTTTTTGCTAGATTGTGCGTTCGCACACCGCGAGACCCCTGATCGAAGGAGACCCGCATGGCCCGCAACATCGAGATCAAAGCCCGCGCCCGCGAATTCGACCGGCTGCGCGAACAGGCGGCGAAGCTCGCGACCGAAGCGCCGCTCTTCTACCGCCAGCAGGATTTCTTCTACGACGTGCCGCGCGGCCGGCTGAAGCTGCGCCGCTTCGAGGACGGCACGCCGGCCGAACTGATCTTCTATCAGCGCGACGACCGTGACGGCCCGAAGGCGTCGTACTACACGCGCAGCCCGGTGACGAACCCGGCCGCGATGCATTCGCTGCTCGCGACCGCGCTGACCACACGCGGGATCGTGACGAAGGAGCGGCACGTGTACCTCGCCGGCCGCACGCGCATTCACCTCGACCGCGTCGACGGCCTCGGCGATTTCATCGAACTGGAAGTGGTGCTCGGCCCGGACGACGACGAAGCCGACGGCGAAGCCGAAGCGCATGACGTGTTCGCGAAGCTCGGCGTCGCGCAGGAAGATCTCGTCGCGGTCGCGTACGTCGACCTGCTGAACGCCGACGCGCAATCCGAAGCGGCCTGATCGGGCCCGATGAGCGGCCGGGCCTTGCGCGCAGCCGCCGGCCGCGGCGCCGCGTCACGCGGCGCCGGGCGCCAGATGCGCGAGCGGCAGTGCGCCGTTGCGCTTGAAGGTCGTCAGCACGATGTTCGAACGCACGCTGTCTACGCCCGGCACGCGCATCAACTTTTTCATCACGAACTGCGACAGCGCGTTCAGGTCCGGCGCGACGATCCGCAGCAGATAGTCGGCATCGCCGACGACCGCATGACATTCGAGCACTTCGGGCAGCACGTCGATCTGCTGCTGGAACTGCTCGATGATCGAATCGCCGTGGTGCTTGAGCTTGAGGCTCGTGAACGCGGTGACGCCGAGCCCGAGCTTTTCCGGGCGCAGCATCACGCGGTAGCCTTCGATCACGCCGGCCGCCTCGAGCCGCTGCAGCCGCCGGCCGATCTGCGACGGCGACAGCGGCACCTCCTCGCCGAGCTGCTGATGGGTTGCGCGGCCGAAGCGCTGCAACACGTCGAGCAGCGCGAGATCGAAGTGATCGAGTTCCAGCATGAGCATTCTCCGCATCCATTCGTGTTTTGATGCGCGATTATCGCATCATCAAGCGAATCGACGCCATCTTTGCGCCCATTCCGCACCTAGCCCGCTCTACACTTGCATGGTTTCCACCACAGCACGCAGAGCGTCACCATGTCGACCGTCGTCACCGCGAAACTGCAGGAGCAGTTCGATGCGGGCCTCGAAACCCGCGCCGATTTCACCATCGACCAGCCGCTCGAACGCTACGGCCAGGTCGACCACGCGGTGTGGCAGCAGCTCTATGCGCGCCAGTCGGCGCTGCTGCGCGGGCGCGCGTGCGACGCGTTCGTCGCCGGGCTCGGCAAGATCGACCTGCCGGCCGACCGCGTGCCGTCGTTCGCGGACGTGAACCGCCAGCTGAAGCCGGCGACCGGCTGGGAAATCGTCGCGGTGCCGGGCCTCGTGCCCGATCGCGTGTTCTTCGAGCACCTCGCGAACCGGCGTTTTCCGGTCACCTGGTGGATGCGCCGGCCGGACCAGCTCGACTATCTGCAGGAACCCGACTGCTTCCACGACCTGTTCGGCCACGTGCCGCTGCTGATCGAACCGGTGTTCGCCGATTACATGCAGGCATACGGCCGCACCGCGCTCGCGGTGGCCGACGACGAAGCGGCGCTCGCACGGCTCGCGCGTCTCTACTGGTATACGGTGGAATTCGGGCTGATCCGCGACCCGAATGGCACGAACGGGCTGTCGATCTACGGCGCCGGGATCGTATCGAGCAAGGGCGAGAGCCTGTACAGCGTCGAAAGCGCGGCGCCGAACCGGCTGGGCTTCGACCTCGAGCGCGTGATGCGCACGAAGTACCGGATCGACACGTTCCAGAAGACCTACTTCGTGATCGACGATTTCGCGCAGCTGTTCGCGCTCGCCGACGTCGACGGCCGCGCGCTGGCCGCCCGGCTGGCCGCGCTGCCGGAAATCCCGGCCGGCGCGGTGCTCGATACCGATGCCGTGCTGCAGCGCGGCACGGGCGAAGGCTGGGCGGACGACGCGGACGCGTGAAGCGGCGCGGCACGCCGGCGCGCGGGCCCGCGCGTGCCGATGCGCGTCACCCAACTATGAAACAATGACCGGTACCGGCTTCGCCGCGCGGCTTCTGCCCGCACGCAAGCGCCGCTACCGAACGAGGTGCAACATGATCCACAAGCTCACATCAGAAGAACGCAAGACCCGGCTCGACGGCCTGCCGCACTGGACGGCCGTGCCGGGCCGCGACGCGATCCAGCGCAGCCTGCGCTTCGCCGATTTCAACGAGGCGTTCGGCTTCATGACGCGCGTCGCGATCAAGGCGCAGGAAATGAACCACCATCCGGAATGGTTCAACGTGTACAACCGCGTCGATGTGACGCTGTCGACCCACGACGCGGACGGCCTGACCGAGCGCGACATCGAGCTCGCGCAGTTCATCGACCACGTGTGCGCGCACATCCGGCCGGCCGCCTGAGGCCTTCCACCAGCGCCGCGCGTCGAAAGTGCGCGCGGCGCGTCAACTTTTCATTTCGCTGAACGTTTTCTACGATGTATTCAGCGAAAGCCTTCAGCTTTCCAAGCCATCCTTAAGGCGCGCGTAAGTCTCGTACGCTTTCCGCGCCTTGGGGTCCAAACCTTCCAGTTGCAGCGCGCTTCCGCGCTGTACAATCAGCAGCGCATACGGCTTGGAGAGCGCGCTGGCCTCTTCGCAGAGTTTGAGTTCGTCGCCGCTCGACGGCGAGCGGGCGCGCCAGAAATTGATCGCGGCTTCGAGGTCGTGGATCGAAATATCGGACATGATTGGATTTAATCGTTCGCTGGCCGCCATGCTTGATGTCAGGCGATGCGGCGCCCCTGTGGAAACGGCGTCGTGCTGTCCGCGTGCCTGAACCGCCAACCCATTGTACTTGAGCGAACTTCATGCGACTCCTTCTGATCGAAGACGACCGCCCCATCGCACGCGGTATCCAGAGCAGCCTCGAGCAGGCTGGCTTCACCGTCGACATGGTGCATGACGGCATCTTTGCCGAACAGGCGCTGGCACAAAACCGCCACGAACTCGTGATCCTCGACCTCGGGCTGCCGGGCATCGACGGGATGACGCTGCTCACGCGCTTCCGCCAGACCAACCGCCACACGCCGGTCATCGTGCTGACCGCGCGCGACGAGCTGAACGACCGGATCCAGGGCCTGAACTCGGGCGCCGACGACTACATGCTCAAGCCGTTCGAGCCGGCCGAGCTCGAAGCGCGCATCCGTGCCGTGATGCGCCGCAGCGGCCCGCACAGCGACATGCCGCGTCCGGAAGTGTCGCTCGGCGGCGTCCGCCTGTCGGGCGTCGATCGCCGCATCTTCAACGACGACAAGCCGCTCGAACTGTCGCCGCGCGAATTCGCGGTGCTGGAAATGCTGCTGCTGCGCCACGGCCGCGTCGTCAGCAAGGCCCAGCTGCAGGATCACCTCACGCACTTCGGCGGCGATCTCGGCGACACCGCGATCGAAGTCTACGTGCACCGCGTGCGCAAGAAACTCGAGCAGTGCCGTGTCGAAATCGTCACGGTGCGCGGCTTCGGCTACCTGCTGCAGGAAATCCGCCAGACCGCGAGCGTCTGAGCGGTGCCGCGCGCCGGCCGGCCGCATGCCGCCGGCGAGCCGCCCTGCCCGCGTCGCCGTCCGACGCACGCCCGCGCCGCTCCCCGTGAGCGGCGCTTATCCATTTGCCCGTCGAAATGTCTTCTGATCCGGCTGTGACCACCAGCCTGCGCCGCTCGCTGCTCCGGCGCCTCGCCGCGCCGCTGTCGATGCTCGCGCTGATGAGCGGCCTGATTGCCTACTGGCTCGCGTGGCAATACACGCAACACGTGATCGACCGCTCGCTCGCCGATCTCGCGACCGCCATCTCCAAGCAGATCCAGATCGCCGGCCCCGACGCGCCGTTCACGGTGCCGCCGCTCGCGCAGGCGATGTTCTCCGATCCGGCCGAGGCACTCATCTACCGGATCAGCGACGGCGAACAGGAGCTCGCGGGCGACCCGAAGCTGCCGCTGCGCGGCATCAACGTGCGCCGCATGCATCATGCGTACGTGTTCGAGGCGGAATACGACAATCGCGCGGTGCGGGTCGCGCAGGTGCGCGTCGACAACGTCGAAGGCGGCAGGCCGATGGTGGTCGAGGTCGCGCAGCCGGTGCGGCACCGCTACCGGATCGCGGCCGAATTCCTCGTCGCGATCATGATGCCGCTGCTGCTCCTGCTGCTCGCGGGCTGGGGCATCGTATGGCGCGTCGTGAACCAGCAGCTCGGCCCGCTCACGCATCTTGCCGACTCGCTGAACCGGCAGACCCACACGTCGCTGGAGCCCGTCGACGAGACCGACGTGCCGCTCGAGATCCGGCCGCTGACGAGCGCGATGAACGCGCTGCTCGGCCGCCTGAAGACCGCGCTCGACGCGCAGCGCAAGTTCATCGCCGATGCCGCGCATCAGTTGCGCACGCCGCTCACCGCCGTGAAGCTGCATGCGGAGCAGGCCGCCGTCGCGCGCGATCCGCAGCAGACCTACGCGGCGGTGCGCGAACTGCGCGCGGCCGCCGACCGCGCGGTGCGGCTGTCCAACCAGCTGCTGTCGCTCGCGCGCGCGGAGCCCGGCGAACAGGCCGCGCGCTTCGTCGACGTCGACCTGGCCGCGATGGCGTTCGAGACGGGCGCCGAGTGGGTGCCGCGCGCGCTCGCGTCGCACGTCGACCTCGGCTTTCAGCGCAGCGACGATCCCGGCGAAGACGAAACGCTGAACGTGCGTGGCAATCCCGTGCTGCTGCGCGAGGTGATCGCGAACCTGCTCGACAACGCGCTGAAGTACGTGCCGCTCGCGCGGCCGGAAGGCGCGCGGATCACGGTGAACGTCGCGCGCGGCATGCTCGACGACGGCCAGCCGGCCGCGGAAATCGTCGTCGAGGACAATGGCCCGGGCGTGCCGGCCAACCAGCAGGCCGACCTGTTCAAGCGCTTCTTCCGCGGCGACGCGCAAAGCGGCAACGGCGTCGAGACGGGTGCGGGGCTCGGCCTCGCGATCGTGCACGACATCATCGCGATGCACGGCGGCACGGTGTCGTACGAGGATGCGCCGGAAGGCGGTTCGCGCTTCGTCGTGCGGGTGCCGATCGCGAAGCGCACCGAGAAGCCGGCGAGTGAGACGCCGGCCGCCGCGCCGACACACTGAATCGCGCCGGCGCGCGCTTCGCTTCGATAGAAAAAGGAATATCCGCGCGGTGCGTCGGCGCGCGGCGGCCGCCAGGTGAAGCCGCCGCGCGCGATGCGCGGCCGGCCGCCGTCACTTCACTTCTTCTTTTTCTTGTCCTTCGTGCCGGACTCGGACTTGCCGTCCTTCTTGTCCTTCTTCTTTTTCTTCTTGTCTTCGTCCGGCGTCGCGAGCAACGTGCCGCGGCATGCTTCCGCGCCGCAATGGCACGCGTATTCGCGCTTGAGCTTCTTCGTCAGCTTCTCGTCGATCACGAGGCCGTAGTCGTAGAACAGCTCTTCTTCCGGCCCGATGTCGCGCAACGCATGAATGAACACGCGGCCCTTGATCTCCTCGGCCTCGCAGTTCGGCGCGCACGAATGGTTGATCCAGCGCGCGCTGTTGCCGTCGATCTTGCCGTCGATCACCCCGCCCTCTTCCAGTGCGAAGTAGAACGTATGGTTCGGCTCGTTCGGGTCGTGCGGATGGCGGCGCAGCGCTTCCTTCCACGAAATCCGCTCGCCCTTGTATTCCACGACGCGCTCGCCGGCCTTGATCGGTTCCACCGCGAATACGCCCTTGCCGTGTACTCCCGAGCGGCGCACCGCGATCCTGCGTGAACTCATCGAACGAATCCTTGTGAAGACGACTTGAATGGAAGACGGCCGCGGTCACGGCCCTGCACGCGCAAAACGAAAACGCGGCACCGCTCGGTGCCGCGTCGGGACGTGCGGCGAATCACCCGCATCCTACACGTTCGAGATTGCTTCGTTCAACATCGCGCGCACGATCCCGCCTTCACGCGCGCATTGCGCTCAGCGCTGGCCGAACGCGATGTCGCCGAACAGCGCCTTGTGCTCGCGCGGCTGCGAACGCCAGTACTGCGGCGGCGCCGACACCTGCGCGCCGAGCTCGGCGGCCGCATGCCACGGCCAGCGCGGGTCGTACAGCATCGCGCGCGCCATCGCGACGAAATCGGCGTCGCCGGCCTCGATCAGCCGGTTCGCGTGCGCGGGCTCGTTGATCAGGCCGACCGCGATCGTCGGCATCCCGACCGCGCGCTTCACGGCCTGCGCGAACGGCACCTGGTAGCCGGGCGACAGCGGGATCTTCTGCAGCGGCGACACGCCGCCGGACGACACGTCGATCCAGTCGCAACCGCGCTGCTTCAGCTCGTGCGCGAACGCGATCGTGTCGTCGAGCTCCCAGCCGCCTTCCACCCAGTCGGTCGCGGACACCCGCACGCCGACCGGCCGGTCCTCCGGAAACGCCGCGCGCACGATCTCGAAGATCTCGAGCGGAAAGCGCATCCGGTTCTCGCGCGAGCCGCCATATTCGTCGGTGCGCCGGTTCGCGAGCGGCGACAGGAACTGATGCAGCAGGTAGCCGTGCGCCGCATGTACTTCGATCGCGTCGATGCCGAGGCGAGCGGCGCGTTTCGCGGACGCCGCGAACGCTTCGCGGATCCGGTTCAGGCCGGCCGCGTCGAGCGCGAGCGGCGGCGTCTCGCCGTCCTTGTGCGGCAACGCGGACGGCCCATGCGGCAGCCACCCGCCATCGGCGACCGACACGAGCTGACCGCCCTTCCACGGCACCTCGCTCGACGCCTTGCGCCCTGCATGCGACAGCTGCATCGCGATGCGGACCGGCGAGTGCTTGCGGATCGCCGCGAGCACCGGCTTCAGCGCCGCTTCGGTCACGTCGTCCCACAAGCCGAGGTCGCCGGCCGTGATGCGCCCGTCGGGCTCGACGGCGGTCGCTTCGATGCAGAGCAGGCCCGCGCCGGACAGCGCGAGATGGCCGAGGTGAATCATGTGCCAGTCGGTCGCCTCGCCGCGCTCGGCCGAGTACTGGCACATCGGGGAGATCACGATCCGGTTCGGAAGGGTCACGCCGCGCAGCGTGAACGGAGAAAACAGCGCAGTCATGGATGCCGCTCGCGAGGAAAGGAAAGAGCGAACGAGCGTAGCACGCGGGCCCGAAGCCTGCAGGCGGCCGGCCCGGCAGTAAGCGGATGGTCAGGTCGGGCCGGCGTGACGCCGGTCGCGCGGAAGATACGATGCGCGACCCGCATGCAGCGGCAGCGCCGCACCGCCCGGCATCGGCTCGAGCTGGTCAAGCGCGGCGTCGCACGCGCGGATTCAAAGCCCGACGCTGTCGAGCCACTCCGCGAACATGCGGCGCGCGGCCGTCTCGAGCGCGGGGCCGTGCTGCACGGTATCCGCACGCAGCTGGCGCGCGTCGACGCCGGGCGTCGATGCGATTTCGCCGGCATTGCCGATCAGCCAGGGTTCGAAGCGCTCGGTGCGGATTTCCGGATGGCATTGCAGCGCGAGCACGTGCTGCCCCCACGCGAACGCCTGATGGCGACATGCCGGTGTCGAAGCAAGATGGATCGCGCCGCCGGGCAGGTCGAACGTGTCGCCGTGCCAGTGGAGCATCGACGTCGCGGCGCCGTCGAGATGGCGCATCGGCGACGCGCGGCCGGCGTCGGTGAGCGTCAGCGGCGTCCAGCCGAGTTCCTTCCGGGCCGCCGGATACACGCGCGCACCGAGTGCGCGGGCAATGAACTGCGCACCGAGGCAGATGCCGAGGATCGGCAGCGCCGCGTCGATGCGCTGGCGCACGAGCGCCGCGAGCGGCGCGATCGACGGATACTGCGCATCGTCGTACACGCTGAGCGGCCCGCCGAGCACGACGAGCAGCGACGGCTGCAGCGCGTCGAGCACCTCGACGCGCGACGCGCCGACGTCGACATAGCGAACGCGCCGGCCGCGCTCCCCGAGCACCTGCTCGAAGCTGCCGAGGTCCTCGAAATGCACGTGGCGGATCGCCACCACTTCAGCGTTCATCATCGGCCTCCCGGTCGATCGACGGACGTCAGCCGGCGAACACCTTCCAGGTCTTCTTCTGCGTCGCCGCGTCGGCTTCTTCGTGCACCGAACAGTCGAGACGCAGATCGCTGTCGGCCATCGACATGTCGAGCGCCGCGCAGTAATGCACGGTCTTCTTCGATTGCTTGCCCGGCTGGAAATGCGTGCACGTCAGGCACATGCGCTGCGGCGGCGTCGCACCGGCCACCTGCAGTTCGCGCAGCGTCTTCAGCAGCGCGCGGTACAGCGTGCCTTGCTCGTCCGCACCGAGCTTGCCGACCGCTTTCGACAGGAATTCAGGCCATTGCAGCGCTTTCTTCGCCGCGGTACGGCCGCGGGCCGACAGGCGCACGGCGAGCGCACGGCCGTCGTCCAGTGCGCGGCGCTTCTCGACCAGCCCCTTCGTCTCGAGCGTGCTGACCGCGTCGCTGGTGGTCGCAGCGGTGAGCTGCGTCTCGCGCGCGATCTCGCCGAGCCGCATCGGGCCCTTGCGTTGCAGCAGCAGCACGAGGATCTCGCCCTGCGTCGGCGTGAGGCCAGCGCCTTCCGCCCAATCCCATGCCTGGCTTCGCATGGCCGTACTCAATCGCAGCAAGCTGTGGGTCACACGTCCCGAAGCCTGATTCCCGTAAACGCCTTCGCTCATAGTCTTTTCGCTTTGCCGCCGCCCGGATTGCCGAGCAGCCGTAGTGTGGAGATCGAATGTCTATCTCAAAACAGACGCTCGTTGAAGAGCGTCGACACGGCCGTCGCGAGGCACACGCGGCGGTCGCGTTCGCGGCGACCGGTGAGACACACGTCGTTCCGGTGTCCGCAAAGCCGACATTCTAAGCGAGAGCGGAAAATCGCACAGCTAAGTTATCCCCTTCGCTCTGTGGAAAATCGCTGGATAACCGCATTTTTTCGTTGTGCCGGCCATCCGTGCCGGCACCGCGGCACCACGTGAAAACATTTTCCTGTTCCGATCGGCCGATATGGCGGCCGCGTGTGTCCACCGGGTTATCCGTCCTGCAGAGCGTTGACTTTGCAGCGGAATCTCCGGTTATCCACAGATTTTCAGGACGACTGGCGACGTCGCGCGCGGCACTCGGCGTCGACCGCGCTTCAGCGAATCGCCGCGCGGTCGAGCCCGTAATCTGCAAAACATTTTTTCATTCACGCCAGCGCAGGCACTGCTGGCGAACCGTCTCGTTCAGCGATTTTTCCTGTTTGAAAACGGTTCTCAGCCACGACGCGTCGTTCACGCGCGCCTTCGCGAGCGCGCCGATCTCGTCGAGCGCCGCACGCGAGCCGAGCGCGGCTGCATGCGGTGCGATCCGGTCGAGCGTGTCGAGGATGTCTTCCGCGATCGTGCGGCGCTCACCTGTCTGAGGATTGACGCAGGTGCCCTCGAGCCCGAAGCGGCACGCTTCGAAACGGTTGAATGTGTAGACGAGATAGTCGTCTTCCGACAGCTTCAGCGGCCGGTCGGTCAGCAGGTAGCGCGCGAGCGTCTGGATGTAGCACGCGATCGCGGCCGCGCGGTCGACCGACAGCGGCGTGTCCATCACGCGCACCTCGATCGTCCCGTAGCCGGGCTTCGGCCGGATGTCCCAGTAGAAGTCCTTCATCGAGTTGACGACACCCGTGTTGACCATCTTCGTGAAGTACTCCTCGAAGCTGTCCCAGGTCAGCACGAACGGCGAGCGGCCCGACAGCGGGAACGCGAACACCGAATTCAGGCGCGCCGAATGAAAGCCGGTGTCGACGTTCTGCACGAACGGCGACGACGCGGACAGCGCGATGAAGTGCGGAATGAAACGCGACATCGAGTGCAGCAGGAACAGCGCGCTGTCCGGATCGGGACAGCCGATGTGCACGTGCTGGCCGAACACGGTGAACTGCTTCGCGAGATAGCCGTACAGCTCGGAGATGTACTGGAAGCGCGGCGCGTCGTAGATCTGCCGGTCGCTCCATTGCTGGAACGCGTGCGTGCCGCCGCCGCCGAGCCCGACGTTGAGCTGGTCGGCCGCCTTCACCAGCACGTCGCGGATCGCATGCAGCTCCGACAACGCCTGCTCGTGCGAATGGCAGATGCCGGTCGACAGCTCGATCATGCTCTCGGTGATTTCCGGCGTGATGTTGCCGGGGAAAGTCTCGCCCTGGATCAGGCGCATCAGGTCGGATGCCGCTTTGGTCAGATCGTAGTTGTGCGTGTTGACGACCTGGATCTCCAGTTCGACGCCGAACGTGAACGGTTCGGAATTGACGAAGGTTTCGAGTGCCATGGCAGGTTCCGGAATCAGTTTCTGTCGCTGCGTTCGCTGACCGCCGACAGGCAGCGGTAGACGACGAACGGACTGACGAGCTGCAGGATCACGATCGTGCACATCACGATCGCGCGCAGGTGCGGGTCGAAATTCGGGTAGAGCTGGTAGGTGTCGTCGACGAGCAGGTACGACAGCGCGGACATCGGCGTGAGCGCGATACCGAGCGCGACGCCCTGCTTCATCCCGAGCCCGCTCGGCTTCGCGAACACGACGACGCCGGCCAGCTTCGCGGCGAGCCGCGTGACGATCAGCGCGATCGCGAGCAGCCCGCCGAGTGCGATGTCGCCCCACGTGAACGACGTGAGCGTCAGCACGAACAGCGTGACCGTCAGCAGCCAGCCGGCCGTGCCGAAATGCTCGGGCCACAGCTGCGGACGCGCTTCGAGATTCTTCACGATGATGCCGGCGAGCAGCAGCGTGAGCAGCGTCGACAGCTTCAGCGCCTGCGCGACCGCAATCGCCAGCATCACGAGCCCGAACAGCGCGACGAACGAATGCTCGTCGCGCATCGTCGCGGTCATGTGGCGGAACAGGTAATTGCATGCGCGCGCGACCAGATACGCGACGATGAACGAGCCGGCGATCAGGTAGACGGGCTGCAGGATCGTCGCGAAAACGTTGCCGTACGCTTCCTGGTGGAGCCAGCTCGTGACGAGCTTGGTCAGCACGATCGCGTACACGCTGTTCAGTGCGGTGAGCGTGATGAGGCGCTGCGACACCTGCCCTTCCGCGCGCAGCTCGGTCTTCAGCTGGATCACCATCGACGGCGACGTCGCGATCGCGATCGCCGACAGCACGAGCGCGACCATCCCCGACACGCCGAGCGCAAGCATCACGAACAGCACGAGCACGAACGTCAGTGTCGCTTCCGCGAGGCTCGATGCGATCAGCCACGGATTGCGGCGAATCCACTTCAGGTCGAGACGGCTGCCGAGCTCGAACAGCAGCAGCCCGAGCGCGACGTCGATCAGGAGCCGCGACGTTTCGTCGGTGCTCGCGTCGATCACGCCGAAGCCGAACGACCCGGCGATCAGGCCGATCACCGCATAACCGGTGATGCGCGGCAACCGCCATGCGCGATAGCAGAGCTCGCCGCACAGACCGGCCGCGAACAACGCGAGCCCGGCCCAGAACACGGCATCCGGCGCGAGCGGCCAGTTGGGCAGGAATGAGAACGCCGACTTCATCGTGGTGACTTCTCCTTTGGAAGCAATCGCCAGCGGCGCGGAATCAAGCGTCAGAAATGAGATGCGCGCCGGCTGGGTATCGCCCCGAATGTGATTGTTGTGGTCGACGACGGCGGACATGGGATCCGCCTCTTCCGCCGTCCGGCGGAACTGTCGTTCAGGCTGCCGATCTGGATTGTCGGCCTGGTGTGTGAACGGACTGCGCAGTCTCGAAGATTCAGATTCGAAATCGTGCCGACCGTTCCATTGATGCATGTCCGGCGCTGGGCCGAACGAACGCGAAGGAAACCGATTGTGCCACAGCTTTTTCGCTCCGGAACCGGCCGAATCGACTCGCGGCGCTGTGAGGCGCCACAGGTCTTTGGTTTCAAAGGTTTATCTGTATATATACGTAGTAGAAGTTAACAAGGCACGCACAGTTCTGTGGATAACTTCGGTTTACACAACAAGATCAATACGTTGGCGCAGCCATAACCCGTTGTACAGGCTGTTTGCTCACAGCGGTTCGAGTTGAGCAACTTTCGGGCCCCGTCACGGCTGTGCCGAGTTGCCCAGTTTACGTCCACTGTGATTGCACACGAACTGCGCGCGGATTCTGCGCGGTTATCCACAGCATCCCGTGGATAACCTTGCGCGGAAAAATCGAAGAACTGTGATGAGCCGGCCGAGCGGATCAGCCGATCTGGCGGCCGCGCAGCGCGCGGATCAGGAAGCGGGCCGGGTCGACGGCATCGGCGAGGTCGCGTTCGAGCGGCAGCGGTTCGCCTTCGAGTTGCGACGCGATCAGTTCGGCGCCGAGCGCCGCCCATACGAGGCCGCGCGAGCCGTAGCCGAACGCGCCGTAGAGGCCCGCGGTGCGCGGCAGGTCGCGCGCCTTCGCCCCGCTCAGCGCGCGCGCATTGGCGACGGCCTGCGCTTCGTCGGCGAGCGCGCCGATCACCGGCACGCGGTCGCCGACGACCCAGCGAAACGCGACGCGCCCGCGCAGTGTGCCGGCATCCGGCAGCGCACCGATCAGGCCGGGCAGCAGGTGCCGCACGCGCGCGATGTTTTCGATATGTCCGGCGGTACGCATCGCCGGATCGACGTCGTCCGGCTCGAACGTCGCGCCGATCAGCAGCGTGCCGTCGTCGAGCGGGACCGCGTAGCCGTCGCCGATCGCGGGGCATGGCAGCGGCGCCGTGCTGCCGGCCGGCAGCAGCGTGAGCTGGCCGCGCACCGGTTGCAGCGCGACGTGCCGCAGGCCGGCGAGACGCACCGCGTCGCCTGCGTTCGCGAGCACGACGACCGGTGCTTCGGCGAGCGTCGTGCCGGACGCATCGATCGCGCGCCACGTGTCGCCGTCGCGTTCGAGCCGCTCGACGGCGGTGCCGGTCAGCAGTGTCACGCGCTCGCCGGCGGCCGCGACTTGCGCGGCGCAGAGGCCGGCCGGCCATACGGCGCCGCCGTGCGGAAACAGCAGGCCGCCGTGGGCGACAGGCAGGTTCAGATGCGCACGGGCCGCGTCGGCGTCGAGCAGTGCGACATAGTCGTGCGGTGCACCGAGCGCGTCGAACGCATCGCGCATCCGCGCGAAATCGTCGGCCGATTCCGCGAGATGAATCATCCCTTGCGTGCTGCGTGCGAATGCATGGCCCGCCGCTTCGAGCGCGCGCCAGCGAGCGAGCGCATGCAGGAAACCGCTGCGCGTGAGGCGGCTCGCGACGTTGTCGTCGCGCGTCATCAGCGGATGGAACACACCGGCCGGATTGCCCGATGCGTCGCGTGCAATCTGCTCGTGCCGTTCGATCAGCGTGACGCTCCAGCCGCGCGCGGCGAGCCGTTCGACGACCGCGCAGCCGGCGAGACCCGCGCCGATCACGATCGCGTCACGTGCGGCAACCGGCAACGCGCGCGGCGGCTCGTGCCGGCGCATCCGCCAGCGCGGCGCATACTCGCCGACCCGCAACGCGGGTTCGCCTGCGCAATCGTCGACGTCGCGGTGCGTGAAACCCGTTTCCTCGAGCGCCTGTTTCACGGCGGCGTCGTGCGAATGCGTCGCAAAGGTCGCGCCTTCCGCGGCGATGCGCGCGAGTGCGCGCACTACGTCGGCCGACAGCAGGTCGCCGTGCACGGCCGATCCGACATTGCCGAGATAGAACGCATCGGCGCGCGCGACGAGCCGTTGCAGCATGTCGCGCATCGCGCCGAATGCCAGCGTGAGCACGACGCGGCCTTCGTCGAATTCGAGCCGATGGAGACCCGGTACGCGCATCGGCCACGCATCGATCAGCGCATCGGCATGCGCCGATATGGTTGTGTCCGCAACGATATGCGCAACGGCGCGGCGCAGGTCGTCGCGCGAGAACGGATGCGGCTCGACGGCGACGACATGCAGCCGCTCGCAGCGTGCGCGATCGTCGCGCCACGCGGCCCACGTCGCGAGAAAACGGCTGCCCGCGCCGAATCCCGTCTCGACGATCGTGAATGTGCGGCGGCCCTGCCAGCGGGCCGGCAGCCCGTTGCCGGCGAGCATCCGGTTCGCGTGCGACGCGTCGCGAGAGAGCTCGCCGTACTCGGGCGAGACGAGAATGCCGTCGTCGCGGAGCGCGAGCGTGGCGGGAACGAGTCGGTCGGGCATGCGAAACAAAAAACGTGGCAGCCAAGCCTGGCAAGGGTTTGCGCGGAGGCGTCCGGCGCGCCGTTGGCAAAAACCAACGGCGTGGCGTGCGGGCGGACCCGGCTGCGCATCCTGTCCGGTTGGCGCAGGTCAAAAAACGGGCAATCGGCGATTCATTCGGCGAAATACCGATGAAAATCTTTGAAACCCTTGTCGTTATTGGGTTTGCGCTGCGCTATCATAGCAACGCCGTACCGCGGGGTGGCCGCCGGCAAGCCGGACGGCACGTCGCGCGGGCCAGGATTCGGCGCTGTGCCGTCGGAGTCTGACTCTCGACGGCACGGTTCGCGCACGTATAATCGGCGCGTTCGCGCTGTTCGTGTCAAACCTAACCTGAAAAAGGAACCTTAATGAACAAACAGGAACTGATCGACGCCGTCGCCGCCCAAACGGGCGCCAGCAAGGCTCAAACCGGCGAAACGCTGGACACGCTGCTCGAAGTCATCAAGAAGGCCGTGTCGAAGGGTGATGCGGTTCAGCTGATCGGCTTCGGCAGCTTCGGTTCGGGCAAGCGCGCAGCACGTACGGGCCGCAACCCGAAGACCGGCGAAACCATCAAGATCCCGGCAGCCAAGACGGTCAAGTTCACGGCTGGCAAGGCGTTCAAGGACGCCGTCAACAAGCGTTAATTCAGCGCCTGTTCCAGGAAAAAAACCCGCCTTCCGGCGGGTTTTTTGTTGGGCGCACGCGGCATTTTCGCCACAGTTCGCGCCACTCTTTCAAGATTTAACGGTTACGTTTCGCGACCGGTTTTTACCGCGTATTACGCGTGAACGATCTGCGCGTCGGGATCGTCGTCGTCGTGCGAGTCCACGTCCCACGCCGGGAACGGATCGTCGAATGCGCGCCAGTGCTCGGCACCGAGCGCGAATTCCGCATCGGTGAGCAGGCACGCATCGAGTTTCGCGCGCCAGGCGTCGGCATCGAGTCCGATGCCGATCAGCACGAGTTCCTGACGGCGATCGCCGATCGAGCGGTCGTCGAGCTCACCCTGCCACTCCGTGCGAATTTCGGCGAGCAGTTCGTCGTCGTCCGGCCATTCCGCGCGATCCTGCGCGGCCCACCAGAGCCCTGCGGGACCATGCCGGCACACGCCGCCCGCCTGCGACAGCGAACCGGCGATGTCGTTGCGCGTCGCGAGCCAGAAGAAGCCCTTGCTGCGCAGCACGCCCGG
Source organism: Burkholderia sp. SR8 (assembly GCF_052851275.1). Taxonomy (NCBI): domain Bacteria; kingdom Pseudomonadati; phylum Pseudomonadota; class Betaproteobacteria; order Burkholderiales; family Burkholderiaceae; genus Burkholderia; species Burkholderia sp. SR8. Next base: position 140,738 of record NZ_JAULUC010000011.1, read on the forward strand.
CCACTCCTGATGCAGCAGCGCCCACAGTCGTGCCGGGTGAAACGGCCGGCGCGCGCGGTACACGAAATTGCCGATGCCGAATTCGTCGGCTTCGCCGTGCACGTGCGCATGATGCGGATCGTGGCACTCGGGATCGTCGCAATGCGTGTGCTCGCGATCGAGCGACGTGAGCCAGCCCGGCGCATTCGCGGCTTCGTCGAAATCGAAGCGGCCGGTGTTCAGCACTTCGTCGAGCGGCACGTTGCCGAACGTCGACACGACCTGGTGCGCGCGCGGGTTGAGCCGCGCGAGGATGTGCTGCAGCCGCGCGAGGTCGTCGGCCGCGACGAGGTCGGCCTTGTTGATCACCAGCACGTCGCAGAATTCGATCTGCTCGATCAGCAACTCGACGAGCGTGCGATCGTCTTCGTCGGATGCGGCGATGCCGCGCGTCGCGAGCGCATCGTCGGAACCGTAGTCGCGCAGGAAGTTGTACGCGTCGACCACGGTGACGAGCGTGTCGAGCCGCGCGACGTTCGCGAGCGATGCGCCGTCGTCGTCGACGAACGTGAAGGTTTCGGCGATCGGCATCGGCTCCGCGATGCCGGTCGATTCGATCACGATCGCATCGAAGCGGCCGTCCGTCGCGAGATTGCGGATCTCGACGAGCAGGTCGTCGCGCAGCGTGCAGCAGATGCAGCCGTTCGACATCTCGACGAGACGCTCCTCGACGTGCGACAGTGCCTGCGCATCGCGCACGACCGACGCGTCGATGTTGACGGCCGCGAGGTCGTTGACGATCACGGCGACCTTCAGCCCTGCACGGTTCGCGAGGATGTGATTGAGCAGCGTGGTCTTGCCGGCGCCGAGGAAACCGGACAGCACGGTGACGGGCAACGGCTGGTTCATTGCCGGATTCATAACGATTTGCACCAACGGAAAGGATGAAAAAGCGGCCGCGGCGCCCTGGCGGGGCGGGATCGGCCCGGAGCCGGTCGCCCGGGAGCGGTCGAAATCGCGGCTCGAGATCCGCATTGTGCATCAAACGCGCGCCGGCCGAGCGGCACGGCGTCAGCCCGCGCCGCGGCGCCGCGTCATTGCTCGGGCGGCAGCAGCTTCCATTGCGACAGGATCCCGGCGATCTGCCGCGCGTACTTGTCGCGCAGCGACGGCGTTTCCGAGTGATAGGCGCCGACGGCCTGCCACGTGTTGCCGTAGCGATTCATCTTCTGGCGCAGATGCCACGCGGCGATATAGACGTTCTTGCACGGCTCCATCAGCGTGTCGCGGCCGATTCCGTAGCGCGACAACGCAGACAGATGGACCGAATTGATCTGCATCAGGCCGTAATCGACCGAGCCGTTCGTATTCTTGTTCAGCGCATCGGGGCGATTGCGCGATTCCTGCCACGCGATTGCGCGCAGGATCAGCGGATTGACCTTCTGATATCGCGCCGCTTCGTCGAAACAATCCGCGCGAGCGTTTCCGCAGGCGAACCACACGCCGGCGGCAATCAACGCAAGCGAAGCGAACCGTCTTTTCATGGTGCGAAAACGATAAGGAAATGACGCAAGGGTCGGGAAAACCCGTGTCCGTGACTCGTACGACGGGAAACGCGCCGCCCGTATCATACCGGCAGTCCGTCGCGTCGCGACATGCGGACAGACGGCAGCCCGTTTATACCGCATTTCCGTGTCGATTCATCGCAATATGACCGGGATGGCCGAAATGCCGACACCGCGCCGGAATCTTACATATTGCATACGGTGCGCCGAATAGATGTCGTATGTGAGACAGTCCTCGGATCAATGTGATATTTCGGACATGAAAAACTGCTAATGTCGCCTCTTTAGGACCTGGATCCCAGCACTACCGCCGGAAGTGGCCCGAGCCGGCATCGACCCATTCATCCATGACAAGAAATCGCTTCGTTATGCGGCGCGTCGCCACGACCCTGATCGTCGCGGGCATCATCGTCTCGCAGGCAGCCTACGCTCAGGTCACGCTCAATTTCGTGAATGCGGACATCGACCAGGTCGCCAAGGCGATCGGCGCCGCAACCGGCAAGACCATCATCGTCGACCCCCGCGTGAAGGGGCAGCTCAATCTCGTGGCCGAGCGGCCGGTGCCGGAAAGCCAGGCGCTGAAGACGCTGCAGTCGGCGCTGCGCATGCAGGGCTTCGCGCTCGTGCAGGACCACGGCGTGCTGAAGGTCGTGCCCGAAGCCGATGCGAAGCTGCAGGGCGTGCCGACCTACGTCGGCAATGCGCCGCAGGCGCGCGGCGACCAGGTCATCACGCAGGTGTTCGAGCTGCACAACGAATCGGCGAACAACCTGCTGCCGGTGCTGCGGCCGCTGATCTCGCCGAACAACACGGTCACCGCCTATCCGGCGAACAACACGATCGTCGTCACCGACTACGCGGACAACGTGCGCCGCATCGCGCAGATCATCGCCGGCGTCGACAGCGCCGCGGGCGCGCAGGTGCAGGTCGTGCCGCTGCGCAACGCGAACGCGATCGACCTCGCCGCGCAGATGCAGAAGATGCTCGACCCGGGCGCGATCGGCAACAGCGACGCGACGCTGAAGGTGTCGGTCACGGCCGATCCGCGCACCAACTCGCTGATGCTGCGCGCCTCCAGCGGCGCGCGTCTGGCCGCCGCGAAGCGCCTCGCGCAGCAGCTCGACGCGCCGAGCGCGGTGCCCGGCAACATGCACGTCGTGCCGCTGCGCAACGCGGATGCGGTGAAGCTCGCGAAGACGCTGCGCGGGATGCTCGGCAAGAGCGGCAACGACAGCGGCTCGTCGGCGTCGTCCAACGATGCGAACAGCTTCAACCAGAACGGCGGCTCGTCGTCGAGCGGCAACTTTTCGACCGGCACGTCGGGCACCCCGCCGCTGCCGTCGGGCGGCCTCGGCGGCTCGTCGTCGTCGTCGTACGGCAACGGCGCGTCGTCCGGCAGCGGGCTCGGCAGCGCCGGCCTGCTCGGCGGCGACAAGGACAAGAGCGACGAAAACCAGCCGGGCGGGATGATCCAGGCCGATGCGGCCACCAACTCGCTGATCATCACCGCGCCCGACCCGGTCTACCGGAACCTGCGCTCGGTGATCGACCAGCTCGACGCGCGGCGCGCGCAGGTCTACATCGAAGCGCTGATCGTCGAGCTGAACTCGACGACGCAGGGCAACCTCGGCATCCAGTGGCAGGTCGCGAGCGGCCAGTTTCTCGGCGGCACGAACCTGAACCCGACGTCCGGCCTCGGCAACAGCATCGTCAACCTGACGGCGGGCACCTCGGGCTCCACGAGCGCCGGGCTGGCCGCCAATCTCGGCACGCTGACCCAGGGCCTCAACATCGGCTGGCTGCACAACATGTTCGGCGTGCAGGGACTCGGCGCGCTGCTGCAGTACTTCTCCGGCGTGAGCGACGCGAACGTGCTGTCGACGCCGAACCTGATCACGCTCGACAACGAGGAAGCGAAGATCGTCGTCGGCCAGAACGTGCCGATCGCGACCGGTTCGTATTCGAACCTGACGAGCGGCACGACGAGCAACGCGTTCAACACCTACGACCGTCGCGACGTCGGCCTGACGCTGCACGTGAAGCCGCAGATCACCGACGGCGGGATCCTGAAGCTGCAGCTCTATACCGAGGACTCGGCGGTCGTCGCCGGCACGACGAGCGCGCAGACGGGCCCGACCTTCACGAAGCGCTCGATCCAGTCGACGATCCTGGCCGACAACGGCGAGATCATCGTGCTCGGCGGCCTGATGCAGGACAACTACCAGGTATCGAACAGCAAGGTGCCGCTGCTCGGCGACATCCCGTGGATCGGCCAGCTGTTCCGCTCGGAGACGAAGCAGCGCGCGAAAACCAACCTGATGGTGTTCCTGCGCCCGGTGATCATCACCGATCGCAACGTCGCGCAGGAAGTCACGGCGAACCGCTACGACTACATCCAGGGCGTGACGGGCGCGTACAAGTCCGACAACAACGTGATGCGCGACAAGGACGACCCGGTCGTCCCGCCGATGCCGATCGGCCCGAGCCAGGGCGGCACGCCGGCGGGCAACCTGTTCGACCTCGACAAGATGCGCCGCCAGCAGGCGCAGCGCCAGGTGGTGCCGGTCCCGGCGCAGCCGCTGCCGGAGCAGACGCCCGTGCAGCCGCAGAGCGTGCCGCAGCAGGCGGTGCCGCAACAACCGCTGACCGCGACGCCGGGAGCCACGCAGTGAGCGACGTGCTCGCGTCTTCCGCCGCAGACGGCGCGCCGGACGAACGGCAGCCGCCGTCGCCGCTCGCCGCGCGCCTGCTGCCGTACGGCTTCGCGAAGAGCGGCCAGGTGCTGGTCGCGCACCAGCTCGACGACACGCTCGAGGTGTGGATCAGCGAACGCACGAGCGACGCGGCGCTCGCCGAAATCGCGCGCAACTTCGGCTCGATCTCCGTGCATCGCGTGCCGGCCGACGAGCTCGCGCAGGCGATCAACCAGGCGTATGCGCGCCAGGACGGCAGCGCCGCGCAGATCGTCGGCGAGGTCGAGGGCGAAGTCGACCTGTCGCGGCTGATGCAGGACATCCCCGAGGTCGAGGATCTGCTCGAGTCGGAAGACGACGCGCCGATCATCCGGATGATCAACGCGCTGCTCACGCAAGCGGCGCGCGAGCAGGCATCGGACATTCACATCGAGCCGTTCGAGAACGCGTCGGTCGTGCGCTTTCGCGTCGACGGCACGCTGCGCGACGTCGTGCGCCCGAAGAAGGCGCTGCACGGCGCACTGATCTCGCGGATCAAGATCATGGCGCAGCTCGACATCGCCGAGAAACGCCTGCCGCAGGACGGCCGCATCACGCTGCGCGTCGGCGGCCGGCCGGTCGACGTGCGCGTGTCGACGCTGCCGACCGGCCACGGCGAGCGCGCGGTGCTGCGTCTGCTGGAAAAGGACGCGCAGCGCCTGAACCTCGAAGCGCTCGGGATGGGCCGCGACACGCTCGGCCAGTTCGACAAGCTGATCGGCCGCCCGCACGGCATCGTGCTGGTGACGGGCCCGACCGGCTCGGGCAAGACGACGACGCTGTATGCGTCGATGTCGCGGCTCGAAACGGCGACGACCAACATCATGACCGTCGAGGATCCGATCGAATACGACCTGTCCGGCATCGGCCAGACGCAGGTGAACGAGCGGATCGGGATGACCTTCGCGCGCGCGCTGCGTTCGATCCTGCGTCAGGATCCGGACGTGATCATGATCGGCGAAATCCGCGACCTCGAAACCGCGCAGATCGCGGTGCAGGCGTCGCTGACCGGCCACCTCGTGCTTGCGACGCTGCACACGAACGACGCGGCGTCGGCCGTCACGCGTCTGACCGACATGGGCGTCGAGCCGTACCTGCTCGCGTCGTCGCTGCTCGGCGTGCTCGCGCAGCGTCTGGTGCGCCAGCTGTGCCCGGTCTGCAAGGAAGAGCGGCACGAGGACGGCCGTACCGTGTGGCATCCGGTCGGCTGCGCGAAGTGCGGGCAGTCGGGCTATGCGGGCCGGCGCGGCGTGTACGAACTGCTGGTGATCGACGATTCGATCCGCTCGCTGATCCACCGCAACGCGGCCGATGCGGAGATTCTCGCCGCGGGCCGCGCGCAAGGGATGCGCACGCTGCGCGACGATGCCGAGCGCTGGCTCGCGGCCGGCGCGACGTCGCTCGAGGAAGTGCTGCGCGTGACGGGAGGCGCATAGCGCGATGCCGGCATTCCGTTTCGAAGCAATCGACTCGGCGGGGCGTGCGCAGAAAGGCGTGATCGATGCCGACAGCGCGCGCGCCGCGCGCGGCCAGCTGCGCACGCAGGGGCTCACGCCGCTCGTCGTCGAGCCGGCCGCGAGCGCGGGCCGCGGCGCGCGTTCGCAGCGCCTCGCGTTCGGCCGCAAGCTGTCGCAGCGCGAGCAGGCGATCCTCACGCGCCAGCTCGCGAGCCTGCTGATCGCGGGGCTGCCGCTCGACGAGGCGCTCGGCGTGCTGACCGAGCAGGCCGAGCGCGACTACATCCGCGAGCTGATGGCCGCGATCCGCGCGGAAGTGCTCGGCGGCCATTCGCTCGCGAATGCGCTCGGCCAGCATCCGCGCGACTTCCCGGAAATCTACCGCGCGCTCGTCGCCGCGGGCGAGCACACCGGCAAGCTCGGGATCGTGCTGTCGCGGCTGGCCGACTACATCGAACAGAGCAATGCGCTGAAGCAGAAGATCTTGCTCGCGTTCACGTATCCGGGGATCGTCACGATCATCGCGTTCGGCATCGTCACGTTCCTGCTGAGCTACGTCGTGCCGCAAGTCGTCAACGTGTTCGCGAGCACGAAGCAGCAGCTGCCGCTGCTGACGATCGTGATGATGGCGCTGTCGGATTTCGTGCGGCACTGGTGGTGGGCGATCCTGATCGCGGTCGCGCTCGTCGTGTGGTTCGTGAAGGCGACGCTGTCGCGCGCCGGGCCCCGGCTCGCGTTCGACCGCTGGGTGCTGACCGCGCCGCTCGCGGGCAAGCTCGTGCGCGGCTACAACACGGTGCGCTTCGCGAGCACGCTCGGCATCCTGACCGCGGCCGGCGTGCCGATCCTGCGCGCGCTGCAGGCGGCCGGCGAGACGCTGTCGAACCGCGCGATGCGCGCGAACATCGACGATGCGATCGTGCGCGTGCGCGAAGGCTCCGCGCTGTCGCGCGCGCTGAACAACGTGAAGACGTTTCCGCCGGTGCTCGTGCACCTGATCCGTTCCGGCGAAGCGACGGGCGACGTGACGACGATGCTCGACCGCGCGGCCGAAGGCGAGGCGCGCGAGCTCGAACGGCGCACGATGTTCCTGACGAGCCTGCTCGAGCCGCTGCTGATCCTGGCGATGGGCGGGATCGTGCTCGTGATCGTGCTGGCCGTGATGCTGCCGATCATCGAGCTGAACAACATGGTGCAGTGACGGCCTGAGCGCCGGTCGGGCCGCCGCGGTTCAGCGCATGTAGATCGCGGGGGACGGCGTGTTGGCAGGGAGCTGGACTTCCGCGCGGGCGCCGTTGCGGTCGACGATGATCGAGCGGCTGCGGACTTCGGCGAGCTTCGCGCCGGGTGTGAGCTCCGCGCCGAGCGACACGGCGCGCGGCGGTTCGCCGCCGATGCCGACGATCGCGGCGCCGCCATGATCGAGCGCGAGAATGCCGAACAGGTGGATGTCCTGCACGGGATTCTTGTCGAGCTGTCCGCCGAAGAGCGCGGCGGCGTCCTCGGTGCGGATCGGCAGCCGCGCGGCGGCGGCGGGCAGCGGCGCTTCGCGGGCGGACAGCGTGACGGCCCAGTAGGTGGCCGTCGCGCACAAACCCGCGAAGAGGGCTAGGGAGAGGATCCGGATCGAGAGCGCGTTCATGCGCGCTATTGTACGGATCAATATGAAATTTGCGTTGGGTGAAAGCCCTCGGCAATGCGCGCCTTACAATGCGTGCTCCGCGCCCCGGGTATCGGAAGCTTGCCGTCAGGCACGCATGCCGCGATCCGCAGGGTGCGTCACTCAATCGACGACATTTTTTGGAAAGAGGTAGTCAGTCATGCAAACGTGGATCACTCGCCGTAATGCGGCCGTGCGCCGTCAGCGCGGTTTCACGCTGATCGAGATCATGGTGGTGGTCGCGATCCTCGGGATCCTCGCGGCACTGATCGTGCCGAAGATCATGAGCCGCCCCGACGAGGCGCGCCGCATCGCCGCGAAGCAGGACATCGGCACGATCATGCAGGCGCTCAAGCTGTACCGTCTCGACAACGGCCGCTATCCGACCCAGGAACAGGGCCTGAACGCGCTGATCCAGAAGCCGACCACCGATCCGATCCCGAACAACTGGAAGGACGGCGGCTATCTCGAGCGCCTGCCGAACGATCCGTGGGGCAACGGGTACAAGTACCTGAACCCGGGCGTGCACGGCGAGATCGACGTGTTCAGCTACGGCGCCGACGGCAAGGAAGGCGGCGAGAACAACGATTCCGACATCGGATCGTGGCAGTAAGCACGCGCTGACCGGTCCGACGTTCTCCCCCGCCCTGCACTTCATGCCCGCCCTTCGCACGCCGCTGCGCGCCGCTCGCGCCCGCCGCGATGTCCGCGCCCGCCGCGTGCGGCGCGGCGCGGCCGTGACCGCGGCGCACGCGCATGCGCGCGGCTTCACGCTGCTCGAGATGCTGGTCGTGCTCGTGATCGCGGGGCTGCTGGTGTCGCTCGCGTCGCTGTCGCTGACGCGCAATCCGCGCACCGACCTGCGCGAGGAAGCGCAGCGCATCGCGCTGCTGTTCGAGACGGCCGGCGACGAAGCGCAGGTGCGCGCGCGCCCGATCGCGTGGCTGCCGACCGCGCACGGGTTCCGTTTCGAAGTGAGTTCGCCGGACGGCTGGCGCATGCTGCGCGACGACCTGCTGCGCCCGCGCGACTGGGACGGCGGCGTCACCGGCGCCGACATCGATTATCCGGGGTCGGACACGCGCGCGAGCCGCGTCGTGTTCGGCACGGAAAGCATCGACACGCCGGTGCGCGTGACGCTGCACTCGGCGGTCGGCAGCGCGACGATCGTCGGCACCGGCAACGGCCGCTACGAGGTGCAATGACGATGCGTCGTCGCGTGCCCTTCCCGGCTGCTTGTTCCCGAGGCTTCACGATGATCGAGGTGCTGGTCGCGCTCGCGATCATCGCGGTCGCGCTCGCCGCGTCGATTCGCGCGGTCGGCACGATGGCGACCAATGCATCCGATCTCCATCGCCGGCTGCTCGCCGGCTGGAGCGCCGACAACGCGCTCGCGCAACTGCGCCTCACGCATGCGTGGCCCGAGGTCGGCGAGCAGAGCTTCGATTGTTCGCAGGGCAACGTGCAGCTGGTATGCACGCAGCGCGTGAGCACGACGCCGAATCCGGTGTTCCGGCGCGTGCAGGTGTCGGTGAGCATGCCGGGGCGCGCCGGCGTGCTCGCTCAAATGGTGACGGTGGTCGCGAATGAAACCAGCCGTCCGCTCTGACGCGCCGCTGCGGCGCCGGCCCGCGCGTTCCGCCCGTTCCCGCCGCGTGCGGGGCTTCACGCTGATCGAGCTGATGATCGCGATCGCGATCCTCGCGGTGGTCGCGATCCTGTCGTGGCGCGGGCTCGACCAGATCATGCGCGGCCGCGACAAGGTCGCGTCCGCGATGGAAGACGAGCGCGTGTTCGCGCAGATGTTCGACCAGATGCGCATCGACGCGCGCCTCGCCGCGACCGACGACGAAGCCGGCCAGCCGGCGATCGGGGTCGCCGGCAACACGCTGCAGATCGTGCGCGAACTCGACGTGCCGGGCGCCGCGCCGCGGCTGCAGGTGGTCCGCTACCGGATCGCCGGCGGGCGCGTCGTCCGCTATGCGTCGCCGCCGCTCGACGACGCGAACCGCCTGCGCGACGTGCTGAAGGACAGCAGCGTCGACGGCTGGAGCTGGGTCGCGCTGATGGGCGGCGTCGGCGCGATCGACGCGAAGCTGTACGTGCCGCGCGTCGGCTGGACCACCAACCTGCAGACGGCCAACGACGCGCTGTCGCAGAACAACGATGCGCTGAAGGTGCCGCAGATCGGCAACGCGCCGCCGACGCGCGCGGTGACGGGGCTGCAGGTCAGCATCGGCGCGACGTCGCTGCGCGTGCCCGTCACGCGCATCTTCCTCGTCGGGGAATGACGATGCGCGCGCGCCTTCATCGTTCCCGGTTCGCCGCTCGCGGCCGTGCCCGCACGCATGCACCGGCGATCGCCCGCGCGCGCCGCGAGCGCGGCGCGGCGATCATTACCGCGCTGCTCGTCGTCGCGCTGTCGGCGATCCTCGTGTCGGGGATGCTGTGGCGCCAGCAGGTGCAGATCCGCCGCATCGAGAACCAGCGCGTGATCGCGCAGGCGCAGTGGGTCGCGCGCGGCGCGCTCGACTGGACGCGCATGATCCTGCGCTCCGAAGGCGATACGGCGCCCGGCATCACCTATCTCGGCGGCATCTGGGCCGTGCCGATCGCGAAGACGAAGCTGTCGGACTTTCTCGGCCGGATCGGCGCGCCGAACGACGGCGGCGGCGAAGACACCTACATCTCCGGGTCGATCGAGGATGCGCAGGCGAAGTACAACCTGCGCAATCTCGTGTCGTCGCCGGCGCCCGGCGTGCTGCAGCTGAACGCGATGCAGCTGCAGACGTTCCAGCGGCTGCTCGCGACGCTCGGCTACGACGGCGCGTTCGCGAAGCGGATCGCGCTGCAGATGCGCGCGGGCCTGATGCACTCGGCGACGCGTTTCCAGACGCCGACGCTGCCCGGCGCCGCGACGGCCGCGACCGCGCCGGTACCGGGCGGCGACATGACCGGCAACTTCACCGACGAGCCGGGGATGTCCGACACCGAGCGCGGGCCCGCACCGCTGGTGATGACGAGCGTCGACAGCCTGCTCGACGTCGACGGCGTGACGCCCGAAATGGTCGCGCGGCTGCGCCCGTTCGTCACCGTGCTGCCGACCACGACGCCGGTGAACATGAACACCGCGCCGGCCGAGGTGATCGCGGCGCTGGTGCCGGGGATGAGCGTGTCGTCCGCGCAGGCGCTCGTGGCGCGCCGCGAGACCGTGTTTTTCCGCAACGTCGGCGACGTGCAGCTCGCGCTGCGCGGCGCCGGCGCGCCGAACGTGACGATCGACTCGAGCCTCGTCGACGTCAATTCCAGTTATTTCATCGTGCATGGCCGGATCCAGCACGATCGCGCCGAGGTCGACCGGACCTCGCTCGTGTATCGTGATCCGACGACGCATTCGACGCGGGTCGTGCGCATCCGCGACCAGCTATAACGACGCCATCCGGGAGAGGAGCTCTTGAGCACGCTGATTGTTTCTTTGCCGCCGCGCGAGCCGGCCGTGCCGTTGCAGGAATGGCAGTGGCCCGAGTTGCCGTTCACGCTCGTGGACAAGGCCGGCCAGGTGCAGCGCGCGGGCCGTGCCGCGCTCGCGCTGCTGCCGCGCGCGAATGCGACGCTGCTGATCGTCGCCGCGCGCGACGTGCTGCTGCTGGCCGCGACCGTGCCGCCGCTCAAGGGGCCGAAGCTGCGCCAGGCGTTGCCCAACATCGTCGAGGATCAGCTGATCCAGGATCCGCTCGGCTGCCACATCGCGCTCGACCCCGTCGCGCTGCCCGACGGCCGCCGCGTGCTGGCCGTGGTCGACCGCGCGTGGTTCCGCGCGATCTGCGACGCGTTCACCGCGGCCGGCCACCGGCACCTGAGCGCGGTGCCCGCGACACGCTGCCTGCCCGCGCCGCGTGCGCTGGCGGCTGATGCCGCGCCGTCGGCGCCCGTCGACGGCGAACTCGCGCAACCCGCTGCGGTCACCCCGGCAGCCGAGCCGCTCGCGCGCCCGAACGCGGTGGCCGCGGTGCTCGGCCTTGCGACGTCGGTCGAACCGGCGCTCGTCGAAGCGGGCGCGCAGCTTGCCGCGGCCGGCGCGCCGCGTCTCGAGCTCGCGATCGCGCGCGGTGCGCTCGGCGAAGGCTTCGCGGCGCCCGCGGCGCGCGCCGCCGGTACGCTGGCCGCGCTCGCCGGCGGTGCCGACGTCGAACTGTACGAACTCGGCGAACCGGGCGCGGAGCCGCGTCTCGCGTCGGTCGGCCGCGCCGACGGCCCGCTGCTGCCGGGCGCGCAGCCGCTGTCGTTCGACGCGTTCGCGCGGCGCGCGCTCGCCGAGCGTTTCGATCTGTGCCAGTTCGAATTCGAGTCGCAGCCGTGGCGCTTCGATCGCGCGACGGTGAAGCGCCTGCGCGTGCCGATCGCGCTCGCCGCGGCGACGCTCGGCATCGCGGTGATCGGCATGAACCTGCACTGGTGGAAGCTGTCGCGCGAGCGCGACGCGCTGTCCGCGCAGATCACCGAGACGCTGCTGTCCGCGTTCCCGAAGACGACGACGGTGCTCGATCCGCCCGCGCAGATGCAGCGCCAGCTCGATCAGCTGCGCCTCGCGGCCGGCGAGCTGTCGCCGAACGATTTCCTCGCGCTGTCGAGCGCACTGTCGCGGTCGATGGGCGCGCTGCCGCTGAACGGCATCGCGTCGCTCGATTATCACGACCGGCGGCTCGACGTCGGCTTCAAGCCGGAGGTCAAGGTCGACCCCGATTTCCCGCAGCGGCTCGCGCGCAACGGGCTGACCGGCGAAGTGGACAGCAGTACCGGCAAATGGACGATCCGGAGCCGCTCATGAACACCGAACAACTGAACCAGACGCTCGCCCAGTTCTGGGGCGAGCGCACACCGCGCGAGCGCACGCTACTCGGCTGGGGCGGCGCCGTGCTGGTCGTCGCGATCGCCTATTCGGTGCTGTGGGCGCCCGCGCAGGAAGGCCGCGCGCGCATCCGCCGCGAACTGCCGACGATGCGCCGCGAGCTCGCGCAGATGACCGCGCAGGCCAACGAGGCGAAGTCGCTGACGGCCGCCGCGCAGGGCGTCGCGCCGACCGGCCTCGCGCTGAAGGACGCGCTCACCGCATCGCTGTCCGACCACGGGCTGCAGGGCGCGCAGGTGCAGGTCGTCGGCAACGGCGTGCAGGTCCAGATGAAGAACGTACCGTTCCCGGCGTGGACGCAGTGGCTCGACGACGCGCGCCGGCAGTTCAAGGTGCAGGTCGGCGAAGCGCATGTGGCCGCGCTGAAGGAAGACGGCCAGGTCGACCTGACGGCCGTAATGCAACCGTCGATGCAGAAATGACGCAGTGGACGAAACCAGCGGCGGTCGGCCGATGAGGCCGGGAATCAGGCGGCTCGTCGCCGTGTTGCCGTGGGTCGCGGCCGGCGGCCTCGCGACGGCGCTCACGCTCGTCGCGCTCGCGCCGGCCGCGTGGATCGCGCCGCAGTTTGCGCGCGCGACCGGCGGCCACGTGAACCTCGTCGATCCGGACGGCTCGCTGTGGCACGGCTCGGGCACGCTGATGCTCGCGCCCGGCGCGGACCAGAGCGCGGCGACGCTGCTGCCGGGCCGCGTCGAATGGACGACGCGGTTCTGGCCGTTGCTGACGGGGCGCGTGCAGATGCGCATGCGACAGACGGAAGCGATGCCCGACGCGGTCACGCTCGACGCGACGTGGCGCGGCGCGACGCTGTCGGCCGGCTCGATGGCCGTGCCCGCGTCGCTGCTCGCCGGGCTCGGCACACCGTTCAACACGCTCGACCTGCAGGGCGACGTGCGGCTCGGCTGGACCGACTGGCGGATGATCGGCCACAACGCGTTCGGCCAGCTGACGGTGACGATCGATTCGATGAGTTCGCGCGTGTCGCGCGTGAAGCCGCTCGGCTCGTACCGTGCGGTGCTGCAGGCGAAGGGCACGGATGCCGATCTCGACCTGTCGACGACGCAGGGCCCGCTGTTCCTCGACGGGCACGGCAGCTTCGGCCCCGGCCACGGGTCGTTTCGCGGCACCGCGCATGCGGCGCCGGAGCAGCAGGCGAACCTCGCCGGGCTGCTGAACCTGCTCGGCCATCCGATCGGCAGCAACCAGGTGTCGCTGATCTTCGGCGATGCGACGCGCTGAGCGCGCGTCGCCCGGCCCTTTTCCCCGTTACTTCTGCGCGAGCGGCGCCGCAGCACCGGATGCCGGCAGCGGCGCCGGCGCCGCCACGTCGCCCGTCTCGCGCGCCATCTCCGACACGTTCCAGCCGCCGCCGAGCGCCTTCACGAGCCCGACCGACGACGTCATCCGCTGCCCGGCGATCGTCGCGAGCTTCTGCTGCGCGGTGAACGCGGTGGTCTGCGCGGTCAGCACGTTCAGGTACGCGACCGTGCCGGCCTTGTACTGGTTCGTGACGATCGCGAGCGAGTGTTCGGCGCTGTCGACGGCCTGCCGCTGCACGTCGATTTCCTGCGCGAGGATGCGCTGCGACGCGAGGTTGTCCTCGACGTCCTGGAACGCGGTGAGCACCGCGAGGCGGTACGCGGCGACGTCCTGGTCGTAGGTCGCGCGCGCGGCATCGGTCTGCGCGGCGCGCAGGCCGGCATCGAACAGCGTCGCGGCGAGTTGCGGGCCGACCGTCCAGAACCGCGCGGGCAGCGTGAACAGTTGCGACCACACCGAACTCTGGAAGCCGCCGGTGGCCGACAGCGTCAGCGTCGGGAAGAACGCGGCGATCGCGACGCCGATCTGCTCGTTCGCCGCGGCCGCGCGGCGCTCGGCGGCCGCGATGTCGGGCCGGCGCTCGAGCAGCGCGGACGGCACGTCGACCGGCGTGACCGGCGGTTCGGCCGTCAGCGGGTTCGGCGGCAGCGAGAACGTCGATGCCGGTTCGCCGATCAGCGTCGCGATCGCATGCTCGTACTGCGCGCGGGCGACGCCGTTGTCGATCGCCGCGGCCTGCGCGCTCTGCAGCTGCGTCTGCGCCTGGATCACGTCCGCGCGCGCGGCCACGCCCTGCGCGTACTGGTTCTGCGTGAGCTTCAGCGATTCGCCGTACGACTTCACGGTATCGTCGAGCAGCTTCTGCAGCGCATCGGACGTGCGCAGCTGGAAGTAGGTCTGCGCGAGCAGCGCCTGCTGCGACAGCCGCGCGTTCGCGAGATCGGCCGCGGCGGCCGCTTCGCCGGCGCGCTGCGCGCTGACGCTGCGGCTCACCTTGCCCCACAGGTCGGGCTCCCAGCTCGCGTCGAGGCCGACGCTGTAGCTGTTGCCGATCGACGAACTGCTGCCGAAACTCGACGTACTCGACGACGTGGACGTGCGGCCCGTACGCGAGCGCGTGCCCGACGCGGTCAGCCCGACGGTCGGGAAGTACGCGGCGCGCGCCTCGGTGACGAGCGCGCGGGCCTGCCGGTACGCGGCGGCCGATTGCGCGATGGTCTGGTTCGACGCGTTGAGCCTGCCGATCAGCGCATCGAGCTGCGGATCGTTGTAGACGGTCCACCACGGGCCGCGGTCGGCGCGGTCGGCGGGTTGCGCGACCTTCCAGCCGGCCGGCGCTTCCTTGAAGGCGGCGGGGATCGACGTGTCGGGCCGGTGATAGTCGGGCCCGACGGCGCAGCCGGCGAGCAGCACGGCCGTCGCAACGGCGACGGCGGCGCTCAGCGGGCGAAGGGCGCGCGGGAGGGAGGCGTACGGCATCGTGATGTTCCTGTCTGGGCGCGACGGCCGGCGAGCGGCGTCGCGCGGTGCGGTCATGCGGTGCGGTCGTTGGCCGCTGGCGGACAAATGGTAACTGACGGCGGGAAAGCTGCGCAGCCCTAAGGGTACGGTGCGCGGCCGCGCGCATGTGTTACCGGCGCGGCCGGCCGGTTTACCGGTCATTACCGCGCTGGCGGCCTCGACAGCAACGAAGCCCCGTCTACGCGACGAACGGCGACCCGGCCGCAGGCGTACCCGTCGGTCAGTCGGTCGGTCGAAGGCGGTCGGATTGGCATGAACCGCGCGGCTTCAGTGGCAACGCACCGGAACGGGAACGGGCTCGGCGGCGGACCGCCATGTCGACGGCTCCGTGGCCGCCGGCCGACCCGTGCGGCGGGCGGCGCCCTTCGCGTTACGCTGCCGGCGATGATCGAACCACGCGAACCCGAGCGCCGCGAGCGAGCCGCCCGGCACCACCAGCATCGTCACGTACAGCGCGATCTTCCAGCCGCGGTGCGGCCCGGAGAACACATGATGAGCGGTATCGGTCAGGTTGCGGCGCAGCGCGCCGGCGGCATTTTTCAGGAACAGCATCGCGAACATCCTCGGGGGTGCCCGGCAGTGCGGGCGAAGCGGTCAGAACATAGTCTCCGGCAGTGCAACATGCACGTCGTAACTGGTTGACTGAAATAATATTGACTAAGCAATCATTTTTCAAGATACTGGGCGCGTTTTGACCTGAAACGCACTGTTGCTGCGCGCGCAATCGCATGAACGGCGGCCTCTACGATCCCGACACCATCGAGCTGGAAACGAGCCTCGGTTACTACCTGACCAAGGCACGGCAGGCGCTCGTCGAGCGGATGGACCGCGCGCTCGAGCCGCTCGATCTCACCGCGCAGCAGATCGGCGTGATCCTGCTGCTGTCGCGCGGCTATGCGCGCACGCCGTTCGAGCTGTCGCGCAAGATGTCGTACGACAGCGGCTCGATGACGCGGATGCTCGACCGTCTCGAACGCAAGGGGCTCGTCGCGCGCTCGCGCAGCGAGCAGGACCGCCGCGTGATCGAGCTGACGCTGACCGAACGCGGCGCCGATGCGGCCCGCGCGCTGCCGTCGCTCGTCGCGACCGCGCTGAACGCGCAGCTCGCCGGCTTCTCGGCCGACGAACTGGCGACGCTCACCGGGCTGCTGCAGCGCTTCATCGCGAACGGACCCGGCGACGTCGGCTGCCCGACGCCCGACGAACCGGACTGCTGAGCGCGGAGGCCACGGTGTCTAGGTTAAGCATTCACTTATTTCTCTGTCTGGGCAGAAGATGACGAGACACGTGCTCCATCCTTCCCCGTGTTCATTCGACCCGGCCGGGCCGCGCGGTACTGCGCGCCCGTGCGTTGTGCCGGCGCGTTGCGCGCGCCGCGTCTAGGAGATTCCGATGTCCGCCACCACGGCATCCGCCGCCTCCCCTGCCGCCGAACCGGCGCCGCTCACTGGCGGTGCGCTCGCGCTGCTCACCGTCGGGCTCGCGCTCGGCACGTTCATGGAAGTGCTCGACACGTCGATCGCGAACGTCGCGGTGCCGACCATCTCGGGCAGCCTCGGCGTCGCGACGAGCGAAGGCACGTGGGTGATCTCGTCGTATTCGGTCGCGTCCGCGATCGCGGTGCCGCTGACCGGCTGGCTCGCGCGGCGGGTTGGCGAGGTGCGCCTGTTCACGCTGTCGGTGCTCGCGTTCACGATCGCGTCGGCGCTGTGCGGCCTCGCGTCGAACTTCGAGACGCTGATCGCGTTCCGGCTGCTGCAGGGCCTCGTGTCGGGCCCGATGGTGCCGCTGTCGCAGACGATCCTGATGCGCAGCTATCCGCCGGCGAAACGCGGGCTCGCGCTCGGGCTATGGGCGATGACGGTGATCGTCGCGCCGATCTTCGGCCCGTTGCTGGGCGGCTGGATCAGCGACAACTACACGTGGCCGTGGATCTTCTACATCAACCTGCCGATCGGCGTGTTCTCCGCGACCTGCGCGTACTTCCTGCTGCGCGGCCGCGAGACGAAGACGACGAAACAGCGGATCGACGCGGTCGGCCTCGCGCTGCTCGTGATCGGCGTGTCGTGCCTGCAGATGATGCTCGACCTCGGCAAGGACCGCGACTGGTTCAACTCGACCTTCATCGTCGCGCTCGCGCTGATCGCGGTCGTGTCGCTCGCGTTCATGCTCGTGTGGGAGGCGACCGAGAAGGAGCCGGTGGTCGACCTGACGCTCTTCAAGGACCGCAACTTCGCGCTCGGCGCGCTGATCATCTCGTTCGGCTTCATGGCGTTCTTCGGCTCGGTCGTGATCTTCCCGCTGTGGCTGCAGACGGTGATGGGCTACACGGCCGGCAAGGCGGGTCTCGCGACCGCGCCGGTCGGGCTGCTCGCGCTCGTGCTGTCGCCGCTGATCGGGCGCAACATGCACCGGCTCGACCTGAGGATGGTCGCGAGCTTCGCGTTCATCGTGTTCGCGGGCGTATCGGTGTGGAATTCGACGTTCACGCTCGACGTGCCGTTCAATCACGTGATCCTGCCGCGGCTCGTGCAGGGAATCGGCGTCGCGTGCTTCTTCGTGCCGATGACGACGATCACGCTGTCGAGCATCTCCGACGAGCGGCTCGCGAGCGCGTCGGGCTTGTCGAACTTCCTGCGCACGCTGTCCGGCGCGATCGGCACCGCGGCCAGCTCGACGTTCTGGGAGAACGATGCGATCTACCACCACGCGCGGCTGTCGGAGTCGGTCAGCGTCTACGCGCAGAACACGACCGACTACCAGGGCGCACTCGCGCAGCTCGGGATCCTCGGCCAGACGGCCAATGCGCAGCTGAACCAATTGGTCACGCAGCAGGGCTTCATGATGGCGACCAACGACTTCTTCCACCTGTCGGCAGGCGTGTTCATCGCGCTCGCGGCGCTCGTGTGGATCACGAAGCCGAAGAAGGGCGCGGGGCCGGCGATGGGGCATTGAACCGGAAGGCCCGGCTGTGCTTCCTGGACTGAACGGCCGTTCTTGCACGCCCTTCCGCTCTGGACTAAGCTAAACGAATTAATGAACTTAGTTTATCTGAGGTGAGGTGATGCAGACCTATAACATGCATGATGCGAAGACGAACCTGTCGCGTCTGATCGACGAAGCAGTCCATGCGGGCGAACCGTTCGTGATCGCGAAGGCCGGCAAGCCGCTCGTCAAGGTAGTCCCGATCGATGCGCCCGACGCGCGTCCTCCGGCACGGATCGGTTTCATGAGGGGACAGATTCGTGTGCCGGACGATTTCGACACGATGGGCGACGAGGCCATTCGGAATTTGTTCGAGGGTGACGACACGTGAAAGTCCTGCTCGACACCCATCTGCTGCTTTGGGCAGCCGCCGACGCGACGGAGCTGCCGCGCAGCGCCCGCTCGATCATCGAGAATTCGGCTTATACCCTGCTGTTCAGCGTCGTGAGCCTCTGTGAAATCGTCATCAAGCGCGGGCTCGATCGGGACGATTTCCAGGTCGATCCCCACGTGTTGCGTCGCAACCTGCTCGACGTCGGCTACGTGGAATTGCCGATCACGAGCGCGCACGTTCTCGCAATCGAGCAGCTGCCGGCGGTCCATCGCGACCCGTTCGATCGCCTGTTGATCGCGCAGGCGATTTCGGAAGGTGTCACGTTGCTCACGCACGACAGCACCATCGCCCGGTATGCGGGCCCGATTCAGCACGTCTGATTTCTGCACCGGCGTCCGCCGGCCTCACTCCCGCGCGCGCAATCCGCCGAACGCCAGATCGTCGCCCGACGCGATCGGCAGCGTCGCCCGCGCGACGTCGAGCCACGCCCGTGCCGCGTGCGACAGATAGCCCTTCTTCAGCCAGCCGAGTGCGATCGCCCACGTGATCTCCGGCTCGACGATCGGCCGGCACGTGAACTGCCGCGCATCGAGCCGCCGGCAGTACGGCTCCGGCAGCAGCGCGATGCCGACGCCCGCATGCACCAGCGCGGCCATGAAGTCCCAATGACCGCTGCGGCTCACGATCGACGGCGTGAAGCCGACCTGCCGGCACGCATCGAGCACCGCGTCGTGCAGCGCGAGGCTTTCCGCGTAGAACACGAACGACTCGCGCGCGAGGTCCGCGAGCGGCACGGCCGTGTGATCCTCCCAGCGCGACTCGCGCGGCGCGACGAGCCACAGCGGCGCGCGCACCATCGGCAGCCGGTCGAACGTGCCGGGATCCACAGGCTCCAGCAGCCCGCCGAGTTCCAGTTCGCCCGACATCAGCGCGGCCTCGATCATCCGCGCGCCCTGCTCGAACAGCTTCAGCTCGATGTTCGGATAGCGCTGCTTGTACGCGGCGATGATCGGCGTGAACAGCGACCCGCCGAGCGGCGGAATCCCGATCGTCAGCTCGCCGCGGCCCAGCGTGCCGAGATCCTTCAGCTCCGACTGCAACTGCGCCTGCGCGGCGAGCACGTCCTGGCCGCGCTGGAACACGATCCGCCCGGCGTCGGTCAGCACCATCTGCCGGCCGTCGCGCAGCAGCAGCGGCGAGCCGATCTCGTCCTCGAGCGCCTTCACCATCTTGCTGATGGTCGGCTGCGTGACGAACAGCCGGTCGGCCGCTGCCGTGAAACTCTGCTGGCGAACCACCTCGACGAAGTACCGCAGCGCGCGCAATTCCATCGATCACTCCCCAAGTTGGTGCGGCAAGCGCCACTAAATTCCGAATCGGAATGACAAGGATAGAGACAAGTCATTTTATTTATGGTTAGGGGAAACCCTATACTAGGGCCATTGACAGCACGATCCGTATGGAGCCCGCCATGACCAAGCCGACCACCGCCACTGCCGCCCGCCCCGCCGCTTCCGGCAATGTTGCGCGCACGGGCCGGATCGTGCTGCAGGCCGCCGCGCTCGGCGTGCTGTGGATGGGCGTCGACTGGGCGGTGCGCGCGATCGGACTGCCGGTGCCGTCCGGCGTGATCGGCCTCGCGGTGCTGCTCGCGCTGCTGTTCTCGGGCCGCGTCGCGCCGGCATGGGTCAAGGACGGCGCGAACTGGCTGCTGTCCGACATGCTGCTGTTCTTCGTGCCGGCCGCGGTCGCGGCCGTCCAGTACGGCGGGCTGTTCCGCGAGGACGGCTGGCGCATCGCGCTCGTCATGCTCGCCGGCACCGCGTTCGTGATGGTCGCGGTGGCTGTTGCCGTCGACCTCGCCGCGAAGCTCGAGCGCCGGCTCGCCGCGCAGCGCGTGTTCGCCGAACGCCGCCGCGCGCGCGTCGCCACCGTGTCCGCCCACTGAGCGGGAGCCCGCGATGCACGCGCTGCTGTCGAACCTGTCCGCCGATCGCGTGAACACCGCGATCTCCGTCGGCTGCTTCGTGCTGACGGTCGCGCTGTATTTCGCGTCGAAGCGGCTCTACGCGTACAAGAAGACGCTGCTGTTCTCGCCGCTCGTGTTCGTGCCGGGCGTGCTGGTGCTGCTCGTGCTGCTGACCGGCATCCCGTATTCGGTCTACTTCCGCGACACGCGCTGGCTGATGTGGCTGCTCGGGCCGGCGACGATCGCGTTCGCGGTGCCGATCTACGAGTATCGCGACCTGATCCGCCGGCACTGGCTGTCGCTGTCGGTCGGCGTCGCGGTCGGAATCGGCGCCGGCGTGTGCGGGTCGCTGCTGCTCGCGAAGCTGCTGCACCTGTCGCCGGAACTGCAGCGCTCGCTGATGACGCGCTCGGTATCGACGCCGTTCGCGCTCGCCGTGTCCGACAAGATCCATGCGCCGAAAGACCTCACCGCGCTGTTCGTGATCGCGACCGGCATCTGCGGGATGCTGCTCGGCGAAATCGTGCTCGCACTGGTGCCGATGCGCACGCGGCTCGCGCGCGGCGCGCTGTTCGGCGCCGCGGCCCACGGCGTGGGCACCGCGAAGGCGCGCGAGATCGGCAGCGAGGAAGGCGTCGTGTCGAGTCTCACGATGATGATCGCGGGCGTCGCGATGGTGCTGATCGCGCCGCTGCTGTCGCTGCTGCCGATCTGACCACGTGCGGGCGGGCGCCGCTGGCTGCCCGCCCGCCTCCGCATCTCCCTCTCGCGCCGGCCCGGACGGCCGCCGGCCGCGCCCCCGCTGGCCGTGACGGATTTCTCCCGCCGGCCCGCACCGCGCATCGCCCCGATACCAGGCCGTCCCCGGCCCGACAATCGGCTGAGATAGCCGCAATTCCCCCCTCTTTTCCACCCATCGGGCTCGGCCCGGATGCCGAACAATGCATGCTACGAGACATCACGCACGCATTCACATGGCCTCCACGACCGCAAACCCGACTGCCGACAAGCCGGCTTCGTCCGGCAAGTTCAAGCGCATCGCGCTCATCGCCGTCATCGCCCTGGGCGCGGCTGCCGCCGCCGCCGGCGGCATGTACGTGTTCCTGAGCAAGGCAGGCGTCGGCCATGCGAGCGCGCCCGCCGAAGCGGCGCCGCTCGCCGCGCCGGTGTTCTTCCCGCTCGACCCGCTGACCGTGAACCTGCAGTCGGACGACGGCGCGCAGCACTACCTGCGCGTCGGCCTGTCGCTGAAGCTCACCGATCCGAAGGCGCAGGAGCAGCTGACCGCGCGGATGCCGGAGATCCGCAGCCGGATCCTGCTCGCGCTGTCGAACAAGCATCCCGAGGATCTCGCGACGCCGGACGGCAAGCGTTCGCTCGCGACGGAACTGCGCGAGCTGATCGAGCAGCCGACGCAGCCGGGCAACCAGCGCGCGAAGGTCGACGACGTGCTGTTCACCGAATTCGTCGTCCAGTAACGCGGCCGGACAAGGAGCGCGCATGGGCCACCAGGAGTTCATGTCCCAGGAGGAGGTCGATGCCCTCCTGAAGGGCGTCACGGGCGAATCCGACGCAGTCGACGAGCACCGCGACACGTCGGGCGTCCGCCCCTACAACATCGCGACGCAGGAGCGGATCGTCCGCGGCCGGATGCCCGGCCTCGAGATCATCAACGACCGCTTCGCGCGGCTGTTGCGGATCGGCATCTTCAACTTCATGCGGCGCACGGCGGAAATCTCCGTGAGCCAGGTGAAGGTGCAGAAGTACAGCGAGTTCACCCGCAACCTGCCGATCCCGACGAACCTGAACCTGGTGCACGTGAAGCCGCTGCGCGGCACGTCGCTGTTCGTGTTCGACCCGAACCTCGTGTTCTTCGTCGTCGACAACCTGTTCGGCGGCGACGGGCGCTTCCACACGCGCGTCGAGGGCCGCGACTTCACGGCCACCGAGCAGCGGATCATCGGCAAGCTGCTGAACCTCGTGTTCGAGCACTACACGACCGCGTGGAAAAGCGTGCGGCCGCTGCAGTTCGAGTTCGTGCGCTCGGAGATGCACACGCAGTTCGCGAACGTCGCGACGCCGAACGAGATCGTCATCGTCACGCAGTTCTCGATCGAGTTCGGGCCGACGGGCGGCACGCTGCACATCTGCATGCCGTATTCGATGGTCGAGCCGATCCGCGACGTGCTTGCGTCGCCGATCCAGGGCGAGGCGCTCGAAGTCGACCGCCGCTGGGTGCGCGTGCTGTCGCAGCAGGTGCAGTCGGCCGAGGTCGAACTGACCGCGAATCTCGCGGAGATCCCGTCCACGTTCGAGAAGATCCTGAACCTGCGCGCGGGCGACGTGCTGCCGCTGGAGATCGAGGACACCATCACCGCGAAGGTCGACGGCGTGCCGGTGATGGAATGCGGCTACGGCATTTTCAATGGTCAATATGCGTTGCGCGTGCAGAAGATGATCAGCGCGGGCGACACGATGAAGGAAGGTGGATATGAGTGAGCTGAACCCGACGCCCGAACTCGACCCGCAGGCACTTGCCGACGCGGCGCTGGCGGAATCGGCCGTGGCCGTGCAGGCGGCGCCCGCCGCTGCGGACGAGGAACTGGCCATGGACGACTGGGCCGCCGCGCTCGCCGAGCAGAACGAGCAACCGGTGCAGGCCGGCGCGACCGGCGCCGGCGTGTTCCAGCCGCTGTCGAAGGCCGCGCCCAGCTCGACGCACAACGACATCGAGATGATTCTCGACATCCCGGTCAAGATGACCGTGGAGCTCGGCCGCACGAAGATCGCGATCCGCAACCTGCTGCAGCTCGCGCAGGGCTCGGTCGTCGAGCTCGACGGCCTCGCCGGCGAGCCGATGGACGTGCTCGTGAACGGCTGCCTGATCGCGCAGGGCGAAGTCGTGGTCGTCAACGACAAGTTCGGCATCCGGCTGACCGACATCATCACGCCGGCCGAACGCATCCGGAAGCTGAATCGGTGAACGTCGTGAAGCCCGGCCACCGCGCACGCCGTTTCGCGATCGCGCCGGTGCTGGCCGCAGCGGCATCGTTCGCATGCGCGCCGGCCGGCGCCGCCGACATGAACGCGGTGAACAACGCCGGCGCGATCGCGTCGAGCGTGATGGTCGGCTCGGCCGCGCCGTCGCTCGGCTTCGGTGCGGTGCTGCAGACGCTCGTCGGACTCGCGGTCGTGATCGGCCTCGTGTTCGGCTGCGCGTGGCTCGCTCGCCGCTTCGGGTTCCAGCCCGCGCGGCGCGGCGGCCCGCTGAAGGTCGTGTCGAGCGTCGGGCTCGGCGCGAAGGAAAGCGCGACGATCGTCGAGATCGGCGATACGTGGCTCGTGCTCGGCGTCGCGCCGGGCAACGTGCGGCTGCTGCATACGCTGCCGGCCGGTTCGGTGCCCGCGGCGCTGTCGGCGCCGGCCGCCCCCGGTGCCGGCGCCGGCGCCGCATCGGCCGATGCGGGCCAGCCCGGCTCGTTCGGCGCGCGGTTTCGCGACGCGCTCGCCGGCGAAGCCGCGAAGCGCTTCGGGCGCGGCAAGGACCGCTGACATGGTGTCGCGCCCCATTTCTGTCTCTGCATTCCGATGAAACACGAATTCCTGCGTCGCGTGGCGCGCGTCGCGCCCGTGCTGATCCTCGGCCTCGCCCCGGCGCTCGCGTGCGCGCAGGCGGCCGGCCTGCCCGCGTTCAACACGAGCCCGGGCCCGAACGGCGGCACCACGTATTCGCTGAGCGTGCAGACGATGCTGCTGCTCACGATGCTGTCGTTCCTGCCGGCGATGCTGCTGATGATGACGAGCTTCACGCGCATCATCATCGTGCTGTCGCTGCTGCGCCAGGCGCTCGGCACCGCGACGACGCCGCCGAACCAGGTGCTGGTCGGCCTCGCGATGTTCCTCACGTTCTTCGTGATGTCGCCGGTGCTCGACAAGGCCTACACCGACGGCTACAAGCCGTTCTCCGACGGCGCGATGCCGATGGAGCAGGCCGTGCAGCGCGGCGTCGCGCCGTTCAAGACCTTCATGCTGAAGCAGACGCGCGAGACCGATCTCGCGCTGTTCGCGAAGATCTCGAAGGCCGCGCCGATGCAGGGTCCGGAAGACGTGCCGCTGTCGCTGCTGGTGCCCGCGTTCGTCACGAGCGAGCTGAAGACCGGCTTCCAGATCGGCTTCACGATCTTCATCCCGTTCCTGATCATCGACATGGTCGTCGCGAGCGTGCTGATGTCGATGGGGATGATGATGGTGTCGCCGTCCACCGTGTCGCTGCCGTTCAAGCTGATGCTGTTCGTGCTGGTCGACGGCTGGCAGCTGCTGATCGGCTCGCTCGCGCAGAGCTTCACGTAAGCGGAGGATACGCGCGATGACGCCCGAACAGGTGATGACGCTGGCGCACCAGGCGATGATGGTCGGCCTGTTGCTCGCCGCCCCGCTGCTGCTGGTCGCGCTCGCGGTCGGCCTCGTCGTGAGCCTGTTCCAGGCCGCGACGCAGATCAACGAATCGACGCTGTCGTTCATCCCGAAGCTGCTCGCGGTGGCCGCGACGCTCGTAATCGCCGGCCCGTGGATGCTGACGACGATGCTCGACTACCTGCGGCAGACGCTGCTGCACGTCGCGACGCTCGGCGCCGGCTGAGCCGCGCGCCCGCTTCCGCTCCCCGTTTCCCGCGATGTTCTCGGTAACCTACGCGCAGCTCAACGGCTGGCTGACCGCCTTCCTGTGGCCGTTCGTGCGGATGCTCGCGCTCGTCGCGACGGCGCCCGTGATCGGCCACGCGGCGGTGCCGGTGCGCGTGAAGATCGGCATCGCCGCGTTCATGGCGCTGGTCGTCGCGCCGACGCTCGGCGCGATGCCGAGTGTGACCGTGTTCTCCGCGCAGGGCATCTGGATCGTCGTCACGCAGTTCCTGATCGGCGTCGCGATGGGTTTCACGATGCAGATCGTGTTCGCGGCCGTCGAGGCGGCCGGCGACTTCATCGGGCTGTCGATGGGGCTCGGCTTCGCGACCTTCTTCGACCCGCATTCGAACGGCGCGACGCCGGTGATGGGCCGCTTCCTGAACGCGATCGCGATGCTCGCGTTCCTCGCAGTCGACGGCCACCTGCAGGTATTCGCGGCGCTGGCTGCGTCGTTCCAGACGCTGCCGGTGTCGGCCGACCTGCTGCATGCGCCCGGTTGGCGCACGCTCGCCGCGTTCGGCGCGACCGTGTTCGAGATGGGGCTGCTGCTCGCGTTGCCGGTCGTCGCCGCGCTGCTGATCGCGAACCTCGCGCTCGGGATCCTGAACCGCGCGGCGCCGCAGATCGGCATCTTCCAGATCGGCTTTCCGGTCACGATGCTGGTCGGGCTGTTGCTGGTGCAACTGATGATCCCGAACCTCGTGCCGTTCGTGTCGCATCTGTTCGACATGGGGCTCGATGCGATGGGGCGGGTGCTGATGGGGTGGCGCTAGGCGGTAGCTTCGGTGTCCAATCGACATCGAATGAACCGCACTCCAAAATGGACGAACTGCGATATCACTGTGTTTTGCGACGCTCAATAATGCGTTCCTTTACGGACGAAGCAGAGATCGCAACGCGTTCGACTAGACAGTCGTCGCGTGTTGTTACAGATGATATTCATTCGAGTCATACGATTGTTCGCCGCGCTCGGCTGGCTTGCGGCCGCATTGCCGGCTCACGCCGCCACGCTTCTCGACGCGGTCAATGCCGCCCGCACGTTCGATTCGGGCATTGCCGCAGCACGCGAGGCGCGGCTCGCAGGCCGGGAAAAACGCTGGCAAGGTCTCGCCGGGCTGTTGCCGCGTGTTCAGCTCGAAGGCAGCTACACGCGGCAGGATCAGCCCACCGCGGCATATGCAGCGGCCGTTCGGCGCCACAACGTGGCGGCCACGCTCACGCAGCCGATTTTCGACGTGACGCGGATCGCGGATTTCAGGCGCGGTGGCGCGCTTTCCACACAGGCTGAAATCGAATACGAGAAGGCCGAGCAAACGTTGCTCGTCGACGTTTCCGACGCGTACTTCGACACGCTCTACGCGAGCGATGTACTACAGGCATCCGACGCCGCACGGCAGGCATTCCAGAAGCAACTCGATCAGGCACAGGCCGCGCTGGAAGTCGGCGATGGCACACGTACCGACGTCGATGAAGCGCGCGCGAATCTCGACGACGCGCTCGCACGCAAGGTCAGCGCGCAAACGGACCTGGAAATCGCCGCAGGCACGCTGCGACGACTCACCGGATTGGCACCGGGCGACATCGCGCCGATCACGTGGCAGTGCACAGCGCCGGCGGCGCCGGCGGATCTCGCGACGGCCATGGACGAAGCTGCCCGCTTCAACGTCGACGTACGCCTTGCCGAGAGGCAGTTCGATCAGTCAAGTGCCGACGTGGTTGCCTCCACGGGCGCCAACCTGCCCGTTGTCAACCTTCAGGCGAGCTACGGAACGAACTGGAGCCGCGGCGCCAATCAAAATGGTCTCGACGACATTTTCGGCACGACGTCGAAGACGCGCGCGTCCATGATCGGCGTGACCGTCACGATTCCATTGTTCGCCGGTGGCGGCCATTTGTCGGCCAGCCGTGAAGCCTATCGACGGCGCAACCAGGCGCGCGATGCGCTCGAGGATGTCCGTCGCAAGGCGCGCGAACACGCACGCAGCGCGCATCTCGGCATCACCAACGGCCTCGCACTGATCCGCGCTCGGGAGCGTGCGCTCGCATCGGCGGCAGGCATGGTCCGGTCGACCCATCTCGGCCGCGAAGTAGGACTGCGTACGCAGATCGATGAGCTGAACGCCCAGCAACGTTACTTCGAGGCGACCCGCGACCTTGCCGAAGCGCGCTATCGCTACCTGCGCGCACGGTTGCAGCTGTCCGCCGCGCTCGGCACGCTCCGCGATGCCGACGTATCCGCGATCGCTTGCTGAGCGGCCGTCCCCTTCCCGCATCTTCTTCAATCGATCACTGTTTCTCGGTGGCTCATGACCGATTCACTATTCAGGCAGGAAGCGCTCGACGCGACCAAGCACAAGCTGATGGGCACCGTCAGCCTTTATTCGCCCCCGTGGCGATGGCTGATGATCGGTGTCGCGACGGCGCTGACAGTCGCGATCGTCGCGTTTCTCGTGTTCGGCACCTATACGAAACGTGAGCGCGTCCAGGGTCAGTTGCTGCCTGTGACGGGGCTGTTGTCCGTTGCGCCCCCGCTGATGGGCACCGTGATCGACTTGCGGGTGCGCGAGGGGCAGGCCATCGCGGCCGGCGACGAGCTGATGGCCGTATCGGCCGAAGTGGCGACGGAACTCGGCGGTACGCGCGAGATGGTTGGCCGGCAGCTGAAGTTCCAGCGTTCACGTCTCGAGACGGACATTGCCAGCCAGTCGCAACTGAGCGGCGAAGCGCGGCGCGGCCTGCTCGCGCGCGCGGACGCGCTCAACGACCAGCTCGCACAAATCGCACTACAAAAGGACCAGCGGACGCGCCAGGTCGAACTCATCGAGCGCCAGCTCGACAAGCTGCAATCGATGCGCGAGCAAGGCTATGCGTCGAACAGCCAGGTCGAACAACAGGAAGGTGTGTTGCTCGACGCCCGGGCGAGACTGCAGGATCTCGCGCGCCAGCGGCTCGACGTCATGCAGCAGCTCGATCAGGTGCGGCAGCAGCTTCGCGAACTCCCACTCAATACCCGCAGCCAGCGAAACGACATCGAGCGCAAGCTCGCCGAGGTCGACCAGTCGATTGCGGAAAACGAGGCGCGCCGCGCGGTGATTTTGCGTGCGCCGCACGCAAGCGTCGTCGCCGCGCTGCTGGCGAAGCCCGGACAGATCGTCAACGCCGGCCAGTCGGTCGTCTCGCTGTTGCCGCAGGGCGCGCAGCTGGAAGCACAACTGATGGTGCCGAGCCGCGCGATTGGTTTCGTGCGCACCGGTGCGCGCGTCGTATTGCGCTACGAGGCCTACCCATTCCAGAAATTCGGCCAGCAGTTCGGGCGCGTGACCGAAGTGTCTCGCACCGCATTGTCGCCGCAGGAGGTCGCCAATCTCACCGGCCGCAACAACGTGCAGGAGCAGCTTTACCGCGTGATCGTCACGCTCGACCGCCAGAACATCGACGCGTACGGCAAGCGGGAGCAATTGCGTCCCGGCATGGCGCTGGAGGCCGACGTACTGATCGACAAGCGACGGTTGATCGAATGGGTACTCGAACCGCTGTACGCACTCGGCCGACGGACTTCCGCATGACCGCCGGGCCACGCGCTGCCTCGCACACACGTATTCGCTACGGAGTTGATTGAACGATGAAATGGATGGATGCCCTGCAGTTCGGCTGGCGCCGTCGCCTGCCGAACATGCTGCAAACCCAGGCGGCCGAATGCGGCCTTGCCTGCGTCGGTATGGTTGCGGGCTATTTCGGCCACGACATCGACCTGGTCAGTCTGCGCCGCCGTTTCCCCCCGTCGCTGAAGGGCGCGACGCTCGGCGACGTGATGCTGATCGCGCACCGGCTCGGCCTCGCGTCGCGAGCGCTGCGGCTCGAGCTCGACGAGCTGGGCAAATTGCGCCGCCCGTGCATCCTGCATTGGGACATGAATCACTTCGTGGTGTTGAAGTCGGTGTCGCGTGGCAAGATCACGATCCACGATCCGGCGCGCGGCATCCGCGACGTCCCGCTCGCAGAGGTGTCGGACCACTTCACCGGTGTCGCGCTGGAGCTGATGCCCTCGCCTTCATTCAAGCGTGCGCAGGCACGCGAGTCGATTTCGATGGCGAAGCTGATCAGCGGCGTGATCGGTATTCGCGCGACGTTGGCGCAGGTTCTGCTGCTGTCGGCGGCACTGGAGGTGTTCGGCATCATCACGCCGTTCTACATGCAATGGGTGATGGACCAGGTGCTGGTATCGGCCGACGCCGATCTACTCACCCTGCTAGGCATCGGCTTCCTGCTCGTCGTGCTGTTCCAGAACGCGGTGTCGGCGCTGCGTTCCTGGGTGGTTACATGGTTCTCCAGTCTGCTTGGCGTGCAATGGACGGCGAACGTCTGCGCTCACCTGTTCAAGCTTCCGATGACGTATTTCGAGCAGCGCCATATCGGCGACGTGGTGTCGCGGTTCGGTGCGATCGGCTCGATTCAGAGCACGCTGACCACACAATTCGTCGGCGCGCTGCTCGACGGCGTGATGGCGATCGTCACGCTCGCGATGCTGTTCGTCTACAGCACGACGCTGACGTGGCTCGTGATCGGCCTGTTCGCCACGTACGCATTGATCCGCTGGGTCGCGTACCGGCCGTTCCGGCAGGCGAACGAGGAACAGATCATCTATGACGCGCGCGCACAGTCGAACCTGCTCGAATCGATTCGCGGTGTGCAGGCGATCAAGCTCGCGAACAAGCAGGAAGCGCGCGTCGCCACCTATGCGAATGCGGTCGTCGAGACAACCAACAAGAACGTTGCGATCCAGCGGCTGTCGATCGGCTTCTCGACGCTGCAGGGCGTGATATCGGGCGCGGGCCGCGTGGTGCTGGTGTGGCTCGCCGCAAAGCAGGTGCTCGACGGCCAGTTCTCGGCGGGCATGCTCGTCGCGTTCGTCAGCTTCGCCGATCAGTTCATGGCACGCGGAGCGGGCCTGGTCGGCACCATCATCGATTTCCGCATGCTGCGCCTGCACGGTGAGCGTCTCGCCGACATCGTGCTGACGGACGTCGAGCCAGACATGGAAGCGAAGATCGTGCGCGAGCCGGCGTGTGCGGGCCGCGATCCGGTGCCGGCGATCGACGTGTCGGGCGTGAGCTTCCGCTACGCGGAAACCGAACCGTGGGTGCTCGAAGATTGCTCGTTCTCCATCGCGCCCGGTGAATCGGTTGCGCTCGTCGGCCCGTCGGGCCAGGGCAAGACGACGATGGCGAAGATCCTGCTCGGGCTGCTCACCCCGGAACAAGGCAGCGTGACGATCGATGGCGTGGACATCCGCAAGCTCGGGCTGCACGGGTATCGCGAACAAATCGGCTGCGTGATGCAGGACGACATCCTGTTCGCCGGCTCGATCGCCGACAACATCTGCTTCTTCGATCCGCAGCCCGACCAGGCGCGCATCGAAGAGGCTGCGCGGCTCGCGCAGATTCACGACGACATCACCGCGATGCCGATGGCATATCAGTCCCTCGTCGGTGACATGGGTTCGTCTCTGTCAGGCGGCCAGTGCCAGCGCGTGCTGCTCGCGCGTGCGTTTTATCGCAAGCCCGCCATCCTGATCCTCGATGAGGCGACGAGTCATCTCGACGTCGAGCGCGAACGGCTCATCAGCGACGCGGTGCGGGCAATGAATATCACCCGGATCATCGTTGCACACCGCCCGGAAACCATACGCAGTGCGGACCGGGTGGTCCTGCTCGCAGGGGGCCGCGCGCGGGAAGCCGACGTCGGCACATTGTTCGCGGCCGAGCCGGCATAGCGCGTTGCCGCATCCGCAATTGCCGTCGCATGCCGCGACGGCGGCCGCTACCGGTTCGGCCTGTCAAGACCGGTAACACGCTACGTAAGGAGAACCTCAATGCGTGAATTGACCATGATGGAAATCAACGAAGTGAGCGGCGGCGGATTCTTCAGCCGCGTCGGCGCAATGGGGCTGGGTGGGCTCACCGGCTTCATCTCGGGGCTTGCCAAGGGGGCCGTGGTGGGTGGGGCGCAGGGCGGCCTGCTCGGCGTCGGCCTGATCACCGGCGCCGCCGGCATGATCATCGGCGCGGTGGTCAGTACGATCGGCGGTGTCATCTATGGCGCGGTCAATGACGAGAAGCAGACGGTCAAGCTTTTCAACGCGCTGATGGAAAACATCTTCAACTGGCTGTCGCCGACTCCGAAGTAATGACGGACACGTCCAGCCACTGTTTTCTGCAGGCAGGACGGTATCGCAGCCCCACGGCCCGCACCGCCGAGCGGTGGGGCGCGTTTCTCACTCAATCGAGAATCAAATCATGCGTGAACTGAACCACACCGAGCATGCAGCCGTTTCGGGCGGATTGACGACCAGCGACGTGCAGGACTGGATCTCAAACCTCCTGCGGCCGAAACCCAACGACGACTACGTCAATCCGTTTCCAAGCGACAGCGCCAACATGAACGTGATCAAGACGATCGGAAAGATCATCGTCGTGGCGGCGCTCACAGGCATCGCAGCCATGTTCCGGCTTGCAGCGAACCGGTAGGCCGTTTCGCCGGCAGGACTTCGTGTGATCGATATGATTCGCAGTCCTACTCCATCGGTCGAATGCAGTTTGATGACGAATCTCGGTTCGCACGCCGCGGTTCGTTTCTGGACGGATTGCGATTGTGGTCGGTGCTGCTCTCGAAATAAATTTACCGGGCCGAAACCATCAAAAGTCGGCGCTTTTTAGAGACTCTCAAGGAAACCAAAACATGAGCAAAAAACTTACCCTGGCGTCGATCGCCACGGCAATCGTGGCGTTCGCACCGCTGGCCGCGCACGCCTACGACGGCAGCGTGAGCTTCACCGGCGCGCTGAGCGGCGCATCGTGTGAAATCAAGGTCAACGGCGCCGACAACAACGGCACGGTCCAGCTCCCGTCGGTAGGCGCAGCCCAGCTCGCTTCCGCGGGCAAGGTGTCGGGCGCGACAAACTTCACGATCGAACTGAGCAAGTGCCAGAACGCAGGCAACTCGGTCCGCGCATTCTTCGAGGCCGGCCCGAACGTCGACAACGCCAACGGCACGCTGATCAACCGTGCGGGCACCAACGCCGCGACGAATGTCGCGGTGCAGTTGCTCGATACGTTCGGCAACGCGCTGAAAGCCGGCCACGACAGCCAGCGCACCGTTACGCCGATCGCTCTCGTGAACAATGCCGCGAAGCTCGTCTATGGCGCGCAGTACTACGCGACGGCCGCGACCACTGCGGGTAGCGTGAACACGTCGGTCACGTACTCGATCGACTACCTGTAAGCCTCGGCGCACGTCGGGCGACCTGCGCGGTGTCGCCGCCTATCCAGCACGATGCCGCGCAGGATCGTCGGTTGGCCCATCGCCCGATGGCTGCCGATTGCGCACCGCGGGAAATACCGGCAAGCGGTGTTTCCCGCCCATTGAGTACACGCACCATGTTTTCAATTTCCTCGTTCATTTCGCGCCGCGCGGTGGCATGTGCATGCATCGCGCTTGCCTGCTTCGTGCAGCAGGCGGCAGCAAGCGTGATCATTTCCGGCACGCGCGTGATCTATCCGGCGGGCGATCGTGAAATCACCGTCAAGATGGACAACACCGGCAAGCAGCCGGCGCTCGTTCAGGCATGGATCGACGCCGGCGATATCAAGTCACGTCCAGGCACCGTGAAGGTTCCGTTCGTGCTGATGCCGCCCGTATTCCGCGTCGATCCTGCCAAGGGGCAGACGGTCAGAATCGTCTACACCGGCGATCCGCTCCCGCAGGACAAGGAGTCCGTGTTCTGGCTGAACGTGCTCGACATTCCGCCGAAAGTCGAGGAGTCGACGTCGACGACCGCGTTGCAGCTCGCGTTCCGCTCTCGAATCAAGCTGTTCTTCCGGCCGGTCGGGCTTGACGGCGATGGCGCGGTGGCCGCGGCGAAGACGATCGAGTGGTCCATCGTGCCGGCCGACGACGGCAAAGGTCGTGTGCTGCGCGCGACGAATCCATCGGCGTTCAATGTCACGGTGCTGAATGCGCGAGTCGAACACGACGGCCGCCTGTTCACAACGAAAGACGGCGCGATGGTCGCACCTGGCGGCTCTCTGACGTTCGCATTCGACGCCCCGCTCCCCGACCTGCCGGCGGGCGCGAAGCTCGGCTACTCGACGATCAACGACTTCGGCTCCGAGTCGAAGTGGGAAGCGGCGATCACGCCCGCGCCCTGACCCGAACGAGCGGGAGCCTTCCCGCAGTTGTCGCGCCGGTCCCCCGGCGCGTTCGCACCGACTATCAGGAACACAATCATGGAACACGCATGCCGCTCGGCGGAGCCGTGCGCGGGCCCGTCTGCGCCCGCTCTGCGCCGCATGTACGCGATGGTGCTGTTCGCGTGTTCCGCGATGCCGTTCGGCGTCGCGGCGAACACGCTCGCGCCCACCTCCGACCGGCAACCCGGCATCGGAGAACGCACTGCCAGGCAGGACACCCCATCGGGCGTGCAATTCAATCCGGACTTCGTGTTGTCTGAGCCCGGCAGCACGATCGACCTGTCGCGCTACGAACAAGGCAACCCCGTCTGGCCCGGCCAGTATCGCGTCGATTTCTATCTGAACGGCACGCTGCTCGATCGCGACGACGTGACGGTGCGGGAAGTGCGCAGCGGCGTCGCGAAAGTCTGCGTCGCACGTGGGCTGCTCGGCAAGCTCAATCTCGACATCGGCCGAATCCCGGCCGAACAACTCGCGGCACTCGACGATGCCGGCGCGTGCGTGTCGCTGGACGAACTGGTGCCGGACGCGTCGCTGTCGCTCGATCCCGCAGCCGCGCGCGTCGACGTGCAGATCCCCCAGGCACTTCTGCGCCGCACCGCACGCGGCTATGTCGACCCGTCGATGTGGGACCGTGGCGTCACGGCCGGGATCTTCGGCTACAACGCGAACGTCTACCGCAACGTATCGCACGGTGAAAGCGCGAACTCCGCGTATGTCGGCGTGAACGCGGGCCTGAACATCGGCGGCTGGTACTTCCGGCACGATGGCGCACTGAACTGGCAACAGCACGAAGGCCGGCGCTACGGCGCCATCAACACGTACGTGCAGCGCGACATCCACGCCGTCGCCGCGCGAGTCCGGATCGGGGACGCGAACACGTCCGGCGAGATATTCGACACCTTCGCGTTCCGCGGCGTGCAGATTGCGACAGACGACCGGATGTGGCCCGACTCGCAGCGCGGCTATGCGCCCGTCGTGCGCGGCATCGCGAATTCGAACGCGCGCGTGACGGTACGCCAGAACAGCGCAATCATCTACGACGCGTCGGTGCCGCCCGGCGCGTTCGTGATCGATGATCTGTATCCGACCGGCTATGGCGGCGATCTCGACGTGACCGTCACCGAAGCGGACGGCACCGAGCGCCGTTTCAAGGTGCCTTATGCAGCGGTCCCGCAATCGCTGCGCCCCGGCC
Organism: Burkholderia sp. SR8; assembly: GCF_052851275.1. Classification (NCBI taxonomy): domain Bacteria; kingdom Pseudomonadati; phylum Pseudomonadota; class Betaproteobacteria; order Burkholderiales; family Burkholderiaceae; genus Burkholderia; species Burkholderia sp. SR8. Next base: position 175,299 of record NZ_JAULUC010000011.1, read on the forward strand.
GGAGCCGGTTCAGCTTCGTCGCTGGCACTGTGCGCGACCAGAACCTGTCGCGCATGCCGCGCATCGTTCAGGCTACCTATACGCGCGGCATCAACAACCTGCTGACGCTGTACGGCGGCGTGCTCGCCAACGAGCACTATCAGAACGTGCTGCTCGGCGGCGCGTTCAACATGCCGATCGGTGCGCTGGCGATCGACGTGTCCGGCGCGTTCACGTCGAAGTATGGCCAGCGGATGAATGGGTCGAGCGTGCGCGTCACGTACAGCAAAACGATCGAGGCGACGAACAGTAACGTATCGGTGGCCGCGTACCGCTTCTCTTCGTCCGGCTACCTCGATCTGAACAACGCGATGGCGTTCGTCGACAACGTGCAACGCAACCTGACGGATAACGCCGCGCTGCCTGCGTGGCGCGCGCGCAATCGCATGTCGATCACGGCGAGCCAGCGCTTCGGCGAGCGCGGCGGCCAACTCTACGTGAGCGGTTACACGCAGAACTACTGGGGGCGCGGCGGTACCGACACGCAGTTCCAGGTCGGCTACAGCAACCGTTATCGCGTATTCGACTACAACCTGTCGGCGAACCGCTCGCGCTCATTCTCCGGCGTCGCCGACACGCAGTACATGCTAACCGTGTCGATGCCGCTCGGGCCGAAGGAGCGTGCGCCACGGATGAGCGTCAATGTCGCACGCGACGGCTCGAGCGGCGTCACGTCGATGGCAAGCGTAACCGGCCTGATCGGTGCCGGCAGCGAGGGGAGCTATTCGGTGTCGGCCGCGCGCAATGCCGGGCCAACCTATGCCGGCAACGTCGCTGCCCAGTACCGGACGCCATACTCGGCGGTGCATGGCGCGTTCGGCAAGGGGAGCGGCTACGGGTCGACCTCGTTCGGCCTGAGCGGGACGCTCGTCGCGCATCCCGGCGGCGTAACGGCGACACCCTACGCATCCGACACGATGGCGATCGTCGAGGCCCCGCGCGCACGCGGCGCAACGGTGTCCGGCTATGGCGGTGTCCGACTCGACGCGCGCGGCTACGCGGTCGTGCCGTACCTCAGTCCCTATCGGCTGAACGAGATCGAGATCGATCCACGCGGCCTGCCGGCCGACGTCGAACTGCAGTCGACGAGTCAGCAGGTCGCACCGCATCACGGTGCGGTCGTGATGGTGCGCTACCCGACCGTGACGGGGCGCCCGGTGCTGATTCAGACGCAGGCGTCCGACGGCACGGAGCTCCCGCTTGGCGCACCCGTATTCGACGACAACGGCAACAACGTCGGGATGGTGTCGCAGGGCGGGCAGATTTATGCGCGCCTGTGGGGCCCGGCGGAGCGGCTCACCGTGAAATGGGGCCATGCCGATGCGTGGCAATGTTCGATCAAGGTCGCATTGCCTTCGCTCGACGAACGTGCAGCAGCCGCCGCGATCGAGCGCATCGACGCACCGTGCGAAATCGATGAAAGCGTGCCGGTGTCGACCACCGAGCGCAACAGCGTCCGTCCGCTTGACCGAGAATTGCAGGAGAACATCAGATGAAACGCAACACGACAAGAATGATGCGCAGCCGCAGCGGATACGGCCCGACGCTGCTGCGCGCGGCCGCGGCTGCGCTGCTGATCGGGACGGCCGGCATCGGCTCCGCGCAAGCGGCCGCGCTGGCGAAGTGCGAGTCGCTGACCGGCGGGATATTGGCCACGCTGCCCGACAACCTGAAGATTTCATCGGACGCGCCGATCAATACGGTCCTATGGAAGCAGAGCGGGATCCAGATCTCTGCGCGGTGCTGGCAGGTGCTGCCCATGTCGGGCGACATGGAGGCGATCTTCTATCGATACCTGGACGATCCTCTGCTCATCGCGAACGGCATCGCGCTGTACGTCACCTACAACGGCAATCGCGGGCACGGGAGCGCGGCGATTCCGACGGGCACGATGATCCCGCGAACCGGCGAGGCGAGGGTAACGGCGACGGTCGACATCGAGCTGGTCAAAATCGGCGCGACGCCGTCCATGCCGACGGATCTCCCGATGCGGTCGGTGCTGGCCGGGGTGATCGCCGCACCGAACGAACAGTCCGACAGCGCGCGCTATATGTTGTTCGGTTTCGAGAATGTCTCATTCCAGAAGACGACCTGCGCAACGACGACCCCTTCTCTGCAGGTTGAGCTCGGCACGCACACGCTCGGCAAGGCGGGCGGGATCGGTTCCGGGGTCGGCTCGACGTCGCCGTCGAAGGGTTTCGCGGTCGGAATTCAGTGCGACTCCGGCGTTGCCGGCGACTTCGTCGTCAACATGATGCTCGAGGGCAACGCACTTGACGCAGAGAACGGCGTGGTAGCGCTGTCGTCGGGGAGCAACGCATCGGGCGTCGGGATTCAGTTGCTGAAGTCTGACGGTCGGCCGGTGCAGCTCGGTACGCCGTGGAAGATCGCCGATTCACCGTCATCGCAGGGCAGGTCGTCGAACTTCTTGGTGCCGCTGTCCGCCCGCTACTATCAGGCGAACGCGACCGCGAAACCCGGCACGGCCAATGGCACGGCCATGTTTACGATCATCTATCGATAATGTACCGCGCGCCCATTAGACAAGCCCGTTCTCGTACGCATAGCGCAGCAAGTGAACGTTCGTCTCGGCCTGCAATTTCCGCATCGCCGTGTGCTTCTGCGTCGAAATGGTACTCACGGAGGAGCCGAGTTGCTCGGCGATGCTGACGAGCGAATGACCCGAGGCGAACAGCCGTACGACTTCCAGCTCTTTTCTGCTGAGCGTGGGCTGGACGCTGTCCGGTAGCGACCCGGTCTGCTCGATGATCGAGCGCACCGTCGGCGAGAAATAGCGGATGCCACCCGAGCACAGATGGCGGCACGCGCGGACGATCTCCTCTGCCGCATCCTCCTTGCTGACGATGGCGCTCACACCGAGCTTCGTCGCGGCCGTGAAAACGCTGGGGTTCGATTGGGCAGTGAACAATACGCGCCGGGCATCCGGCACGATCTCGCGCAGCTTGCGCAGCAACATCAATCCATCGAGCGACCGGTTTCCCCTGCTCATCGCAAAATCGCTGATGACAATGTCGGCCGGCGCTCGCGTCAACGACTCGACGAGCATCGCACCACTGGTGCTGCAATGCAAGACGCGGTAGCCGGGGGGCCAGTGCGGCAGGCTCTTGAGCCAATCCGCCACGATGGGATGATCGTCGGCGATCGCGATAGTGATTGCGGTCATGAAGCAAGTCCAACAATGTTAAATAGACGCAACAATAGAGAATATCGTTTTAAATAACCGATCAAAAGCAAAAGTATTAATATCTCGATATTATTAGGCAATAGTATTTGTACGATTAATATCGATATAGAGCTTTGATTCGGAAAGGGAATTTCGGGTGCCACGATAGAGTTGGGTACGTGGCCTAGTCGTGCATGGGCACGCGCCGGCTTTGATCGGCGCATCGCGCGATGACGCGAATGCGCGCGTCGCGTGATGGCAGGAAGGTTCTGCGGCCGGCTGCAGGGCGCGCAGCGTGGCGGGCATGGGATGCCGTCGACTTCGATCGAATTGCAGGAAAACCCCTAAACGATTCACCCACCCGCGAAAGGTTGCAGAAGGTTTCGCCTCCCTATACTCGTTAAGACGATGCAGCAAGCATCGCGCCATACGAATACAACGAAGGAGACGACCCCGATGCGACCCATCCTGCGCACCCTCGCCGTTGCAGCCAGCCTGAGCTGCGCGCTCGCCGCTCACCCCGCTTTCGCCGAAGACGGCAAGATCACGATCATGGTCGGCGGGATCGCGAAGCTGATCTACCTGCCCGCGCGCCTCACGCAGGAGCTCGGCAACTTCAAGGCCGAAGGGCTCGACGTCGAGCTGCTGTCGCAGCCGGCCGGCGTCGACGCCGAGAACGAGCTGCTGGCAGGCGCCGTGCAGGGCGTCGTCGGCTTCTACGACCACACGATCGACCTGCAGAGCAAGGGCAAGGACGTGAAGGCGATCGCCGTGTTCGGCCAGGTGCCGGGCGAGGTCGAGATGGTGTCGACGAAGGCGGCGCCGACGTTCAAGTCGATGGCCGACGCGAAGGGCAAGACGCTCGGCGTGACGGGCCTCGGCTCGTCGACGAGCTTCCTCACGCAATACCTGGCGCTGCAGCACGGCGTGCCGTCGACGCAGTACACGATGCTGCCGGTCGGCGCCGACGCGAGCTTCATCGCCGCGGTCAAGCAGGGCCGCATCGACGCCGGGATGACGACCGAGCCGACGGTGTCCGCGCTCGAGAAGATGGGCGACGCGAAGGTGCTGGTCGACATGCGCACGGTCGACGGCACGCGCGCCGCGCTCGGCGGCACCTACCCGGCCGCGAGCCTGTACGTGCAGTCCGCATGGGCCGATTCGCACAAGGCCGAAGCGACCAAGCTCGCGCACGCGTTCGCGAAGACGATGCAGTTCATCCACACGCACAGCGCCGAGGAAATCGCCGCGAAGATGCCGGCCGACTACCAGAAGGACAAGGCGCTGTACGTGGCCGCGCTGAAGGCGTCGCTGCCGATGTACACCGCCGACGCGAAGATGCCGGCCGACGGCCCGGCGACCGTGCTGAAGGTGCTGTCGGCATTCAACCCGTCGGTGAAGGGCAAGCATATCGACCTGGCACGCACCTACACCAACGATTTCGTGAACGCGAAGTAATCGACGCTGGCACACGCGCCGGCGGCGGCGATCCCCGCCGTGCGCGCCCCGTTCCGGCCCGGCTGACCGGCCCGGCGGCGCCACGATGCGACGCCCTCCTCACCCGCAGGACGAATGTAATGAACCAGGCAGTTTCCCCGAGCACACCGGCGATCGAGTTTCGCAATGTGTCGTGCCGCTTCATTTCGCCGGAAGGCAAGGCCACCGTCGCGCTGCGCGACTTCAGCATGAGCGTCGCGCGCGGCGAGTTCATCGCGATCGTCGGGCCGACCGGCTGCGGCAAGTCGACCACGCTGAACATGATCACCGGGCTGCTGAAGCCGGTGTCGGGCGAGGTCCGCGTGATGGGCCGCCCGGTCGACGGGATCGACCCGCGCATCGGCTTCGTGTTCCAGGCGGATGCCGTGTTCCCGTGGCGCAACGTGATCGACAACGTCGCGGCCGGCCCGCTGTTCCGCGGCCGCTCGAAGGACGTCGCGTACGCGCAGGCGGAGGAATGGATCCGCAAGGTCGGCCTCGACAAGTTCACGAAGCACTACCCGCACCAGCTCTCCGGCGGGATGCGCAAGCGCGTCGCGCTCGCGCAGACCTTCATCAACCAGCCGGAAATCCTGCTGATGGACGAGCCGTTCTCCGCGCTCGACATGCAGACCCGCACGCTGATGCAGGACGAGCTGCTGCAGCTGTGGTCCGCGAACAAGGGCTCGGTCGTGTTCGTCACGCACGATCTCGAGGAAGCGATCGCCCTCGCCGACCGCGTGTTCGTGCTGACCGCGCGGCCCGCGACGCTCAAGCGCGTGTACGAGATCGACCTGCCGCGTCCGCGCGTCATGTCGGAAGTGCGCTACGACGCGCGCTTCATCGAGATTTCCAAGGACATCTGGCACGACCTGCGCGAAGAAGTGCAGATCGGCTGACGCATCGGCCGCACGGCAAGCAATGGCAACGAACAGCAAGGACAGGAGCATGACCGACATGACGCTTCCCACCACCGCCCTTCCGGCGACGACGCTCGAGGACGACGAGCGCGCCGCGCAACGCCGGCTGCGCCGCCGGCGCAACCTGATCGTCACGCTGCGGATCGCCGTGCTCGTCGTCGTGCTCGGCGGCTGGGAGCTGGCCGCCCGCCTCAAGTGGATCGATCCGTTCTTCTTCTCGATGCCGTCGCTGATCTTCGCGCAGATCCAGGACTGGTTCGTGAACGGCACGTCGCAGGGCCCGCTGCTCACGCAGGTATGGGTGACGCTCGAGGAAACCGCGATCGGCTTCCTGATCGGCTCGGTCGCCGGCGTGATCTGCGGGATCGTGCTCGGCCGCAACAAGCTGATGGCCGACGTGTTCGGCCTGTACATCCAGATCGCGAATTCGATTCCGCGCGTCGTGCTGGGTTCGGTGTTCGTGATCGCGCTCGGCCTCGGGATGGCGTCGAAGATCGCGCTGGCTGTCGTGATGGTGTTCTTCGTCGTGTTCGGCAACGCGTTCCAGGGCGTGCGCGAAGCCGACCGCTACCTGATCGCGAACGCGCAGATCCTCGGCGCGTCGCGCCGGCAGATCACCACGTCGGTCGTGATTCCGTCCGCGCTCAGCTGGATTCTCGCGAGCCTGCACGTGAGCTTCGGCTTCGCGCTGGTCGGTGCGGTGGTCGGCGAATTCTTGGGTTCCAAGCAGGGCATCGGCCTGCTAATCTCCACCGCCCAGGGCGCGTTCAACGCAAGCGGCGTGTTCGCGGCGATGATCGTGCTGGCCGTGGTCGCGCTGGCCGCCGACTATCTGCTGACCTGGGTCGAGAAGCGCTTGCTGAAGTGGCGGCCCGCCGCGTTCTGAGCAGCGCACGCAACATCGGACGACACACGCGAACCGCGCCGGCACCCCCGGCGCGGTTCGGCATTGAGGAGACGGAATGGCGCACAGCCTGCGCGGGCGGCTCTTGTGGTGGCTGCTGCTGCCGCTCGCGGCCTTCGTGCTGATCGCGGGCGCGATGTCGTACGACACCGCGCGGCGCACGGCCGCGCTCGTGCAGGACAGCGCGCTTGTCGCGTCCGCGCGCACGATCGGCGAGGACGTCGAGTGGCGCAACGGGATGCCGGCCGCCGACGTGCCGCCGGCCGCGCTGGAGATCTTCGAATCGCCGTCGCGCGATTCGGTGTTCTACAAGGTGATCGACAGCCAAGGCCGGCTGCTCGCGGGCAACCCGACGCTCGACGTGCCGGCCCAGCATGGCGTCGAGCCGACGCTGTACGACACGTCGCTCGACGACGTGCGGCTGCGCGCGGTCGCGTACGACCGCCAGCTGTACGACGAGGGGCAGGTCGAGACGGTCACGGTGGTCGTCGCGAAGACGACGCGCTCGTACGACGCGATGGTCGCGACGATCTGGCGGCCGCAGCTCGTGCGGCTGTCGCTGATGCTGGTGCTTGCGATCGTGCTCGTGTATCTCGGCCTCACGCTCGAGCTGCGCCCGCTGATGAAGCTGAAGGACGACGTCGCCGACCGCGGGCCGATGGAACTGGAGCCGATCCGCCCGGAGCGGCTGCAGCATGAGCTGCGGCCGATCGTCGACGCGATCAACCAGTGCATCGCGCGGCTCAATACGCACACGGCCACGCAGCGCCGCTTCATCGCCGATGCCGCGCACCAGCTGCGCACGCCGATCGCGGTGCTCGACACGCAGATCCAGTACGCGCAGCAGCGCGGCAACGACGATGCGGACCTCGCGGCGGTGCTCGACAGCATGCAGCGCAGCAGCCGCAAGATGGCCGACGTGACCGACAAGCTGCTGCTGCTCGCGCATGCGGAAGCGACGCCGTCGACGCTGCTCACGCACCGCGTCGATCTCGCGGCCGTGGTATCGAGCGTGCTCGAGGAAACGATCGTGCTCGCGCAGCGCCGCGACATCGACCTCGGCGCCGACCTCGGCGAGCGGCTCGACGTCGCGGGCAGCGACAGCCTGCTGACCGCGCTGGTGATGAACCTGGTCGACAATGCGGTGCGCTACACGCAGCCGGGCGGGTGCGTGACGGTCGCCGCGCGGCGCGACGGCGACGCGGTCGTGCTCGACGTGGTCGACAACGGCCCGGGCATTCCGGCCGAAGCGCGGCCGCACGTGTTCAAGCGGTTCTACCGCGTGTCGGCGGATACCGAAGGCTCGGGCCTCGGCCTCGCGATCGTCCGCGAGATCGCGCAGGCGCACGGCGGCAGCGCGACACTTGCGCCAGGGCCCGGCAATCGCGGTATCGTCGTGACTGTGCGGTTGCCCGCGTACGCCTGAAGAGAAACTGCCGTCATGAAACTCCTGCTGGTCGAAGACAACGCCGAACTCGCGCACTGGATCGTGAACCTGCTGCGCGGCGAGGATTTCGCGGTCGACTGCGTCGGCGACGGCGAGCGCGCCGATACCGTGCTGAAGACCGAACGCTACGACGCGGTGCTGCTCGACATGCGGCTGCCCGGCATCAGCGGCAAGGAAGTGCTCGCGCGGTTGCGGCGCCGCAACGACAACGTGCCGGTGCTGATGCTGACCGCGCACGGCTCGGTCGACGACAAGGTCGACTGCTTCGGCGCGGGCGCCGACGACTACGTGGTAAAGCCGTTCGAATCGCGCGAGCTGGTCGCGCGGATCCGCGCGCTGATCCGCCGGCAGGCCGGCGTCGGCACGACGCAGCTCGTGTGCGGTGACCTCGTCTATGCGTTCGGCACGCGCGAATTCCGCTGCGGCGACGCGGTGCTCGCGCTGCGCCGCCGCGAGCATGCGATCCTCGAAACGCTGATGCTGCAGCAGAGCAAGACGGTGTCGAAGGCGCGGCTGATGGACAGCGTGTTCGCGCTCGACGACGAACCGAGCGCCGACGCGATCGACATCTACATCCACCGGCTGCGCAAGCATCTCGCGGGCAGCACGGCCGAGATCATCACGCTGCGCGGGCTCGGCTATATCCTGCGCGCGAAGAGCGCGCAGGACTGACGGGCGCGCGTGCGTCAACGCTGAAAACCGATTCGCAGCACGAAACGTGTCGCGCGCCCGGCGGTCGCGCGCCGGGCGCGGGCTCGCGCTCGAACTCGCATTCGCCCGTCTTGCCCGATTCCCGATTATTGCGAATTCGGTGTTTTCACCGATCCGATTCTTTCCTCCGGGAAAGCGTCGTGAAGGATTGCACCCTCTACGATGCTATGCGTCGACCCTCTCGCTATGGTCGGCAACAATCGGCATACATTACGTACTGCCAACGAACAGATTTCAATGCGGCAGCTCGGAGGAGACGATCTTGAAACGAAAAACCCTTGCCCTTTCCATCGCGGCGGCAGGCCTGTGCGCCGGCACCCACGCGTACGCGCAGTCGAGCGTGCAGCTCTACGGCCTGATGGACCTGAGCTTTCCGACCTACCGGACCCACGCCGACGCGAACGGCAATCACGTGATCGGCATGGGCAACGAAGGCGAGCCGTGGTTCAGCGGCAGCCGCTGGGGCCTGAAAGGCGCTGAAGACATCGGCGGCGGCACGAAGATCATCTTCCGCCTCGAAAGCGAATTCGTGGTCGCGAACGGCCAGATGGAAGACGAAGGCCAGATTTTCGACCGCGACGCGTGGGTCGGCGTCGAGGACGAACGCTTCGGCAAGCTGACGGCCGGCTTCCAGAACACGATCGCGCGCGACGCATCGGCGATCTACGGCGACGCGTACGGCTCGGCGAAGCTGACGACCGAGGAAGGCGGCTGGACCAACTCGAACAACTTCAAGCAGATGATCTTCTACGCGGCCGGCCCGACCGGCACGCGTTACAACAACGGCCTCGCGTGGAAGAAGCTGTTCAGCAACGGCATCTTCGCGAGCGCCGGCTACCAGTTCAGCAACTCGACGTCGTTCGCGACCGGCTCCGCGTACCAGGTCGCGCTCGGCTACAACGGCGGCCCGTTCGCCGTGTCGGGCTTCTACAACCACGTGAACCACAACGGCTTCCGGAACCAGACGTTCTCGGTCGGCGGCAACTACGCATTCAGCATCGTGCGCCTGAATGCCGGCTACTTCCGCTACAACGGCGACCAGGGCTCGCTCGGCCAGCGTCACGACGATTCGTGGACGGTGTCGATGAAGATCGCGCCGAAGGGCCCGCTCGACTACGAGCTCGGCTACCAGCAGATGCGCGTGAAGAACGCCGCGTACAACGCCGACGGCTTCACGCCGAACGCGAACCTCGGCGCGTTCAGCCTGACCAACGGCGTCGGCAACGGCTTCAAGGAAACGATCTACGGGTCGGTGTTCTACCACCTGAGCAAGCGCACCGAGCTGTACCTGGCCGGCGACTACATGCGCCTGCACGGCGGCTACACGGTGTCGTCGACGTTCGGCGCGAAGAACCAGCTCGAACTGACGTCGGGCATCCGCACGCGGTTCTGACACGAAGCGGGGCCGTCGGGCCCCGCCGCATCCTCCATCCGGGATTCTCCATGCGGGCACGCCGGCGCACTGCGCCGACCGTGCCCTTTTTTTCGCCGGTGCCGCGGGCAGGCGCAGCGCGCGGCAAGCGGGCGCCGGCCGGCCCGTGCGCGCGGCCCGCCGGAAGCCGCGTGCGGCCCGTGCGGCGGGCGTTTCGCGGCCGATGCGCGCACGATCGCCGCACATCGGTGCTTGACCTGCGCCGACCGACTCGCTAGCGTTTCGGGTTTGCCCGGGTGGCCATTGCCGCCGGTGCCGCGAGTGCGCCCGATGTCCTGGCGCCGCGGCCGGGCTCCGATGGAAAAAACGATGCAGAAACTCGATGCGGAGAGCCCGCAGGCGATGTCGACGGATTTCACGGCCGACAACGTCGCGCGCCTGAAGGCGCTGTTCCCCGAACTCGTGACCGAAGGCCCGCACGGCGCATCGGTCGACGTCGACGTGCTGAAGGCGCTGGTCGGCGAGCGCACCGTCGGCGACGCCGACGAACGCTACGGCTTTCACTGGCACGGCAAGCGCAGCGCGCGCCAGGCCGCGCTCACGCCGTCGACCGGCACGCTGCGCCCGTGCCCCGACGACAGCGTCGCATGGGACGACACGCGCCATCTCGTGATCGAGGGCGACAACCTCGACGTGATGAAGCTGCTGCACAAGAGTTACGCGGGCAAGGTGAAGCTCGTCTACATCGACCCGCCGTACAACACCGGCAGCGATTTCGTCTATCCGGACGACTTCAGCGACAGCATCCGCCACTACCTGTCGATGACGGGCCAGACCGACGGCGGGATGAAGCGCAGCACCAATACCGAGGCGAACGGCCGGTTCCACACCGACTGGCTGAACATGATGTACCCGCGCCTGAAGCTCGCGCACGCGCTGCTGTCCGACGAAGGGCTGATCGCCGTGCACATCGACGAGCACGAGGTGCACGCGCTCGTGCTGATGCTGCGCGAGATCTTCGGCGAGGAAAACGAGCTCGGCGTGGCCGTGTGGGACAAGCGCAACCCGAAGGGCGACGCGCGCGGCGTCGCGTACCAGCACGAATCGCTGGTGCTGTTCGCGCGCAACGCCGAGACGCTGCTCGAACAGGCACCGCTGAAGCGCCCGAAGCGCAACGCGCAGCGCATGCTCGACGCCGCGCACGACGCGGTGTACCGCAGCGGCAACGCGAAGGACGCGCAGAAGGCGTACCGCGCGTGGATGAAGGCGCAGACCAACCTGTCCGGCGGCGAGGTGATGTACGACCGGCTGTCGGCCGACGGGCGCGTGTACCGCCTCGTGTCGATGGCGTGGCCGAACAAGAAGAAGGCGCCGGACGAGTATTTCACGCCGCTGATCCACCCGGTCACCGGCAAGCCGTGCGCGATGCCGGCGCGCGGCTGGCGCAATCCGCCGGCGACGATGCAGGCGCTGATCGAGCGCGGCCAGATCGAATTCGGCCCGGACGAAACCACGCAGCCGCAGCGGATCTACTACCTCGACGAGAACATGTACGAGAACGTGCCGTCGGTGCTGCCGTTCGCGGGCTCCGACGACGCGCTGCTGAAAACGCTCGGGATCCCGTTCGACCAGCCGAAGCCGGTCGACTTCGCGGCGGCCGTGATCGGCTGGTGCACGCGCGGCGACGACATCGTGCTCGACTGCTTCGCGGGCTCCGGCTCGACCGGCCACGCGGTGATGCAGGTGAACGCGACCGACGGCGGCGCGCGCCGCTACATCCTCGTGCAGCTGCCGGAAGCGCTGGACCGCCGCGACAAGACGCAGCTGGCCGCCGCCGATTTCTGCGCGAAGCTGAAGAAGCCGCTGACGCTCGCGGAAATCACCAAGGAGCGGTTGCGCCGCGCCGCGCAGCAGGTCGCGCGCGACTATCCGGAAAGCTATGGCGACCTCGGGTTCCGCGTATACCGGCTCGACACGACCAACGTGATCGAGTGGGATCCGCGCCGCGACGACTTCGACCATGCGCTGTTCGCGTCCGTCGAGCACGTGAAGACGGGCCGCACGGAAGACGACCTGCTCGCCGAGCTGACGCTGAAGCTCGGCCTCGACCTGTGCACGCCGGTCGAGCATCACCAGGTCGCCGGCAAGACCGTGCACCTGATCGGCCGCGCGATCGTCGCGTGCTTCGATGCGCGGCTGTCGCGCGACGACGCGGGCCCGCTCGCCGACGGCATCGTCGACCTGCTCGATGCGACCGGCGCGACGCGCGACGTGACGTGCCTGTTCCGCGACAGCGGTTTCGTCGACGACGTCGCGAAGCTCAATCTCGCCGCGCTGCTCGAACAGCACGGCGTGAAGCGCGTGCGGAGCCTGTGATGCGGCTGCATTTCGAAGCGGATCTCGACTACCAGCGCGAAGCGATCGACGCCGTCTGCGACCTGTTTCGCGGCCAGGAGTCGTATCGCGGCGACTTCAGCGTGCTCGCGAATGCCGCACCCGGCACGACCGCCGCCGCGCAAGGCTCGCTCGGCTTCGCGGTGTCGGAGCAAGGCGTCGGCAACCGGCTGTCGCTGACCGACGACGCGCTCGCGCGCAATCTCGCCGACGTGCAGCTGCGCGGCGGGCTGCCGCCGTCCGGCCTGCCCGGCTCGCGCGACTTCACCGTCGAGATGGAGACCGGCACCGGCAAGACCTACGTGTACCTGCGCACGATCTTCGAGCTGAACCGCCGCTACGGCTTCACGAAGTTCGTGATCGTCGTGCCGTCGATCGCGATCAAGGAAGGCGTGCACAAGACGCTGTCGATCACCGAGGATCATTTCCGCGCGCTGTACGCGGGCGTGCCGTACGACTACTTCCTGTACGACTCCGCGAAGCTCGGTCAGGTGCGCCACTTCGCGGCGAGCGCGGCAATCCAGATCATGGTGATGACGGTCGCCGCGATCAACAAGAAAGAGATCAACAACCTCTACAAGGACAGCGAGAAGACCGGCGGCGAGAAACCGATCGACCTGATCCGCGCGACGCGGCCGATCGTGATCGTCGACGAGCCGCAGAGCGTGGACGGCGGCCTCGAGGGGCGCGGCCGCGAAGCGCTCGCCGCGATGGCGCCGCTCTGCACGCTGCGCTATTCGGCCACGCACGTCGACCGCCACCACATGGTGTACCGGCTCGATGCGGTCGACGCGTACGAGCGCAAGCTCGTCAAGCAGATCGAGATCGCCTCGGCGATCGTCGAGGACGCGCACAACAAGCCGTACGTGCGGCTCGTCGGCGTGTCGAACCGGCGCGGCGCGATCAGCGCGCGCATCGAGCTCGACGTCGCGACCGCGGCCGGCGTGAAGCGCCAGATCGTATCGGCGACCGACGGCGACGATCTCGAACGGCTGACCCGGCGTGCGCTGTACGCCGGGCTGCGGATCGGCGAAGTGCATGCGGTGAAGGGCGCCGAATACGTCGAGCTGCGCCATCCGGAAGGCGAGGCGTTCCTGTCGCTCGGCGAAGCGTTCGGCGACATCGACACGCTCGCCGTGCAGCGCGAGATGATCCGCCGCACGATCCGCGAGCATCTCGACAAGGAATTGCGCCTGGCCGAGCGCGGCGTGAAGGTGCTGTCGCTGTTCTTCGTCGATTCGGTCGAACGCTATCGCCGCTACGACGAGAACGGAATGCCCGTGAAGGGCGAGTACGCGCTGATCTTCGAAGAGGAATATGCGCGCGCGGCGCGTGTGCCGGCCTATCGTGCGCTGTTCGACGGCGTCGACGTCGCGCTCGAGGTCGAGCGCGCGCACAACGGCTACTTCTCGATCGACCGCAAGGGCGGCTGGACCGACACCAGCGAAAGCAGCGCGGCGGCGCGCGAGAACGCGGAACGCGCGTACGGCCTCATCATGCGCGAGAAGGAAGCGCTGCTGTCGTTCGACACGCCGCTGAAGTTCATCTTCTCGCACTCGGCGCTGAAGGAAGGCTGGGACAACCCGAACGTGTTCCAGATCTGTACGCTGCGCGACATCCAGACCGAACGCGAGCGCCGCCAGACGCTCGGCCGCGGGCTGCGGCTCGCGGTCGACCAGGACGGCGAACGCGTGCGCGATCCGGGCGTGAACACGCTCACCGTGATCGCGACCGAGCGCTACGAGTCGTTCGCGGAGAATCTGCAGAAGGAAATCGAGGCCGACACCGGCATCCGTTTCGGGATCGTCGAGGAACACCAGTTCGCGGCACTGCCGGTGCAGGAAGGCGACGGGCCCGCGCATGCGCTCGGCATCGAGCTGTCGCGCGTGCTGTGGAACCATCTGCGCGAGCAGGGCTACGTCGACGCGCAGGGCAAGGTGCTCGATCGGCTGAAGGATGCGCTGCGCCAGAGCGCGCTCGTGCTGCCGGAAGCGTTCGAGGCGCTGCGCGCGCCGATCGTCGCGACGCTGCGCAAGCTGTCGGGCCGCTTCGCGGTGCGCAATGCGGACGAGCGTCGCGCGATCGCGCTGCGGCGCGATGCGTCGGGCAAGGCCGTCGTGTTCGGCGACGACTTCCGCGCGCTGTGGGACCGCATCCGCCATCGCACCGTGTACAGCGTCGAGTTCGACAACGCGAAGCTCGTGCGCGACTGCACGGCCGCGCTGCGCGACGCACCGGACATCGCCCGTGCGCGGCTGCAGTGGCGCAAGGCCGAGATCGACATCGGCAAGGCCGGCATCGAGGCGATCGAAGTCGCCGGCGCCGGCACGGTGCTGATCGACGAAGGCGAGCTGCCGCTGCCCGACCTGCTCACCGAACTGCAGGACCGCACGCAGCTCACGCGCCGTTCGCTCGCGACGATCCTCGCCGACAGCGGCCGGCTCGACGATTTCCGCGTGAATCCGCAGCAGTTCATCGCGCTGGCCGCCGATGCGATCAATCGCTGCAAGCGGCTCGCGCTGGTCGCGGGCATCGCATACCGCAAGCTCGGCGAGCGCCACGTGCATGCGCTCGAGTCGTTCGAGAGCGAGGCGCTGACCGGTTATCTGCGCAGCCTGCGGCTCGATGCGCGCAAGTCGATCCATGAGGCGGTCGTGTGCGAGACCGACGCGGAGCGCGCGTTCGCCGATGCGCTCGAAGCGCACGACGGCGTGAAGCTGTACGCGAAGCTGCCTGCGTGGTTCCGCGTGCCGACGCCGCTCGGCAGCTATCACCCGGACTGGGCCGTGCTCGCGGAACAGGATGGCGGCGAGCGGCTGTACTTCGTCGTCGATACGCCGAATGCGGACGGCGACGTCGCGAGCGAGCACGAGCGCGCGAAGCTCGCCTGCGGCGAAGCGCATTTCCGTGCGCTGGTCGACGGGGAAGATGCGGCGCGCTTCGTGCGCGTCAGGCAGGTCGATGCGCTGTTCGAGCCTGCATCCGTTGCGCCGCCGCTGGCGGGCGCGGCGCGCTGAAACGAAGGGCGGCGTCGAGCCGCCCTTTTTTCATGCGCGGCCCGGCTGCCCGCTTCGACACGATGAATCCGGCTGTCATCCCGCTGAAAGCGCTTCGTATTGTCGGGCGCTCACGCACGCGGTTACGGCTGGTTGCAAATCGGGTCGGTTCGACGTTCCGCCGCGACACGCACAGGTGCCGCCGCGATGAAAAAAGGGCGCCGAAGCGCCCTTCTCGATGCCGGATGCGCCGGCTTACAGCGTGCGGCCGAACGCGTTGCGATGCGCGTGATGCATCGACGTCTTCGTATGCGCGGTATGGCTGTGCGTATGCCCCTTGCCCGGCTGCGTGCCCGCACGGTCTGCGATCGTGTCGGAGCGATCGGCTGCGCGCGCGAGGCCCTTGTCGCGGTCGCCCGCGCTGAAGCTGTTCGAGTTGCTCAGCGCCTGGCCGCTCATGTGGCCCGCGGACATGCCGCCCGCGTTGCCGCCCATGCCGCCTGCGCCATGACCGCCACCGTTGCCGCCACCGCCACCACCGCCATTGCCGCCGCCCGCCGCATGCGCGGAGACGGCACCGAGCGCGAGCAGCACGGCTGCCAGTACGGACAGATATCGTTGCGTTTTCATTGTTTGCTCCCTGGAGCGCGTTTGAATGCTTGCATTCTAGGAACGCGCGATTTCCGCGCTGCGCGGCGTTGTAAATGATCGTAACGGCGCGCGCGGCGCGCATTCGTCAGATCAATTTCCGGTGTGTCGGCCACGTGCGCGGAATACGCGGCCGACACCGTCGAACAAGGGATTTGAAAGGCGGAACCGGCGTTCGCCGTTCCGCCGGTGAACGCGGTTACTGCGACGCCTGGTCGTCGTGCGCGGCTGCCTTGCGCTGGGCAGCCTCCTCCTTCTCGTGCTTCTTCGCCAGGTGGTGGCCGACCACGCAACCGCCGACCGCGCCGGCCACGGCGTGATGTCCCGCGTAGTGACCGGCGACGCCGCCGACCACCGCGCCCTTCATGCAGCCCGCCGCATGCGCGCTGCCGATCGTTGCGAACGCAACGACTGCGGCCGTTGCGCACAACCTGATGTGTCGAATGGGATTCATGCGATCACTCTCCTTGTCGTCGTGATCAGTGCTGTCGCCGCCGGCCGGTCACCGGGCTTCAGTCCCAGCGGCCGCGCCAGCCGTCGCCGTCACGCCAGCCGCGCTCGCGCCACTCGTGCTCGCGCCATTCGCGGCGGCGCCACTCGTGTTCACGCCACTGACGCGCACGCCAGTCGTCGTCGCGATA
This sequence comes from Burkholderia sp. SR8, assembly GCF_052851275.1. Lineage (NCBI taxonomy): Bacteria > Pseudomonadati > Pseudomonadota > Betaproteobacteria > Burkholderiales > Burkholderiaceae > Burkholderia > Burkholderia sp. SR8. The sequence goes on from NZ_JAULUC010000011.1 coordinate 192,031, forward strand.
GCCGACCGGTGCGTACATCACCGGCGGAGGCGGCGCGACGTAGACGGGTGCCGGCGCCGTGTAGACGCCCGGCACGCCGATCCCGACCGACAGGTCGACGTGAGCCGATGCGACGCCCGAAGCTGCCAGCGCCGCTACACCGAGAACTGCACCGAGAATAAGTTTCTTGCTCATTTCGCGACTCCCTGCACGTGTCGTGCTTGATGTGACTACGGTTGGGAGTCTAGGCATCGCGGGCAGACACAGGTGAAACCGGTCTGCGAGACCGGTAACGGCCGTTTACCAGCGCGCGCAAAGCGTTGCGGGGCAAGGAAGACGCGCGATTCGACACGCCGTGGCGACGGTGCGTCGAATCGGTGAAAGCGGGAATTTTTGCCGGAAATCGAGCCGGCCACGCAGCGAGCATGCGAACTGCACGCGCCCGTATGCGCGGTACGCGACGGCGCTACGCGCGGATATCGTCGACGCTGCGCAGCCAGTGCACGCTGAACAGGTCGTCCGCATCGGTCCATACGGTGTCCGGCTCGAATCCCGCGCGCCGCGCAATCGCATGGAAACCGTCGATCGTGAACTTGTGCGAATTCTCCGTATGAATGCGCTCGCCGGCGTCGAAGCGGAACGCGTGGCCGCGCACGTGCACCGTCTGCGCGATATCGCTGACGAGATGCATCTCGATGCGCTGCCGCTCGCGCTCGTAGAACGCGCAGTGCGAGAACGCGTCGAGATCGAAGTCCGCGCCGAGCTCTGCGTTCGCGCGCGCGAGCAGGTTCAGGTTGAACTGCGCGGTGACGCCCTGCGCGTCGTTGTACGCGTGATGCAGCGTGCGCTCGTCCTTCACCAGATCCACGCCGACCAGCAGGCCGCCGCCGCGCAACAGCCGCGCGGCATCGCGCAGGAACGCATCGGCTTCCTCCGGCGAGAAGTTGCCGATCGTCGAACCGGGGAAAAAGCCGATGCGTCGCCGCGGCGTTTCCGTCAGCTCGGCCAGCTGTTCGGCCTTCGTGTAGTCGGCCGCGATCGGCGCGACGTCGAGCCACGGATACGCGGCACGCAGCCGCGCGGCCGCGCCGTGCAGGTAGTCGGCCGAGATGTCGATCGGCACGTAGCGTGCCGGCGCGTTCGCGTAGTTGGCCGCGCACGCGTCGAGCAGCACGCGGATCTTCTCGAGCGAGCCCGCGCCGAATTCGACGATGTCCGCATGCGGGCCGACACGCCGCACGATCTCCGCGGCACGGTCGCGCAGGATGCCGAGTTCGGTGCGCGTCGGGTAGTACTCGGGCAGTTCGCAGATGCGGTCGAACAGCGCGGAGCCGGCCGCATCGTAGAAGTATTTCGGCGAGATGCTGCGCGGCGTGCGCGACAGTCCGTCGATCAGGTCGCGCTCGAACGCGCTCGGCCGCGTATCGCGGGCGGGTTGCAGGCCACCGCTCGTGGCCGTCAGGTCAGACGTCTCGCGCAAGTCGCACTCCCGTGAATTGCCAGCGCGCGGCCGGCGGAAAGAAATTGCGGTACGTCGGCCGTTCGTGCCCCGGCGGCGTTGCGATGCTGCTGCCGCGCAGGACCTGCTGACCGACCATGAACTTGCCGTTGTATTCGGCCGCTACGCCGGCGAGCGGCCGAAAGCCCGGATACGGCTCGTACGACGAACGCGTCCATTGCCACACGTGCCCGAGCATCTGCTGAAGGCCATCGAGGCCGAACGCGGCTTCCCATTCGAATTCGGTCGGCAACCGTGCGCCCGCCCATTCCGCGTACGCCGCCGCTTCATAGAAGCTCACGTGGCACACCGGCGCATCCGGCGCGAGCGGCTCGACGCCGTGCAGGCCGAACGTGCGCCACCCACGCGCGCGTGCTGCAGCGCCGACGTCGTCGGCCGGCAGCCAGTACGCAGGCGCAAACCACCCTTCCCGCTGCACCGTCGCCCAGCCGTCGGACAGCCAGTATTCGGGCCGTTCGTAACCGCCGTCCGCGACGAACGCCGCGAATTCCGCATTCGTCACGAGACGGTTCGCGATCTCGCATGGACGCACGAGCGCCGTATGGCGCGGACGCTCGTTGTCGAACGAAAACGTGTCGCCGTCGTGGCCGATCTCGACGAGCCCGCCCGGCTGATGCAGCCAGCGCAACGGACCGGCGTCGCCTGCGGCCAGTGCGGCGCCGGCGTGCATGTCGGCGCCGCCGCGCGGCCGAAACGCCGGCTTCAGCGGGTTGCACGAGAACGCATGCAGCATGTCCGTGACGATCAGTTCCTGATGCTGCTGCTCGTGATGCAGGCCCAGCTCGATCTCGGGCGCGCTCGCGGCGAGCAGCGCCGGATCGGTGCCGGCGAGCGCGCGCAGCATCGCTTCGTCGACGTGCTGCCGGTACGCGTGCACTTCGTCGAGCGACGGACGCGTGAGCAGCCCGCGCTGCGGCCGCGGATGGCGCGGGCCGAGCGCTTCGTAATAGGAATTGAAGAGGAACTGGAATGCGTCGTCGAACGGCGTGTAGCCGGGCACGCGGCGCATCAGCACGACCGTTTCGAAGAACCAGGTCGTATGCGCGAGATGCCATTTCACCGGACTCGCGTCGGGCATCGACTGCACGGCCTGGTCTTCGGCGGACAGCGTCGCGGTCAATGCGACGCTATGGGAGCGCACGTCCTGGTAACGGCGCTGAAGCTCGGATGCAAGGAGGCTCATCGGTTTACCGTCCACGTCGCGATTCGCTGCGTTGCGTTGCCGGAAAAAGGAAAGCCTTGCGCTCGGATGCGCGCGGCTGACGTGCGACCTTCGTTGCTGCGTCGTCGGGCAACCGGCGCGCGCACCGGGCCGCGAATGCGGCGTCACTGCATCTGCCCGTGCAGAACAGTATGGGCCAGAAACGTGAACGTCGCGAATCGGATTTCGGGTGAAACAAAAGCGAAAGAAAAATGAAAGGATTCGAATTGCGCGGGCTGCCTGCGGGATGAACCGCGGGGTCCCTGTCCGCGCGGCGCTCGGCGGCTGAGCGCAAGGTGCGTGCCTCCACCTCGACACTACCGACGCCTCATGACAGCCGCGCGGTGCGCATGAAAGGTCCGATGGCCGGGGTCTGCCGGGAAAGCGACGTCGTAGCCGCTGATACCCGCTCCGTTCAGCGCGAGGGCAGCACGGGGGCGCCGCGGCCTTCGGCGCGCCGGACTACTTCTCTGGCCGCCCCGTCCTTCCCTGCTTTTGAAAATTTTTTGCGCCGATGTCACACACGCGGGGGGCTCGCTCGTCATATCAGCGGAACCCACACGAAAGGAGAAGGAACCATGACTGCCAAACTCAATCCGTTTGCCGCTGCGCCCGCGCTGATGAAGAACTGGATGGCCGTATCGGTCGCCGCGGCCGGGAGCCTCGAGCCGACGCTGATCGAGCTGGTCAAGATCCGCGCGTCGCAGATCAACGCGTGCGCGAACTGCCTTAACATGCACACCGTCGAGGCGCGTGAGCAAGGCGAGACCGAGCAGCGCATCCACCTGCTGGCCGCGTGGCGCGAAGCGCCCTGCTACACCGACCGCGAACGCGCGGCGCTCGGCTGGACCGATGCGCTCACGCGGCTGTCGGAAGGCCACGGCGCGCACGAAGCCGCGTATGCGGCGCTCAACGACCACTTCAGCCAGGAGGAACAGGTGAAGCTCACGCTGATGATCAACGTGATCAATGGCTGGAACCGGCTGGCCGTCGGCTTCGGGCTGTGGGTCGATCCGGCCGAGGCGAAAGCCGCTGCCGCGAAGATGGTCGCCTGATGACCAACCTCGATCCGGCAGCTAGCAGCGCCGAAGACCGGGCCGATGCCGCGGCAAGCTTCGACCCGCTGCGTCGCACGCTGATCCGCGTCGCGTACCGGATGCTCGGTTCCGTCGCGGATGCCGAGGACATCGTGCAGGAGGCGTTCATCCGCTGGATGGACGTCGATCGCGCCGAGGTGCGTGTGCCCGAGGCGTTCCTGCGGCGCATGGTGATACGCATGTGCCTCGACCAGCTGAAGTCCGCGCGGCACCAGCGCGAGACCTATATCGGCCCGTGGCTGCCCGAGCCTGTCGTCGACGAAGACGAGCAGGAAGACGTCACGCTGCCGCTGATGCTCGCGCTCGAACGGTTGTCGCCGCTGGAGCGCGCGGCGTTTTTGCTGCACGACGTGTTCGGCCTCGAGTTCGACGAGATCGCGACGACGATTCAGCGTGACCCGGCTGCATGCCGGCAGCTCGCCGCGCGGGCGCGCACGCACGTGCGCGAGGCACGGCCGCGGTTCCATGTCGAGAAGCAGCGCGGGATCGAGCTGGCCGAGGCGTTCTTCGCGGCGTCACGCAGCGGCGACATGCGCGCGCTCGGCGCGATGCTCGCCGAGGACGTGAGCCTGCATTCGGACGGCGGCGGCAAGCGCACGGCCGCCGGCAAGCCGGTGTTCGGGTTCGAGCGCGTGATGAAGGTGCACGAATACCTGGCGGAACTGTTCGTCACGCATGCGTCGAAGCTCGTGCGGGCCGGGTTCATCAACGGGTTGCCCGGGTTCGTCACGCTGGAAGCCGACGGCGAGTTGCAGACCACCGCGCTCGAGATCGATGACGGGAAGATCGTCGCGATCTATGTCGTGCGCAATCCTGACAAGTTGAAGCATCTGCATTGAGTGCGGCAGCGCGGCCGATGCCGGGAACGGCGGCGCCGCCCTGCTTCCTCCATCTTTATCGCGCGTTGCCGCGCTCACCCCATCCCGACCACGACATTGCGAATCACGAGCAACGCGTAGCCGAGCACGGGCGTCGCAACGGCGAAGCCCAGCGCCGCGAGCCAGTTCGTGCCACCCTGCGCTTCGAGGAGCGCGAGAAACGATGCGCCGGGCGTCGCACTCGGCCGCAGCGTTTCGATCCGGCGCTCGACGTGCGTCTTGTAGAGGCCGTTTCCGCACCAGCCCAGCGTCACTGCGATCGCGATCGTGATCGGGTCGAGCGTGGTCGATTCAAAGGATTGGGGAAAATACAGCAGCTCGATCAACGTGATCGCGAGCGACGCGCCGAGTACGGCGGCCGCCTGCCGGTACATGCAGCGGTACGCCATCCAGACCGGCCCGAGAAGGCAGGCCGCCCAGTTCCAGGACAGCCGGTTCTTCCGTGCGGCGGCGATCGCCCATTTCTTCTCGAACCAGTCGGCCTTCTTGCCGACGTACGCGGCGATTTCGTCATTGCTCGCGGACGATGCGATGGTCGTGACCTCGGACATGGTCGTGCTCTCTCAGTTGCGCGGATCGCGCGTTGTCGTTTTGATGGATTGAACTCGAGACACGCGCAGGCAGCGCTGCAGGATCTCGTGATGATGCGCTGACGATTCTACCCGGCGCACGTTGGCTGTCGAATTGTGCGCGAGCTGATCGGATAAGGATGCGACGCCGTCCGTGTGTCGCATGATGCGGCGGCGTGGCTCATGTGGTTCCGGCCGCAAAAAGAAAAACGCCACGCGATGTTGCCGCGTGGCGTTTGTATGTTTGGCAAGCCGGATTGCCTGTAGGCAATGCGTGCTGCCGGACCCCTTCATTTTGTTCGTTGGTAGGCTCGATTGGATTCGAACCAACGACCCCCACCATGTCAAGGTGGTGCTCTAACCAACTGAGCTACGAGCCTAAGAAGCCGCGAATTATAGAGAGGGTTTTGGGGCAGCACAAGCCCCTTCGTGAATTTTTTTGAATCGCGCGCGTGGCGACGCTGCCAATCGAGGGGTAGCCGCGATGCTGAGGGTGCCAGCGTCACGCGCGCTCGTCACAGCAAAACGCGTCGATGCGCTGTGACGTTATCCACATTCCCCTCTGGATAACCGTCCGACAAGCCTCTGGATTCACAGTGGAACGATTGAGGATATGTTGCCGCCGCTGTGAATCGACGAAAAGTTGTTCTGTGCTCCACAGAGATTTGCCTGTGCAATGGGGGTGGTTATGCAATCCGCTTCGTCCTGAAAATTCAGTGCGTTACGCCGGTTATCCACTGTGAGGCCGCGCGCTTGTTAACTATCACTACGTATGTATACGAACTCTGTTAGCACCTTTGGATAAGCACAGTCCCGCGACTGTGAACCGGGCGGGATAGGCACTGCGTGCAGCGGATGGACAACCCGATCGGCACGCTGTGAGGCCCGCGGCCGATCGGCGAACTGCCTGGTCTGTAGAATCGTCGGCACTCTGAATGCCAGACCGACAGACCGGCTCACCACAGATGGCCGACTCCTCATCGACCGACTCGACACACTCGATATCGATACCGTCGTACACCGGATGCAGCAGCACTCGGGCGATATCGTGTTCGAGCAACGTGTATCGATACCGGAAGCACAAGTCCGGTGTCGCCGTTACAACGGAGAGCGATTCAACATGAAGTTCGATCTCGACCACGCGGTGTCGGTCGAGCGCGTCGGCCGGCTGTCCGGTGAGGACATCGCGGAAATCGGTGAATGGCTGAAGAAGGAAGCTGGATGACGACGGTGAACGGCGCTGGACGAGGTGGTCGGTGTGGGAAGCACGGACGGCAGCTTTCGATAAAATCTGAAGCACGGCACCGACTTCAATATTCTCAACGTTCCCGCCTACGATGATTGACAGTAAAGCCCTGACAAAGCGGTAAAATCCCGCGCGAATGCAGGACAGACACCATCCGAGGGTGCTGAAATAAAAAAGGGCAGAATCATGAACATGCCGGATATCGCTGCCGCGATTCGCGGTGGCTTGCTTCAGCAGGATCGTTTGCTCAAGCTGGATACGCCGCTCGGACCCAACGCACTCGCTGTACAGCGAGCGGTGGGTCGATCGCGAATCGGTCGAGACTATTCGTTCACGCTCGATGTGATATCGAGCGACAGTGGTATCGAACTCAAGAAGCTGATCGCACAGCCAGCGACGCTCTGGATCCAGCAGGCCGACAACTCCTACCGGCCCATCAGCGGCAACGTATATACCGCTCGTCGACTGGGCGCGAATGGCGGGCTCACGACCTATCAGCTGGAACTTCATGCATGGATGCATGTGCTTCGGTTCCGCCGGGACGAGAAGATCTGGATCGAGCAGAACGCGGAGGAAGTCATCTCCGATGTGCTGAACATGCATCCGGAAGCGCGCGGACAGTTCCGATTTTCGTTGTCGCAACCTTTGCCGAACCGCTCGTTCACGCGGCAGAGTGAAACGGACTGGAACTTCGTGCATCGGTTGATGGAAGACGAAGGGCTCTACTGCACGTGGCAACAGGGCGATGATGGCAAGTCGCATACCCTCGTGATCACCGACAACCTGCAGGCGTTCGCGCCGCTGTCGCCAGAAACCGTGCGCTTCGACCACGGAGGCGCAGCCGGTGAAGCCGACGCTTTCACGCAATGGTCGGGTACGCGCACGCTGCAGAGCGTGACCCTGACGACGCGCACATTCGATTACAAGAATCCGGCACAGGCGGCGAACCCCAAGGGTACGTCGCTGCCGACGATGGGTGGTCAAGGGGCATTGCCGGACCAGCTCGAGGTGTACGAGTACACAGGCGGCTACACATATCTCGACCAGTCCCGCGGCGACCATCTGTCGAAGATTCGGATGGAGGAATGGGAGTCTCGGGCGAAGCGTTTCTTCGGGGCGGGCGGCGTGCGCGGCATCGATGCAGGTCGGCGTTTCATACTGGCCGATCATCCGGCGCACGATCGCGATTCGGCCGACCAGCGCGAATTCGCGGCGATCGGCGTCGAATGGTGGATCGAGAACAACCTGCCGGTACTTGGTAGCGATTCGGACTTCCCGCATAGCCTGACGCGCGTGCTCGACCGGATACGCGCTCGATACGAGAACACGCCTGGGCTGCAGGTGCCGCACGACGACGGCTCGGTCGGCTTCTATCTCGTCGAAGTCGAAGCACAGCGCGTGAGCGTGCCGTATCGCAGCCCGTTCGAACACGAGAAGCCGAAGATGCATCTCGAGACGGCGATCGTCGTCGGGCCGCAGGGCGAGGAAGTCTATACGGATGAACTGAACCGGATCCGTGTGCAGTTCGTGTGGGATCGCATCAATCCCGGTAACGAGAACGCATCGTGCTGGGTACGCGTGGTTCAGTCGGATACCGGCGGCGGCTACGGCGGCGTGCACGTGCCGCGCATCGGCGAGGAAGTGCTGATCGACTATGTGGGCGGCGATTGCGACCGGCCGCTCGCAGTCGGGCGCGTGTACAACGGTGCGAACCAGCCGCAATGGCATAGCGACGGGATCCTGTCCGGGTATCGGTCGAAAGAGTATTCGGGCAGCGGCTACAACCATCTCGCGATGGACGACGCGACCGGGCAGAACCGCGTGCAGCTGCTGAGCAGCAGCGCGAACAGCCTGCTGCATCTCGGCTATCTGATCGACCAGAACGGCAATTCGCGTGGCTCGTATCTGGGCAGCGGCTTCGACCTGCGCTCGGACGCATACGGCGCGGTGCGCGCGAGCCAGGGCCTGTACGTCACCACCCATCCGAAGGCGCCGAACAGCCAGCCGCTCGACGTGAAGGAAGCGCAGCAGCAGCTCGTGAACGGCGAGAGCCTGGTGGAAGCGCTGTCGGGCGTGAGCGAGCAGCATCAGGCGGAAAGTCTGAAGGACGCACACGACACGATGCGCGCGTTCACCGACGCGACGCAGGACAGTGTGTCGGGCAACGCGTCGGGCGGACGTACGGCAGGCGGCGGCACGGGCAGCGCGAATGCGTTCAAGGAGCCGGTGATGCTGTTCGGCAGCCCGTCGGGGATCGCGATGTCGACGCAGCAGTCGCTGCATATGGTTGCGAACGATCACGTGAACGTCGCGAGCGGACAGAGCGTGCATGTCGCGGCGGGCAAGTCGCTGATTGGCAGCATCGGGCAGAAGCTGAGCCTGTTCGTGCAGAACGCGGGGATGAAGCTGTTCGCGGGCAAGGGCAAGGTCGAGATCCAGGCGCAGTCGGACAACGTCGAGGTGACCGCGCAGAAGGCGGTGAAGGTTGTGTCTGCAACCGACCGGATTGAGATCGCGGCCGATCAGGGGATTCTGCTGACGAGCGGCGGCGCGTACATCCGGATCAAGGATGGGAACGTCGAGGTTCATGCGCCCGGCAAGGTCGACATCAAAGGTGCATCGCATACGTTCGCGGGGCCGACGAGCATGACCTATCCGTTGCCTGCGATGCCGACCTCGACGAACGCTGCAGCCCTGCAATACCTTTACCACGACGATGAACCGGTTCGCGGTGCCAAGTATGTCGCGACACTATCCGATGGTGGTACGCGACAAGGCGTGCTGGATTCGCAGGGCAGGATGCATCTCGAGGATGTGCCGGCGGGCATCGTGAAAGTCGAGCTCGGGCCGGATGCGCGTGACTATGCGCGCAAGAATCTCACGAAGAATCCGGACTTCAAGAGCGGGTCGCTTTCTGACAGCGATATCGATGCATTGATCAAGAAGCACCAAGGGGCATGAGCGTGAGCTGGGGTCTTGACGATTTCAAAAAAACTTCAATGGAAGTGGGTAGATGGTGCTGGGGAACGATGCAGGGGGCGTTCAACGAAAAGCAGACCATCAGTCAGATTTTGACAGACGCGGCGATAGGCATGATTCCAGTGCTTGGAGACGTGACTGCCGTGCGCGATCTGCTTGCCGTAAGCATCGGAATGAGCACCGATCCCCGGAAGCGCCAGGAAGTCTCGGAGTGGATTCTGCTGGTCGTTCTCGTGTTCGCGCTGATTCCCGTGTATGGCGGTGTCATCAAGGGCGTGGGTCGATTGGCGCTACGCGCGACCGGCGATGTTGCGAAGGACGAAAAGCTGCTGGTGGAGGTCGTACATTATTTGAACCGGATGGGATATGGCGATGCGCTCAAGTGGTTGCGGTCCCTGAATGTGAAGCAATATCAGACGCAGATCCTCGGAAGGCTGAAGGATTTCTGCGAGAACATGCGTCACGTGATCGATAAAGTGCTGGATACGCATGTTGGCCGGATGTTGCCGAATCCGTGGCAAATGCAATTGCAGACAGTTGCCGGTGGATTCGACGAGTTGCCGCGCATGGCGGACAAGATGGTTCCCAAGGCACTCGACGAACTCGAGAACAAGATTCGTGTGCTCAAGAACGCCGCCTATGACGGAGAGAAGCGTTCGATTGCGACGGGCGGTAAGCCGAAGGTAGAGCGGGAGTCGGAAGCTGTCCTGGAGGAGAAGGTCCGAGTGCGGAAGCTGCCGCAGGGGCAGTATCGGGCGAACCCGGCACTCGTCGAAGACGAGCGCGTGATTGCGGCGTTACGGGCGAAATACGACGCATGGATCGCGAAGGGGTGGCCTGACCTTTTTCGCAGGAAGGATCCGATGGCGGTCTTTGCCGGAAAAGAGGCGTACTCGGCAATTGCGTCGTTTCATGGTGCGATCGCCGCGTGGGATGCCGCGAAACTCGCCGGGAAAAGGGTGTTTCGAGTATTTGGTAACGCTGGCGCCATTGGCACCGAGTCGTTTGCGGGCGGCATGTACTGGGGCGTGGGCAAGGTCCCGGAAACCGCAGAAGAGTGGCGCGAGTTTTGCGCGGTCCTCGATAGATTCAATGCCAACGGCTACATGACGGTGGCGCATCTCCCTGAGAATCTAGCTTCGCTTTGGCCCGAGGCCAAGCTTTGGATGGGCAAGGTTGCAGAGCAGTACGATACGGAAGCGGGGCGTCTGCAATATCTCGAAGGAGGAGGCGACCAGTTGTTCGGTAGCTTTGGACCGGGCATCAACGAGGCGATCAAAGCGATCGGTGAGGACATGAAGAGTGGCAAGCTGGGTGATTTCTATGAAAAGGAAGTCAACGGAGTCGTCTTCAAGTTCTACAAGACGAATTGGGAAAACGTGGAAAAGCTTTTCGGTTATGGGAAGACCGCCGAAGATGCTGGCGCCGCATCCACCAGGAAGCTGGCTCACGATGAAATTCGCAGCAAATGATGCCCAATAATTTTCGGACCGGGTACGTCTACTGAGCAGATGGGCAGAGTGATGAACAAATACGATATGCACGATGACGTTACACGTCGCAAAGTGTTCTGGTTGCTTCAGCGTCTGACGAGTTGGTCTCTCTGGAAAGCCAAATACGAGGCCTTCAAGATATTCGCAGACGCGTATGAAGTCGCTATCAAGACATGGCCGGCGAGCGATCCGGACGCGATGGAGGCGGATCACCTAATCGCGATTTTCGAAATCCTGAGCGACTATGACGAGGGCGTGGCTGAACTCGGGAAGGGACGACGCTTCGTATGGCGTGCAGGTCAAGCGCTGGAGCGAGTGGTCCGTAAATTCAACGACCTGGGACGCTATTTCTATAGAAACCCCAATTATTGGGAGCGAGGCCAGGCAGTTCCTTACCCGCCCAAAGTCGACGCACTTTACCAATTGATGCGTGCGTCACAATTTCAAATGGACTACGCACCGTTGGAGGTGTGGTCCGACGAAAACGTCGCAAGTCTCGAGTGGCCGAGTTCGCTGCTCGATCCTGCACATTACGACCACGGCTTCTACAAACTCGACTATCCCGTGTTTCCGGCCGTGTTGCCTGCCGTACCCGACGCGGCTGGTCCGGTGATTCGGTCGGGGCAGACAGTTCCGTGCGACGGCATTTGGGAGCCGGTCACCATTGAGCAAAGTCGCATTTCCGGCGTCATCCCGCTCGACGCCAAGTTGTTCGGAAATAACGGATGCTTCAACTATTTCGTTGCGGGCGTGGTCGCTCCCAGTTTTTCGGACGTTGACGTTGACACGTTCGACGTGACGCTCCGATCCACGCATTGGCGTTTGTTGTGGGAAGACACCCGATACAAGGACGGCATCGTGCCGGACGAGTCTCAGTACTTTTTGACGCGCGAACAAAGGCCGGAGCCGCTGGCGCCTCGTAATGTGGCACCGATTCGCACAGGGGAAATCTGTCCGGTTTCGGGAGAGTGGCACACGGACGAGTATGGAGGTAAAACCATCCGCGTCGACCGCGGAGCCCCGATGCCGGACATGCTGGTCAAGGACAATTTGGGCTCTTTGAAGGTGCACTGGGTGACGTGGCGGCTGGTCAAGGTCTTGTAGCCGGTGGGCAACACGAATGCACTGAGGGAGCCGTCGCTGGACGAGTCGGTGGCGTTGAGGATACCGCGACGCTGCTCGTCCTGGAGACCGCCTTCGTGCGCTTGCCGGCAGCCCGTATGTGGACAACTCGCACACCAACCAGTCGAATCGCTGTGCATCGAACGGGAGAAGGTAAGCGAGTTCGGTGCGGAAGGTCGCGTTATCTCACGGGCTGTGGACATCGCACTTCAAAATGACCCGAAATGCTGTGCAGGCTCAACGGTGAGCGAACCGACCGATGTCGGCATGGAGCACCACTTGATCGATGTGGAAAACCAACCGGCAAAGTCAGTCGAAACGCTGTGCGATCAACGGGTGAGCGCAAGTACATTCAAGCCCCGCCGAGCCGCTCCGCCAAAGGAGCCGCCGACCACCAACGACCGTCGACCGGGCGCGCATCGTACCACTCAGGTCTGTTGATCGAGCGCCTCCACGACCGCTTTCTCCCCGAGACTCCCGGCCGGCCCGACCACCGCATAATTGAGCCCATCCACCGACCCATACCGCGCAAGCAACGCCCCATCCACGCGTTGCCCGGCCGGCAGCAGCCGATGTTTCGATTCCGCCGGCCGGAGATAGAAACTCAGCGTCCGCCCGGCATCATCCTGATAGAGCACCATCGCGGCAGTCGCCCCGCTGTCCGTCGTAAACAACCGCCCGCCAACCGCCCTGAACCCGGCCGCACTCAAATCCGGCAGCCGCGCCGACGCACCGACGCGTCGGGTGAGCCACCGCTGCAAATCGCCCGCACTCGTCGGCCGGAAATCCACCTTCGCGGCCTGATCGACCACCATCATCCGGTAAGCCTCGATCGCATCGCTCATCGGCGCGATGGGCGGCGGCGCGTTCCATCCGCGCGCTTGCCATCCACCGAACGTCCCGAGTCCGATACAGAACACGAACGAAGCCGCCATCGCGAACCGCACTCTCGAGCGCTCCGCACGCCGAGCCCGAATCGCCGCCGGATCGAGCTCGGAATTCTCGCCAGGCATCCGTACGCTTTCGAGCGCAGCCCGCAACCGCTGCGCATCCTGCTGCCACTGCCTCACCTGTTCCGCGCTCTCCGGATGCAGCGCGAGATATCGCTCGACCGCGGCGCGCGCGTCGTCGTCGAGCTGGCCGTCGACGTAGGCCTGGAGATCGTGTTCGTCGGGACGGAGGTTGTTCATTTCATCAAGCGGAGAGAAGGAGCAGGGAGCTCGCCGTCGCTGAGCTGGCGCAGCGCCTGGCGCGCGCGGGACAGGCGCGACATCACGGTGCCGATCGGCACGTCGAGCAGGTCGGCGACTTCCCGATACGTGAAGCCTTCGATCGCGACGAGCAGCAGCAGGCTGCGCTGCTCGTCGGACAAGCGGCCGAACGCTTCGAGCGTCGCGCGCGCGGCCACTTCGCGTTCGGCAGACGGCCAGTGCGGCGCGTCATCGGTGCGGATTCGCCCGAGCAGCCACGCATAGCGCTTCGCGCTGCGTTTGCCGTCGAGAAACTGCCGGTAAAGGATCGTGAACAGCCAGCTGCGCAGCGACGCGTCGTCGCGGCGGCCCGTCCAGCGCGACAGCGCGCGCTCGAGCGTCGACTGGACGAGATCGTCGGCCGCGTGGACGTCGCGCGCCAGCCAGAGCGCGAAGCGTCGCAGCCGGGGAATGAGTTCGCGCAAAGCGTCGTCGTCGGGAGCGTTTGAGGGCATGGCCGGGGCGCGAGCCGATAAGCGTGGAGATGCCGCGTAGGACGCCGGTCGGCGCCGCTTATTCCGTCAGCATACGAAAAATTCCTTGCTGGAATAAAGCGGCGCGGCCGGCGTCCTACGTGCGTTCGACAATGATCAGACGATCGGGAGTGCATCCATGAAGCAATCTTCCTCTTCTTCGCCGCCGCGCGAGCCCGGGCGCGGGTGGTGGCGCTGGGCCGTGATCGGCGGCGCGGTGGCCGGCGTGGCGGTGGCGTTCGGGTATGTCGGCGGATGGCTCGCGCCGGCGCGCCTGACGCCGCACCGGCTCGTCGACGCGCTGCAGACGGCCGGCGGCGGCGAGCATCCGGGTTTCCGGCGCAATCACGCGAAGGGCGTGTGCGTGACCGGCTACTTCGAAGGCAACGGCGCGGCGAGCGCGTATTCGGTCGCGCCGTTCTTCAAGGCGGTGCGCACGCCGGTGGTCGGCCGGTTCGCGCTGCCGGGCGGGAATCCGTATGCACCGGACAGCAGCGTGCCGATCCGCAGCCTCGCGCTGAAGCTCACCGCGCCCGACGGCCAGCAATGGCGGACCGGAATGAACGCGATGCCGGTGTTTCCGGTGGCGACGCCGAAGGCGTTCTACGCGCAGATGCTTGCGACGCGGCCGGATCCGGCGACGGGCAAGCCCGATCCGGCGAAGGTGAAGGCGTTTTTCGGCGCGCATCCGGAGACGGCCGCGTTCCGCGCGTGGGTGAAGGGTGCGAAGCCGAGCGCGAGCTACGTCACCGAAAGCTATTACGGGCTGAACGCGTTCTACTTCGTCGACGCGGCCGGCAAGCGCCAGGCGGTGCGGTGGCGCGTGGTGCCTGAGCAGACGGCCGGCGCCGGCGACGTCGCGACGGCCGCGGATCCGAACGTGCTGCAGCAGGACCTGACGCGGCGCATCGCGGACGGTGCGCAGAAATGGAAACTGCTGATCACGCTGGCCGATCCCGGCGACCCGGTGGACGACGCGACGAAGACGTGGCCCGCGCAGCGCACGACGATCGACGCGGGCACGCTCGTGCTCGATCGCGTGGAGCCGCAGGACAGCGGGCCGTGCCGCGACGTGAATTACGACCCGACGGTGCTGCCGCAGGGGATTCAGGTATCGGGCGATCCGTTGCTGGCGGCGCGGTCGGCCGCGTATGCGGATTCGTATCTGCGCAGGACGAGTGAAGAGGCCGGCGTCGCCGGTGCGGCGCAATTGAGTGCGGAGGGACGGTGATGAAGTCTGCTACGACGTTTAGCTTGCCGGCGAGGGTGCTGCATTGGGTGATGGCCGCGATGGTGCTCACGATGCTGTTCGTCGGCGTGGGGATGGTGGCGTCGGTTTCCCGCCGGCACGATTTTCTGGTGGCCTTGCACAAGCCGATCGGGATTGCCGTGCTGGTGCTGGTTTGCGTGCGGATCGTGGTGCGGCTCTCGTCGAAGCCGCCGGCGTTGCCTGAGGATTTGCCCGGGTGGCAGAAGGTTGCCGCGTATGGGTCGCATCTGCTGCTGTATGCGCTGATGCTCGCGATGCCGCTGATCGGGTGGGCGATGCTGTCGGCGGGCGGCTATCCGGTGACGTTGGGCGGCGGCGTGCAATTGCCGGCGCTGGTTTCGGCGGATCCGGTGACGTTCGCGTGGCTTCGGCTCGCGCATCGGTTGTTGGCTTACCTGTTCTTCGCCACATTCCTGCTGCACTTTGCGGCTGCGCTGTATCACGGGCTGATCCGGCGGGATGGAGTGCTGAGGGCGATGGTGGGGAGGTGAGCGACGGAGCGTTACGCTCGATACGGGCGGCGCTGTTCAACGGCTATCGGGCGAAGTTGGTACCGAGCCGCTTCCATGGCTACCCGTGGGGCGGCTCGACGGTCGCGGGCCCCGCTTGTAAAAATATTTTCACAAAAGGCTTGCGGAGACTGGGGCACGTGCATAGAATCACGCCTCTTTCGCGCTGACGGCAACGCAGCGCGGGGAAAGAAGGGAAGCGGTGCGGTTGATGGCAGGTTGTAGAGCCCCATCGCACAAGGATTTAAACCGCAGTCATCGCAACGAAGTAGTTAAAAAAGTTGTTGACGAGTTTTAAAAAACGGTTGATAATCTCGCTTCTCTGCTGCTGAAAACGCAGCGCTGCTGAGAAACACGAAGTTCCTCGCAG